>NZ_JABWRI010000055.1:0-10683 GCF_014268865.1 Pseudomonas sp. BW16M2 | reverse complement strand
GGACCGCGCTGCAGGGCCCATCCTGGGCCCCAGCGCTTGACGGGCATCCATGCCCGTCACCTCCCTCCGCAAGGCCTCCGTTCGGCCTCCTGAAGTCGCGAAAGTACGGGCGGCGCCTGGGCTGGCGCAGCTGCCGCTAGCGAGCTATGGCGCTAGACTCTTGATCGGCAAGGGCAAGGGCAAGGGCAAGGGCAAGGGCAAGGGCTAAAAGCAATAAACCGGCAATCGGCCTCCCGTTTTTTCCGCGAATTGGCCATTTGCCCCTCATAACCTTGGGCTTAACCTGCAGGCAGATACCCCTCAGGAGAAACCCCATGCGATCCATCCGCCTACCTATTGCCCTACTGACATTAGGCCTGCTCGCCCCGTTATCGCCCACCTGGGCCCACGGCGAGAAGCCCGACCAGGTCAAGATTCTCCAGGAACAACTCCCCACCAACGCCCCCGGCAAGAAAGCCGTGATGCTCACGGTCAGCTATGGCCCCGGCCAGGCATCGCCCGCCCATCAGCACCCGGGAGCGGTCATGGCCTATGTACTGGAAGGGGCGGTGACCTCCAAGCTCAACGACGAACCGGAGAAAACCTACAAGGCCGGCGAGTTCTGGTACGAGGCGCCGGGCACCGTGCACAGCGTGTCGCGCAATGCCAGCAAGACCGAGCCAGCAAAGTTGCTGGTCTGGAGCCTGGTGGACGAGGGGCGGCCAGTGACCGAGCCCCTGTCCCGATGATTGACCGAGGGGGTTACAGCGCGCCCTTCGCAGCTTGGATCAGGGCGTCGTCCAGCACCTGGCTGGGGGCGACCTGAACGCTCTGGGTGTAGAAGGGCGGCAGCTTCTGCGCCAGCTGCGCCACGGCCTGCGGCGTCACTCCCGGGTGCAGCAGCACGTATTGCAGATTGGACGGGAACGACTGCGGCACAGGCCCTTCCATGGTCGAGCCGTACGCACCGAAGGTCATCACTGCCTCACTGGTGCGCGGATCGGGGATGTACAGGAAGACGAACGTGCCGTACTTGGGATGGGTGAGGTATTGCTGCGCCTCGGCGCGGACCTGTGGGTCGTTGCTGTTCATCAACTGCCAGCGCATCAGGGCATAGCGGCGTGTGGTTTCCATGAACGCCGTGCGGATGGGCGACTGCTTTTCCTGGCCGCCAAGGCAGGCCAGCAGGTTACCGAACGGATCCAGCAAGGCCACGGCATTCATCGTATCGGCATGGCGCGCGGTTTCCGTCAGGGGCTTGGCCAAGGCAGCACCTGGCATGCGCGGGTCGTCGAACTTGACCGTCAATGCCCATGGGCTGAGTTCGGTCAATGCCTTGCGCACCGCGCTGTGGGCCGGCAGCGATGCCGGGTTCTTCAGCTTGTCAGGCGCCAGGCCGCTGTTGTTGCTCGCATCGCGTACCGTGTTGACGCTGGCGTCGAAGATTGAGCCGGTCAGGCTGAATACCCGCGCGTCGATGGTCTCCTTCGCAAAGACGGGGCCTGTTGAGCCTTGGTACTGCCGATCGATAGGCTTGTCTACCGCGTAGTAGCCCCAGGTCTGCTGGGCTTTCTGGCGGACTTCCGGCGGCAGGGTCGGAAAGTCGAACTGGCTGTTGTAGTTGACCCCGGCATAGGTATCGATAGCGCTGACCGCTACATTGAAGCCGGCGGTCAGCAGCGAGCCTGCACACATCGCGCAGGGGGCCAGGGTGGTCACCACGGTGAGCGCGCTGGGCGGCGGCAGGTTCAGGGCCTGGCGATTGTCGTAGTACCACTGCACCAGTTGGCGTTCGCCGTGGGCTGTCGGGTCATGGGGCAGGAATGGGGGTTGCGCGGTGCTGTCGGGGTAGGGCATCAGCACATTGTTGTGCATGGCCTTCAACACCTTGCCGGTGGCATTCTCGACGATGCAGCCGCCTACCGCGAACGTCTTCTGCAGCGCGGCGAGGATGGATTGATCGGCGACCACTTCCACGGCTTGCTGGGCATTGCGAACGGTGTCCATGTTGACTCCCTGTCGTTGCTGCGCGGGGTGCGCAGGCAGACGATAGTTGAGGGCAGTCGGAAAACAAGCGGCGGATCCTGAAAAGAAAAAACCTCCAGTGCTTGCGCATCTGGAGGTTTTCAGTATTTGGCTCCGCGACCTGGACTCGAACCAGGGACCCAATGATTAACAGTCATTTGCTCTACCGACTGAGCTATCGCGGAATCTGCGCGTATCTTACCGACTGCCTGGGGGAAGTCAAGCTTCCCCCAAGACAATCAAGCAGTTACAGCACTTCGACGATGGCCTTGGTGACCACGTGAATGTTGCTCTGGTTCAGCGCGGCGACCGCGATGCGGCCGGTGTCCAGGGCGTAGATGCCGAACTCGTTCTTCAGGCGCGCCACTTGCTCCACGGTCAGGCCCGAGTAGGAGAACATGCCGCACTGGCGACCGACGAAGCTGAAGTCGCGCTTGGCGCCGTATTCGGCCAGCAGCTCGACCATCTGCTTGCGCATGCCGTGGATGCGCTCGCGCATCTCGGCCAGTTCGGTTTCCCACATCTGGCGCAGCTCGGGGCTGTTGAGCACGGCGGCGACGATGCTGGCGCCGTGGGTCGGCGGGTTGGAGTAGGTGGTGCGGATCACACGCTTGACCTGCGACAGCACGCGGGTGCTCTCGTCCTTCGAGGCGGTGACGATCGACAGCGCGCCGACGCGCTCGCCGTACAGCGAGAACGACTTGGAGAACGAGCTGGAAACGAAGAACTCAAGGCCCGACTCGGCGAACAGGCGCACGGCGAAGGCGTCTTCGTCGATGCCGGCACCGAAGCCTTGGTAGGCCATGTCCAGGAACGGGATGTGGCCCTTGGCCTTGACCACTTCCAGGACGTTCTTCCAGTCGTCCAGCGACAGGTCGACACCGGTCGGGTTGTGGCAGCAGGCGTGCAGGACGATGACCGAGCCGGCCGGCAGTTTGTTCAGGTCCTCGAGCATGCCGGCGCGGTTGACGTCTTGGCTGGCGGCGTCGTAGTAACGGTAGGTCTGTACCGGGAAGCCGGCGCTCTCGAACAGGGCGCGGTGGTTTTCCCAGCTCGGGTCGCTGATGGCCACCACGGCGCCCGGCTGCAGGCGCTTGAGGAAGTCGGCGCCGATCTTCAGCGCGCCGGTGCCGCCCACGGCCTGCACGGTGACCACGCGCCCGGCCGCCAGCAGCGGCGACTCGGCGCCGAAGATCAGCTTCTGCACGGCCTGGTCGTACTGGGCGATGCCGTCGATCGGCAGGTAGCCGCGGGAAGCGTGCTGGGCGGCACGGGCAGTCTCGGCTTCGATTACCGCGCGCAGCAGCGGGATGCGGCCTTCCTCATTGCAGTAGACACCCACGCCCAGGTTCACCTTGTCGGTGCGTGGGTCGGCGTTGAATGCTTCGTTGAGGCCCAGGATAGGGTCGCGGGGTGCCAGCTCGACAGCGGAAAACAGGCTCATTGTTACCTTGGCTCTGATAGGAGAGTGATAGGGGTCGCCACGCTCCAGCCGAAGGCACTGAAGCGGTGCACAAACGGGGAGTCAGTATAGTGATACCGACCGGTCACTGCGACAGTCTGGCGCAGCTTTTCCGGCTGTTTGCGCAAATATTTTTCGACCATTGGTCGAATTGCCCGGTCCATTGACATGAACGTTCACAGGTCGGGCTTGAATCCCGCGCCCCGGGGGCGCATTTGGGTATAGACTACTGGCTAAATTTACAGTTGCCGCGACATCCACGAGGTCCGTCATGTCCGAGTTCCAGCTCGTCACCCGATTCCAGCCGGCCGGCGACCAGCCCGAGGCCATCCGCCAGATGGTCGAGGGCATCGACGCGGGCCTGTCGCACCAGACCCTGCTCGGGGTGACCGGATCGGGCAAGACCTTCAGCATTGCCAACGTCATCCAGCAGGTGCAGCGCCCGACCATGGTGCTGGCACCGAACAAGACCCTGGCGGCGCAGTTGTACGGTGAGTTCAAGGCGTTCTTCCCGAACAACGCGGTGGAGTACTTCGTCTCCTACTACGACTACTATCAGCCCGAAGCCTACGTGCCGTCGTCGGACACCTTCATCGAGAAGGACGCGTCGATCAACGACCATATCGAGCAGATGCGCCTGTCGGCGACCAAGGCGCTGCTGGAGCGGCGCGATGCGATCATCGTCACCACCGTGTCGTGCATCTACGGCCTGGGCAGCCCCGAGACGTACCTGAAGATGGTCCTGCACGTCGATCGCGGCGATAAGCTCGACCAGCGCGCCCTGCTGCGGCGCCTGGCCGACCTGCAGTACACCCGCAACGAGATGGATTTCGCCCGTGCCACCTTCCGCGTGCGCGGCGATGTGATCGACATCTTCCCGGCCGAATCGGACCTGGAGGCGATCCGCATCGAGCTGTTCGACGACGAAGTGGAGAACATCGCCGCCTTCGATCCGCTGACCGGCGAGGTGATTCGCAAGCTGCCGCGCTTTACCTTCTATCCCAAGAGCCACTACGTGACCCCGCGGGAAACCCTGGTCGAGGCCGTGGACGGGATCAAGGAGGAGCTCAAGGAGCGCCTCGAGTACCTGAATTCGCACAACAAGCTGGTGGAGGCCCAGCGCCTGGAGCAGCGCACCCGTTTCGACCTGGAGATGATCCTCGAGCTGGGCTACTGCAACGGCATCGAGAACTACTCGCGCTACCTCTCCGGACGCCCGGCCGGCGCGCCGCCGCCCACGCTCTACGACTACCTGCCGGATGACGCGCTGCTGGTGATCGACGAATCCCACGTCAGCGTTCCCCAGGTCGGCGCCATGTACAAGGGCGACCGCTCGCGCAAGGAAACCCTGGTGGAGTACGGCTTCCGCCTGCCGTCGGCACTGGACAACCGGCCGATGCGTTTCGATGAATGGGAGGCGGTCAGCCCGCAGACCATCTTCGTCTCCGCCACGCCCGGCCCCTACGAGGCCGAGCACGCCGGGCGGGTGGTGGAGCAGGTGGTGCGGCCGACCGGCCTGGTCGATCCGCAGGTCGAGGTGCGTCCGGCGCTGACCCAGGTGGACGACCTGCTGTCGGAGATCGGCAAGCGCGTGGCCATGGGCGAGCGGGTGCTGGCCACCACGCTGACCAAGCGCATGGCCGAGGACCTCACCGACTACCTGGCCGACCACGATGTACGGGTGCGCTACCTGCACTCGGACATCGACACCGTCGAGCGGGTCGAGATCATCCGCGACCTGCGCCTGGGCACCTTCGACGTGCTGGTGGGGATCAACCTGCTGCGCGAGGGCCTGGACATGCCCGAGGTGTCGCTGGTGGCGATCCTCGATGCCGACAAGGAAGGTTTTCTGCGCTCCGAGCGCTCGCTGATCCAGACCATCGGCCGTGCCGCGCGCAACCTCAACGGCAAGGCGATCCTTTACGCCGACAACATCACGGGCTCCATGCAGCGGGCCATCGATGAGACCGAGCGGCGCCGGGCCAAGCAGGTGGCGTTCAACGAAGCCAATGGCATCGTGCCCAAGGGCGTGGTCAAGGACATCACCGACATCATGGAAGGCGCCACGGTGCCGGGGGCGCGGAGCAAGAAGCGCAAGGGCATGGCCAAGGCGGCGGAGGAGGCCGAGCGCTACGAGGCCGAGCTGCAGACCCCGGCGCAGATCACCAAGCGCATCAAGCAGCTGGAAGAAAAGATGTTCCAGTTCGCCCGCGACCTCGAGTTCGAGGCCGCCGCGCAGTTGCGCGACGAGATCGGCAAGCTGCGCGAGCGGCTGCTGACCAGCTAAAGCCGTACGCAACCCCTGTAGGAGCGGCCTTGTGCCGCGAAAGGGCCGCAAGGCCGCTCCTACACAGGCAGGCGTAACTCGTTCAGTGCGCCTCGCCCGCCTTCAACCCCTGCGGCAACGTGCGCGTCAGCAATACCGCCAGCATGCTCACCGCCAGCCCGATCCCGACAAAATGGAAGGCATCGTTGTAGGCCATGATCAAGGCCTGCTGGTGGGTAATCTCGGACAGCTTGCCCAGCGCCGCATTATCGCTGCCCAGCCGCTCGGCCAGCTGTGCCAAGCGCTCCGCCACCTGGGGGTTGCTCGGCACCACCGCCTCGCGCAGGTAGTCGAAGTATTCCTTGGTCCGCGCATCCAGCAGCGTCGCCAGCAAGGCGATGCCGATGGCGCCGCCCAGGTTGCGCAGGATGTTGAACAGGCTCGACGCCGAGCCGGCGTCCTGGGGCTGGATATAGGCCGTGGCGATCAGCGAGATGGTCACCATGATCATCGGCTGGCCAAGGGCGCGGATCACCTGGATCTGGTTGAACTGCGGCCCGGCGAAGTCCGGATTGAGCACCCCGGAGCCGAAGCTGGCCGCGCCGAACAGGCAAAAGCCCAGGGCGCACAGCACCTTGGGCGGGATCACTTTCATCAGCTGTGGCACCAGCGGGATCAGGAACAGCTGCGGCACCCCCATCCACATGATCACCTCGCCGATCTGCAGGGCGTTGTAGCCCTGGATCTGCGCCAGGTACAGCGGCAGCAGATAGATCGATCCGTACAAGCCGACGCCCATGCCCAGGCTGGCGATGCTCGACAGGCCAAAGTTGCGGTTGCCGAGGATGCGCAGGTTGATCAGCGGGTGCGGGCGGGAGAACTGCAGGATCACGAACAGGATCAGGCTGAGCAGGGCGACGCTGCCCAGACTGACGATCAGGTTCGATTCCAGCCAGTCCTTGCGATGCCCCTCCTCGAGAAACACCTGCAGGCAGCCCAGGCCCAGGCCAAGGGTGACGATACCGGCGTAGTCGGTGCTCTTGAGCAGTTCCCAGTGCGCTTCCTTCTTCTCCAGCCCGTAGAGCAGGCCGGCGATCATCACCAGCCCCGGCGGGATGTTGATGTAGAAGATGTATTCCCAGCCCCAGTTCTCGGTGAGCCAGCCGCCCAGGGTCGGGCCGATGGAGGGGGCGAAGGTGGCGGTCATGGCGAACATGGCCATGCCCTTGGCGCGGTGGTGTTCGGGCAGCTTGATCAGGGTCAGGGTGAACGCCAGCGGGATCAGCGCGCCGCCGGTGAAGCCTTGCAGGGCACGGAAGACGATCATGCTCTCGAGGTTCCAGGCCATCGAGCACAGCAGTGACGACACCAGGAAACCCAGCGACACCCACACCGCCAGGCGCCGGGCCGAGAGCAGCTGCACCAGCCAGGCGGTCAGCGGGATCATGATGATCTCGGCCACCAGGTAGGAGGTGGAGATCCACGAGCCTTCCTCCAGGGTCGCCGACAGCGCGCCCTGGATGTCCTTGAGCGAAGAGTTGGTGATCTGGATGTCCAGCACCGCCATGAATGCGCCGAGCATCACGCTCATCACCGCGATCCAGTCGCGCCGGGTCGGCTCCGCGGTGGGGCGCAGCAGCGCGTCACCGGCCATCCGCATCCCCATCGCGCAGGTCGACCGTGGCGGTGACCGACATGCCCGGGCGGATGCGCCCATGCAGTGGGTTGTCGGCGGCGAAGGTCAGCTTGACCGGAATGCGCTGCACCACCTTGGTGAAGTTGCCGGTGGCGTTGTCCGGCGGCAACAGGCTGAACTGCGCGCCGGAAGCGGCGAACAGGCTGTTCACGCGGCCTTCGATCGGGGTGTCGGGGTAGCTGTCGAACAGCAGTTCGGCACGCTGGCCGGGGTGCATCCGGCCGATCTGGGTTTCCTTGAAGTTGGCCTGTACCCAGATGTCCTCGTCGGGGACGATCGACAGCAGGTAGGCGCCGGCCTGCACCACCTGGCCGTTGCGGGCGTTGCGCTGGCCAATGGTGCCGCTGATCGGCGCGTGAATCGCGCAGCGGGTCAGGTTTAGCTCGGCCTGGGCCAGGTCGGCGCGGGCATTGGCGATCTGCGCGTCGAGGCGTTTGAGTTCGGCGTTCAGGGCGTCGACCTGCTGGCGCTGGCCCTTGAGGTCGGCCTGGGCCTTGTCCACCTGGGAACGGGCGACATGGCTTTCCGCCGACAGGGTGGTGACCCGCTCTTCGGAGACGAAGCCTGGCTTGCGCAGGGCCTGAGCGCGGTTGAGGTCCAGCTGCGAGCGGTCGAGGGTGGCCTGGCTGGCGGCGACCTGGGCTTGGCCGGCGGCGATCAGGCTGCCTTGCTGGGTCAGGCGGCTGCGCGCCTGGGCCAGTTCCGCCTCGCGGGTGGCCAGGGCCGCGCGGGCGCGCTCGACGGCCAGTTCGAAGTCGGCGGCTTCCAGGCGCACCAAAAGGTCGCCCTTGCGCACGTGTTGGTTGTCCTCGACCCGCACCTCGTCGATGCGCGCGCCCAGCTGGCTGGAGATGCGGGTGATCTCGCCCTGCACATAGGCGTTGTCGGTGCTCTCGAAGAAGCGCCCCTTGAAGTACCAGTGGGCCAGGAAGGCGAGGCCGACCAGCAGCACCAGGGAGAGGAAGACCAGCAGGCGACGTTTGAGTGGAGTGGGCATGGGAGGCAGTCATTGCGAAAATGTAAGCAAATATAACAGCGCTCGACCGGACGCTCACAAGTGACGATCGCGCCATTGCTGGAGCCCGGTGCCCGCTCCCTGCTAACATTCCGCCTTTGTTTCTCTTTGTCCGAGACTCTCCATGACCACCGTTCGTACGCGCATCGCGCCATCGCCCACCGGCGACCCCCATGTCGGCACCGCCTACATCGCCCTGTTCAACTACTGCTTCGCCAAGCAGCACGGCGGTGAGTTCATCCTGCGGATCGAAGACACCGACCAGTTGCGCTCCACCCGCGAGTCCGAGCAGCAGATCTTCGACGCCCTGCGCTGGCTCGGCATCGAATGGAACGAAGGCCCGGACGTCGGCGGCCCGCACGGCCCGTACCGGCAGAGCGAGCGTGGCGAGATCTATGCCAAGTACGCCAAGCAGCTGGTCGACGCCGGCCATGCCTTCTACTGCTTCTGCACCGCCGAAGAGCTGGAGCAGATGCGTGCCGAGCAGATGGCCCGCGGCGAAACCCCGCGCTACGACGGCCGCGCCCTGTTGCTGAGCGACGAGGAAGTGCAGCGCCGCCTGGCCGCTGGCGAACAGCATGTGATCCGCATGAAGGTGCCGAGCGAAGGCGTCTGCGTGGTACCGGACATGCTCCGTGGCGACGTCGAGATCCCGTGGGACCGCATGGACATGCAGGTGCTGATGAAGAACGACGGCCTGCCGACGTACTTCCTGGCCAACGTGGTCGACGACCACCTGATGGGCATCACCCATGTGCTGCGCGGCGAAGAGTGGCTGCCGTCTGCGCCCAAGCTGATCAAGCTGTATGAGTACTTCGGCTGGGAACAGCCCAAGCTGTGCTACATGCCGCTGCTGCGCAACCCCGACAAGAGCAAGCTGTCCAAGCGCAAGAACCCGACCTCGGTGACCTTCTACGAGCGCATGGGCTTCATGCCCGAAGCGATGCTCAACTACCTGGGGCGCATGGGCTGGTCGATGCCGGATGAGCGCGAGAAGTTCTCGCTGGCCGAGATGGTCGAGCACTTCGACCTGTCGCGCATCTCCCTGGGCGGTCCGATCTTCGACATCGAGAAGCTGTCGTGGCTGAACGGCCAGTGGCTGCGTGAGCTGCCGGTGGAAGAGTTCGCCGCGCGCGTGCAGAAGTGGGCGTTCAACAGCGACTACATGATGAAGATCGCCCCGCACGTGCAGGGCCGGGTCGAGACCTTCAGCCAGGTCGCCCCGCTGGGTGGCTTCTTCTTCGAGGGCGCGCTCAAGCTCGACGCCAAGCTGTTCGAGAGCAAGAAGCTGTCGGCCGACCAGGTACGCCAGGTGATGCAGCTGATCCTGTGGAAGCTGGAAAGCCTGCGTCAGTGGGAAAAGGACCGTATCACCGGCTGCATCCAGGCCGTGGTCGAGTCGCTGGAGTTCAAGCTGCGCGATGCCATGCCGCTGATGTTCGCCGCCATCACCGGCCAGGCCAGCTCGGTGTCGGTGCTCGACGCCATGGAAATCCTCGGTCCCGATCTGACCCGCTACCGCTTGCGCCAGGCCATCGACCTGCTCGGTGGCGTGTCGAAGAAGGAAAACAAGGAGTGGGAGAAGCTGCTGGCGAATATCGCCTGATCCAGGCTTTTTCAGTCACGTGGGAGCGGGCTTGCCCCGCGATTGCGATGTCGGATTCATGACCGCCATCGCGGGACAAGCCCGCTCCCACGGGCCACACTCCCTGCGGAGGGGTAGGGCAGGGCGGTAAGTGATTGTTATCTGTGAAAAAAATTTTGAATATTTTCAAAAATTCGTTTGACAGCCCTGCAATCCGATCTTAATATGCGCCCCGTCCACAGCGATGAACGAAAACGAAACGCCAGGCACCCAGCCAGCGCTTCGGTTCAGAGCGACATTGTGGGGCTATAGCTCAGCTGGGAGAGCGCCTGCATGGCATGCAGGAGGTCAGCGGTTCGATCCCGCTTAGCTCCACCAAATTCCGACTGATGGCCAAGGCCGTCAGGCAAGACCGGTTCCAGCAAACGGGTCTTGAAGGTAAGAAGGTTCGTCCCCTTCGTCTAGTGGCCTAGGACACCGCCCTTTCACGGCGGTAACAGGGGTTCGAGTCCCCTAGGGGACGCCAGTTTCACACAAGCGATGTTTCACGATGTCGCTGGGCCGCGAGGCTAGAAATCCGGGGCTATAGCTCAGCTGGGAGAGCGCCTGCATGGCATGCAGGAGGTCAGCGGTTCGATCCCGCTTAGCTCCACCA
>NZ_JABWRI010000054.1:0-11575 GCF_014268865.1 Pseudomonas sp. BW16M2 | reverse complement strand
TTCCAGAGGCTCCGGTGAGGTTTCAAAGGTTTTCATACAGAACCTAGGGTGGTTCTCCGTGCCGTCATGTCGCGGCAGTGAATAGAGGGGAGAGGGGCTAAAGCTGCGCGGAGTACTTTTGTACTCCGGTTGTCATTATGGCTTGCGGGTTGCGTTCGGCTGGAGGGCGAGACCCTTCACAGCCTCGCTGTAGATGAACTTGATCTGATCCCAAGGGATCGTGTGGCTTTGCGCGAACTCGCCCTCTCCATCGCATACATCGCAGCCTTCCACCGGCTCTTCAAGATCGGGCATTCGCGCACGACATTTAGCTTGAATTCGCCAAGCAAGAGGGCTTTGGCTCCGTTCTCAGCCGTGAGTCGCCTGGGCATGAGGCAGTACTCTTCGGGGATCGATACGACCGGCTCTCCCTGCTGCTGCTCGGCTGGTAGGGTCAAGAGCCTTTTGATGTCGTTCCGCGCCTGAATGAATGCGGCGTGTACTTCAGCCTTGCAGCTACCGTCATTAAGTACGTTTTCGAGCGTATGGCGCGGCACGCTGACCATCTCTGTGTTGCTGGATCGGTTTTCTGTGGGCATGGGGATACCTCAGGCGTTCATGAATGGCATAATCAAGGAGGAGAGGGAGTGCGGAAGCAGGGTGGCTTATAGGGAGTTGGCGATGGGAGATTTGGCGTTGCCTAGCTGGTTCAGTGGAGCTGCTGACGTGCTTTCGGTGCTTGGTTTCATTATTACCGGCTGGGTCGGTTGGCAGGCCAGGGCACTTAAGGAGTATTTTTTTAATCGAGTTCGCATAGGTGAAATACTTCCAGAGATCTCGAAAGATTCTGAGGAGTTACTAAAGGCAATTCGAGAATGGGAAAACTCTACTGGTGATGCTCAGCGCGTACATTTGGCGATATCACAGATTAAAGGTCGGCTCAGTAATCTTAAGGGGAAATTGAAGTCGGATGAAAAAAGATCGTTGACAATTGTTTTGGCCAAGGTCGAGAGAAGGCGGTTTTATTTCTTTTCTGGCAAGGTTTCAGAAATAACCCAGGCCGACGCCTGGGAAATCGCACGCGACCTGAATAGCATGATTGTCCAGGTTGAAAGTGGGCATAAAGATTCGAATTGGAGGCAGCGGTGAATACTGAAGACAAGATGGCTCAATTGGTTGAGCAGGTTCTTAAGGCCACGTATCGCGGCGATATTAGCTGGAGAGTTGATCAACCGCCGCCATCTCTGACCAGGGCAACTGATAATTTTGTACCTGTATATCTAGAGGCAAGGTATAAGGGTAAAAATTTAGTTATTTTTGAGCAGAGGGAAAAATATTGGCATGATGAAGAGAATTCTAGTTGGACTAATTCTGTTCATTTTGGGGTTGAGGTGGCTGGCATCATTGTAAGTGACTACTCTCAGTATTCTCCGATGCTTAGGCAGCTGTATGAGGTGGCTCGTAACAATGCCTCTAATATCGACTCGCTCCTTAATGATCTACTTGACTAGAGCGGGCTACTCGCAAAGTCCATAAGAAGAAGCGCACCGATTCCCGCCATCTGTGTGCGCTATTAGATCAACCATGTCGAACTGGCGACCTCCGCGAGAGGTGTTGGCCCAGTCGACGATGCGGCCAATGCGGTGGGTCGCTGCGGCGACCTTGTCAGTAGGCTTAGCGGTGGGATCGGTGACGGTCGCAAAGAAAGTGACCGCTCCACGCTTGCTGGCGACGCTGACCAAACGTTCCCATTTGCGAACCCGAGACACTTCCTCTGGCCACTCGGTGGCGATCTCGCGCAGTTCATTCTTCGAGCACATCATGCAGGGCATGTAGCCAACTCGGTTGCAGCCCTGGCCGTACTGTCTTTGCCGCCGCTCATGGGGCGTGATTCGTTTAAGTGGTGTAGGGATTTGTGGTGCGGGGAGAGCTAGCCCAGCGGGTGCAAGGCTACTGTCGCAGCTTCAATGCCGCTGCAGACGCTTCCGTAGGTGATAGTCATGGTGGGGCCTAGCCGGTATATTTCGGCATTTAGCCCGGAGCTATGCTTATGGAACAAATCAAAGACTTCATTCCAATTATTGGGCCGGTAGTGGCTGCGCTTATCGCTGCACTAATTACTTTTGTTGTGACTGTTTTAAGTAAAGAAAATAAAACATCTGAATTTCGCCAGGCCTGGATTGAATCGCTGCGAAATGATGTGTCGGAGCTTCTTGGTGAACTCAACGTTTTAGAAGGTGTTTTCGAGGTAACTATTGACTTTGATCTTGAAGCGAAAGAAGGTCAGGGTCAGATTAACGAATTTTGGAAGCAACATCAGAAGGAATACGCTAAGATCGATTCGCTTTGCAATAGGATAGTGCTAAGGCTGAACCCTAATGAGCACGCCGGTCTTATCGCTAAAGTGCGAGAGTTAGAGAATTCAATGGGGCAAGGTCAAAAGGTTTCGTCGCAACTGTGTGAGGTGTTGGTTCATGATTTCTCGGTTGTGTTTAAAAAGGAGTGGAGCCGAGTTAAAGATGGTGAGGCTGTTTTTCGACGGATGAAGTTTGCGGCTGTAGTTGTACTTGTTACGGGTGGGATAGCTCTTGTGGGCTTAATTGCAGTCGTCGCGTACAAGTTCTTTGGTGGTCAAGGCTAAGTAGGTTGAACCCTAATTTTTATCAAGCTACGATTGTTACGGCGTATATCCTGAAATAGGGGGGGCGCTGGCGGGTAGCGTCGAAATGGGCTATTGCTTCCCTCGGTCAATCCACCAAGGAGCTTGAAATGAAGCGACTACTGATAGGCGCTTTGCTGGCGGCCTCAAGCGCGGCCCAGGCTGTCCCGCTGATGAACGCCACATGCCCAGGAAACATCGAGGTGCACGCCGACAAGGGCGGTCCGATCTACATCAATGGCAAGGAAGGAAAGCTGAAGAAGTTCAACGACAACTACTTCGAAGCCAAGGGCAGCGACGTGACTATCTCGCTGTCGATCAACCCGGATGGCTCGCCTGATGTCTCGTATACCGGTAAGAACCGAGCCAACGGGGTCTGCCAGGTATAAGGGGCGGATTCCTAAAGCGCTGCGGGCAGCGTAGTAGTGTCAGTCGTAGGCTTCTTCGCTGTAGCGGATGTCGCCGACGTACATCTGCTCGTATTCAACCTTGGTGCCGCCCGTGTATAGGTTCAGCACCAGGGCCTCGGCGCCGTACGCGCTGCCAAGAATCAGCGACTTTTTCATGTCCGTCTCGCCAACACGCAGGGAGTAGCATTCACCCTCGCTAGTGAACGCCATCTGCACCTGACAGGAATACTTGTCCACCCCCTCGTTGGCATCGGCATAGAGGTGCCAGTATTCGGAGGTGGACGAGTAGCCCGTGCCTTTCTCGATGATGAAGGTCGGCGCCTCGCTACCATGCTTGTCGCGGAGGTGGCTGTCTTCGAAGGCCCTGGTCAACTGGTCGATCAGCTCTGAGAGCTTGATTCGAGCTGGTAGTGGCTCAAGCACCTTGGCGAGCTTTTCCGTGATGGTCTGGCGTAGCGCCTGTTCCTGGTAGTCATTGATCATCGAGGAGACGGTCTTGAGCACCAGATCCCCGTATCGGCCCAGTCCCGAAATTTTGGTAGGCATGGCGCCGGCCAAGCTCTCTTCCAGCAGTTTCTTGAGCGGCGAGTTGTAGCTGAACTGCTCCTTGATCGCGCTCGTGACCGCGCTTTCGACGTTCTTGTCGATGATCGGCTTCAGCTTTTCCGGGCTCAGTGCAGCGGCTACCGACTCAGCTACGATCCCTTCGATGTTGATGTCGATCTGCCACCAGAATGCATCAAGGCGCACTACCATCCTGCTCGGATAGTCGACCGCCACACAACCTATGGCCGCTATGAGAACAGGCAGTTGGTCTGCGAGCTGTGTGAGCCGGCTTAGATTCCATGCAGGCGGCATGAAGGTTAAGAGGGTTTGAGGCTGAGTGGTTCGTCGAAGGCGCCATCGGAAGGAAATCACAGAAGCTAGAGGCTTGGAATTCTGACCCTGGAAAGGTAAGCCACCGCCATTGGATCTGGGTGGCTTACCTTGTTCTGAGAGATTACGCCCCCAGGAGCGTAATCAGATCCTCTTTAAGCTTGAAGCATTCGCTGTTCTCCAGAGCGAAGTGGAGGAGATCAGTCTTGTCCGAGATGGAAGAAAGCTCGACCGTCTGGAGGTCGGTGACTCCCTCTATTTGGGCAACATAGTTCATGCCATCAGCCGTCAAGGCCTCGTCGATCATGTCGCCTTCGAAGTCAGGGTAGAAATTGAGGGGGAAGGGCATCCCAGTGGGCATTCCACGCCCTTTGAAAAAACACTGCATGTCGAGTCTTTTCGGGGAGGTTTCGGAGTGTTTCGCCTCGAGAATGCCTATGAACTCAGCGTCATGCTTGAACCCTTTCAGAACCACGTAGTCGCAAGTTCTGGGCCGGGGATGGGTCGCTTTGGTGGTTTCTTTCATTGCGAATACGCTCAGCTCTTTTCCCAGCGTGTCGTAGGCATCCTGAACCTTATCGTTGTAGGCGCCTACTTCATTGAAGAAGCTATCGATTGCCCTCATGTTGGCTTCACCTTGGCCAGATTCGGCTAGAAGGTTAGCCAAGGCCCTCTCAGAGCCGATGCAGAACGCGTAGACGTATTGCTGCGCCTTTTCAAACGTCATGCCATGAAAATCTACAAGGACGCTGGCGTAGAGCGGCATGAGCGACCCCATTCTGTATGGAGGCAGGGGCTGCAAGATTTTTTCCTGACTAGTTGGATTCCAGTAGTCGGGGCTCAGCACCCTGAGAGTGAGGTAGCTTGCCATGAAGCAGAAACCGACCGTGTTGAGCTCTGTGGCATAGAACTCGCGCCACGAGATACTCAGTGGGTCAGAACCCTCGACACTGAGTTTGGAGCGCGAGTTTCTGACAAGTTCAGTAAACATCAACGTCCACTGGGTTGCGCCGATGTCTGCATCCAGTTCAATTGCTTGGTTTTCGAGAGGTGTAAGCGCGGGGCGCCGCATCTCCGGATCTGAATGCCTCGTCTGATTGATTACGCCGAGGTGGCCATTCGTAATGTGAGTGATCTCATGACCGAAGATGAAGTCCAGGCCAGTCAGTGTGAGATGTTTAGCGAACGCGCTCCTTACCCGGCATGCTGGCCTGCAGGGCGAGAAGGCTGTCAGGTCTTCTTGAGCTGGGATGAAGTGTGTGTAGCCAGCATTGGCTTCCAAGCTGGTATCGCCTACGCCAGCCAGGATGTTCGGGTTGCTAAGCATCCGGGTGAAGATTGCGGATACCAGGGAAATGGTTCCGAAATGGATACCGATGAAGTCGATGTCCTCTTCACCCACGCATGCAAAACCGCCGATTGCTGCGGTATTTACGACCCCGAATTTCAACGTCCTGCCCGTCTGGTCGTAGTAACGCTCCATTGCCAACCTCGTGAGGTGGGCAAAATGGGCCACAGCGTTTTCGAACAGGTGTTTGTAGAAATCGTCGGTGATGACGGCTTCGTCGTACAAGCCACCCCTCGCCTGTATCGTGGTAGCAATGTCTCTGGAGACGTGGTCTAGGGTTTTGATTCGTTGAGTCATTTTGTGTCGCTTCCTTCAGCTCATGCCTTGTCGCGATTTCGCGGGGCACGAATATCCGAGCCAGGCTGGATGCCGGCCATAGAAATAGTGGGGTAGGGTGAGCCTACCTAACCACAGGTGTGTTATTTCTAAGTGGAAGGATTAGCGGAAGCGGTGGCGGTAGCCCGAAAGCTCTGGCCCATATTCGAAGAGAGGAACTCGAATGCAAGCCAAATGAGAGAAATACAAGCGGATGCGAGCTACTAAGGCGTGTACGTCAATGCGGACTAGCTTAGAGAGAAGAAATTGAGCTCGGCGGATAGTACGGTGGACTACCCTCAAATGCTCAATCCAGACTTTAGCTTTAGCCTTGCAGCGTCGAGCGTAATCTTGAGCTTGTTCAAGCGTGTTGCGGATGTACTCTATGAAGCCTGAGAGACCTTTTGCTCCTTCGCTAAAGGAGCGCAGTGGCTGCTCATCTACTGGCCCACAGCTTTCCAAGAGGCTATCAGCGATCTCCTGGAGTTCTGCTATGGTCTGATCAGTAGATACGTCCACGTTTTCACCTGGCACGCTGGGTTCGAGTTGGCATAATCAGACTGATTTTCCTCGGCTAGGTCAAGAGGGATGTTGCCTGGCAAGACCGTTCGTCGGTGTTTATGACTGATGGGTCAGCAGCTCATTCGGCGAATTTTCTAGTGCTTTTCAGAGGTGTTCTAGGAAGATTGAGCCTTTATTTTTCGTCCTTTCAAATGCAACCTCCTCAGGGTATCCATCCAACCCAACGACCATGATAGGCTCAGGATCCCGGCTATGCATGCAAACCAGAGCTATCGTGGCTTGGTGTTCTGGGACTATGGCCTCGTGGTAGGTATGCCGTTCGAGTTGGTAGTGATCACCGATTCCGAGCTCCCTGCTGCCTGTCTGGGTAATTGAGATCCTTTCGCCTGTATTCTGGAGCACATTCGATGTGTTACCCACGTACCTGTCGCCCGAGTATGTGACCGAGTACAGAGGATGCCCATGCTCGTTCGTCACTACAGGGCGGTAGTCCAGATTTAGCAGGCTCCCCTTCAGGATGCGGCTCTCTACATTGCGGTCATGTGTGTGGATCCGAGCAGGCATTCCCGTGCTTTGCCGCGCAGTTGGAGGCCAAAGGTGCAATCTCCACTCTTCACCCTCGCTACGTTCCAGCAGCAATACGTGAAAGCCGTGAGGGTGCAGCAGGCATGACGGATTCGTATCAGAAATCCATCTTCGTAGGGCTGCCCGCAGTGTTGGTACCGGCGCTTCCCAAGCCAAGGGTCTCCGCAACAGGGCATCGAGTTCAGCTGGCATACGGAGCCTTCCTGGCAAGAGCATCATTCACAGCTTGCTCTACCTCTGGAGTCACTTCTTCCTGGCCGAACATGGCTGCAAGCAGGCTTCCTGATGGAGTAGTCCGTGGTAAGTCGATGCGAGAAGCCGTGTCACGAACCCACATGAATTCGGTCAGGTATGCCGCGTGGTCGGGATGGCTATCGTGGAATTTGTACGCAAAGTCTTTGGGGCCCTCTCGGGTGACCAACAACTCTTCAGCGCTGCCCTTGATCCTGAAGACAGAGAGACGACTGCTGAGATACAAGGACGCTGTGACCAGTGACGAGTTGTCCAGGGCCGCTTTAGCCAGCGCTGCTGCGGTCGCGAGGATCTCAGCCCTGGCGCTTTCTATGCTCCATAGGTGGCCATCGAAGGTGTCTTTACGGAATCGCGCATACAGATCGCACATTTGATGATCGCGGAAATCGAGCAGGATGACTTCGATGTTGACCGGGCGTCTTGTTGACCTGGCTCGCTCGATGAGCCTTGATAGAGTATGTGAACGGAAGTAGCGCCCTGTACGGACGTAGACCTTATAGTCCTTGGCCTCGGTCGCAATCCTGTCCAGCTCTCACTTGAGGTCTTGAGGTAAGACCACGATGTTGTCTCGCTCTTCCCCGGGATCTAAAAAATATGCCATGTACCCAATCGAGAACAAGGCGAAGACTCCACTGGCAACGAGTGACAGCAGCAGGCCGTTCAGCGTGTCCCGCAACCAATTTGGCCCGGGTTCACCCCACGCTATGGCAAGAGCAGCAGCAAGGCACGTGATCACCAGCAGAAGGCTGAACCCTACGAATAGCCTGCGCTGCGATTTGGATTTAATAAAGCCAGGTAGAGCCACTGCGCCGCCTTCTCTTCAGTCGGATGGGAAATGCATTGAGAGACCTGTCTGAACGACGGTCTTGGCTGTCAATATATGCTTATTGACGTGGTCACGCACCAGAGCGAGTGATCAACAGATCTTGCTTGACAGCGGGCGAACTGGCGTTTCTGAGTTGTAGCTGATTGCAGCTCTCTCACATTACCCGGGTGCCTAATCTACCTTGTGTGACTTCAAAACTTCAGTCAGAGCCAGTAGATCAAGGTCGGCCCTTCGCAATGCCATGTGCTTTAGATATCATGCTGCCACTACGGTGCTCAGTCGCTGATAAGTGATTGATTACTTCTTCAAGAGGGATGACGCACAAGGGGATGTGAACCTTGGGGCGTATTGCGAAAGGATTGAATATGCCTACTATAGTAGGGTTGCGTTTTGAAGATCGATTGCTGGAGCTGATTTCAGCAAAAACCTTGAAAGTTGGAAAGCTTTTTGAGGTTGATTCACTTACCCTGCTTCTTGGCAAAAATGGATCAGGCAAAACGCGATTATTAACTATGATTGCGGAAGCAGTATCAGGACCAGGACGAAGCAATACAAACATTTACCTGAAAGGAGGAGGCGATTTCATTACCCTGAGGCGTCACCATCACAATTTCGCAGCCATCTATTATTCGGGTTTGCCATACAGGCGAAAAATTAATGATCGCGCAGGATTCATCGATGCATCACCTATGATGGATGATGATAAATCCTCATATGATCAACATGGTCGTATGGCTAAGCTTATATCCATTGCCGGCGCGTTGGACGTAAATGTACATCTTACGGCGAAGCTGTCATACTCGAAGAATATTTATCGTTCGGTAATTATTCCTGAGCTCAGGGGTGTAGTCGAATATTTGACTGATTCAAGGCTTCAGGCGCTTTGTTCGAAGCTGGATGAGGTTGAGGCTAGTGCTTCAATAGGTTCGGAGGCCGTTAAAGATCTTGACAAAAAAATCGAGAAGTGCATCCAGGATATTTCTGTTTTAGTGCATAGGTATATGTTGGATCATCTTCCCTATGAGGAGCATATTCACTTTCTTGCAGTCATTGAATATCTTTATTCTAATAATGAAGAGCATGATGCAGATTATGTTGTTTCTTTATTGAGCTACGTAGGTTTGGTGGGGGGCGCTAATCATCGCGATGGTATGCTATATGTGTCTGAGCTGGTCGATAGAAGCACTGAGGCCATTAGAATGTATGCGATGGCGCTTGATCAATCGGAGCGTGCGATTACTTTCTCTGTAGACGGTATTGAGCAATTTGATGCTGTGCGTCAGTACAGAACACCGATCAAGGTTGAGTGGCCTATGCTCAGTTCTGGTCTGCAGGCACTTATAGACCAGTTTGCATGTATAGAGGATGCAGTCGCAGGTGCGGTAGAGCAGAAGCTTCGGTCAATCGTTTTGCTTATTGATGAGGGTGATGCTTTTTTGCATTTGGATTGGCAAAGGCAGTATATTACGCTGCTTGATAGATTTCTCGGGACTTTAAAGAGAGACTATGGTCTTCAAAGCCTCCAGGTGATACTTGCCACTCATTCGCCTATTGTGGCAGCGGATATACCAGGGTTGTTTGTTACAAATCTGGATGATGATGAAGATTCCGGTATCGATGCGAAAACATTTGGCGCCCCTATCGAAGAGGTGATTGCAGGGTCGTTCGAGTCGAGTGCGCTTGGTGCTTTTGCTGCGGCTAAAATAAATCAACTTTATGCCAAAATGCGTAAAAATAAGTTGACTCCGCAGGATCGCAGCTTAATTGATGAGATTGGCGATGACGCTATACGAGCTGTGCTTAAGCGGGGTGATTACTCATGATTATCAGTATCTCAGATGTTTGGGTTGCATCTGTTGAAGAACATGCAAGTTTTCTCGAAGAAGTAATCGCGAAAGGAATAGCTAAATTCGAGGGATCATATGTGGAAAGTATGGTGATAAGTTTTATTTCCGCCAATAAAGATCTCATTGTATACGGGCGCCCACCAGATCTTCAGCAGTGTATTAAGAATTTCTTTAGTTTTTTTAATGGTGAATTGTTTAGAGGTTGTGCTATTGAAAGAATGAAGAGGATTTTTGATTATGATGCTTTCTCCGCAAAATCCTCAAAGCCTTGGACGGCATATCATCTTTGTTCGCAGGCTCGTTACAAGGTGTGTTGTTACTGTCAAACGGTTGAGACTGGCACTTGCCTACCGGATGAGGATACAAAGGGCTATCGCCCGCCTATTGATCATTACTTTGGTAAAGCTGAATATCCGTTCCTTGCGCTTTCCCTATTTAATTTTATTCCCTGCTGTGAAAAGTGCAATGGCCCTCAGATGAAAGGTGAAATAGATTTTTCTGAGCTGCCTCACCTCAATCCTTTGATTGATGAGGAGTCTATTGAATTCTCACTGGTGCCCGTTCCAGCGGCAGCTGCTAAACTTGCCGAATTTTCTGCGTTTAGTCTGCCACGTGAACAATATGCTTTAGAGTTAATTTCAACTAAAAATCACAATATGTCGGCCTGCTCCATAAAGACCTTCCAATTAAAAAGCCGTTATGCTGCTTACTCAGGTCGTGCTTATTATTTAGCTAAGCGTCTGCGAGGCCTACCTGCCAGGCAAAAATTTTACGAAGATGGTCTTGATTTTGATGTTGAGTTAGAAGATCAGCTGGAGTTTAAGCCTGGCGAATATAAAGAAGTTCCTTATGGCAAGGCTCGTTTATGCCTAGCTAAGCAGTTTGGCGTTGATCTTACCTGATTGCAGGGCGTGATAGAGTTTTTCAGTCTGATTTACGAAAAACTGTTGGTCGGCCTCAGGTTGCTCTGATCAGCTTCGCTGTGACCGGAAAATTGGCGTGTCCGGTTCACAGCGATATGTAAGCGCTACTTATGGAGTCTTTCGCTGAAGAATACTGTCCGAATTAGAGTCGTAAGTTTTTCCCGTAACCAAACCTTGCTTGTAGTAATCGTTCAGCAGCATAAGCAGTGTAGCGGCGTCATCTTTATTCTCAATGAGAGGTTTGCCGTCTTACGTGACTTTCAGCTCCTGGCCATAATAATCCATGAGCATTTGCTTCATTTTTGCTATTTCTGTAGCGCCGATAGTGCTGTGGTTCTCGTTTTTTGTGATGTTAACCAGTGTTCTCATAAGAGAAGGTTTGGAAATGATTTCGGCTTGGAGTATATCCATGCCTTGAATAACATTCTGCGCTTCTATGGTCGTGAGGGTTTCTTTAGTTTGTTCGGTGAACTCGTCCTCGAGTTCAACGATTTTTTCAAAATTAGGCTTTGAGAAAATAAGGAATGAGTCTTCGATCAAGGCACAGTCGAATTTGTCCTCAAATGTAATGTGCTGCGGTTGCACTGGAACAAGCTTAGGGTCGCTAGAGTCAAAACTGGCCTTGAGCTTATGGAAGAGTTTTTGAGGCTCGTCAGTGGCAACGCTAGATTGAGTTATTTTCTTGAAGAGTATGACAGATTTTACTTCGCCATCGACAGACACCGTCGCCTTTACGCAGTAAAATAAAATGTTCTTTTTGATCTGGCCTAAAGATGTTGCGGAGCTGATGGCGCTCCCATCCAGCATTTTCTTCCAGGTTTGCTCGGACAGCTTTAGCTTGCTGGCATCTTTGTAGATGTACAGCGAGCGGGGCATATCATCGCCAATGACAGCATAGTTCTGCGGGGTTGTACCTGCGTCCAGATAGCGGCTTACCTGAGTTTTAACCGACGTTTTGAAAAAATCGTTAATCTCTTTGCTGGCGTCTAGGTTCTGTATGAAAACCTTTGAAACCTCACCGGAGCCTCTGGAG
>NZ_JABWRI010000053.1:0-13423 GCF_014268865.1 Pseudomonas sp. BW16M2 | reverse complement strand
CGCTGGGGCCCAGGATGGGCCCTGCAGCGCGGTCCTCCCGGGAGCAAGGCCGGAGTGAGGGAACCCGGAGCGAAGCGTAGGGCCGGATGAATGGAGCGAGGATTTTTTGGTGACTTTTTGATCCCTCAAAAAGTTACCCGCCGTAAGGGCGGAAAGGTGACTATGCGTCAACATCGCAAATGAATGCGCATAAAAACATCAAAACAAACAACGAACAACGAACAACGAACAACGAACAACGAATCTAACACCAATAAAAAAACCCGCATCACTCACGCAACACGGGCTCTTCAAAATCCAAACTCAAACCACCCAGATCACCGCTCCAGCAGAATCCGCAACATCCGCCGCAGCGGCTCCGCAGCCCCCCACAGCAACTGGTCGCCAACAGTGAAGGCCCCAAGATACTGCGACCCCATGTTCAGCTTGCGCAAACGCCCGACCGGCACGTTCAGGGTCCCGGTCACCTGGGTAGGACTCAGTTCCTGCATGCTGATCTCACGCTGGTTAGGCACCAGCTTCACCCAGGGATTGTGCTGGCTGATCATGCCTTCGATGTCCGCCAAAGGCACATCCTTGTTCAGCTTGATGGTCAGCGCCTGGCTGTGGCAACGCATGGCGCCGATCCGCACGCAGATACCGTCGACCGGAATCGGGCTCTTGAAGCGCCCAAGGATCTTGTTGGTCTCGGCCTGGGCCTTCCATTCTTCACGGCTCTGCCCGTTCGGCAGCTCCTTGTCGATCCACGGGATCAGGCTGCCAGCCAGCGGCACGCCGAAGTTGTCGGTCGGGAAGCCCTCGCCACGCATGGCCTCGGCCACCTTGCGGTCGATGTCGAGGATGGCGCTGGCCGGGTTAGCCAGGTCATCGGCGACCGCCGCATGGATACCGCCCATCTGCTTGATCAGCTCACGCATGTTCTGCGCGCCGGCGCCCGAGGCCGCCTGGTAGGTCATGGCGCTCATCCACTCGACCAGGCCAGCCTCGAACAGGCCGCCCAGGCCCATCAGCATCAGGCTGACGGTGCAGTTGCCGCCAATGTAGTTCTTGGTGCCCGCGTCCAGCTGCTGGTCGATGACCTTGCGGTTGACCGGGTCGAGGATGATCACCGCGTCGTCCTGCATGCGCAGGGACGAGGCCGCGTCGATCCAGTAGCCCTGCCAGCCGGCTTCGCGCAGCTTGGGGAAGACTTCGTTGGTGTAGTCGCCGCCCTGGCAGGTCAGGATCACGTCGAGGGTCTTGAGCTCGTCGATGCTGTAGGCGTCCTTGAGCGGGCCGGTGTCCTTGCCCACGTTCGGGCCTTGGCCACCGACGTTGGAGGTGGTGAAGAACACCGGCTCGATCAGGTCGAAGTCCTGCTCTTCGAGCATCCGCTGCATGAGCACGGAACCGACCATTCCACGCCAACCGATCAGACCTACACGTTTCATCGCAACTACACCTTTGCTAAAAGTGGGCCGCCACCGGGAGTTTTTGGTGGCGGGCCAGAGAGATTACAGATTCCGCAGCGCTGCGACTACTGCGTCGCCCATTTCCTGCGTACCCACCTTGCGGCAGCCCTCGGAGAAGATGTCGCCGGTGCGCAGGCCCTGGTCCAGCACCCGGCTCACCGCCTGCTCGATCGCCTCGGCGGCGGCCGTCTGGTTGAAGCTGTAGCGCAGCATCATCGACACCGAGAGAATGGTCGCCAGCGGGTTGGCGATGCCCTGCCCGGCGATGTCCGGCGCCGAACCGTGGCACGGCTCGTACATGCCCTTGTTGTCGGCATCCAGCGACGCCGATGGCAGCATGCCGATGGAACCGGTGAGCATGGAAGCCTCATCCGACAGGATGTCGCCGAACATGTTGTCGGTCACCACCACGTCGAACTGCTTGGGCGCGCGCACCAGCTGCATGGCGGCGTTGTCCACGTACATGTGGCTCAGCTCGACGTCCGGGTAGTCCTTGGCCACCTCTTCGACCACTTCGCGCCACAGCTGGCTGGACGCCAGGACGTTGGCCTTGTCCACCGAGCACAGCTTCTTGCCGCGCACGCGGGCCATGTCGAAGCCGACACGGGCGATGCGGCGCACTTCGCTCTCGCTGTACGGCAGGGTGTCGTAGGCCTGGCGCTCGCCGCCTTCCAGCTCGCGCTGGCCGCGTGGCGCGCCGAAGTAGATGCCGCCGGTCAGCTCGCGGACGATGAGGATGTCCAGGCCGGAAACGATCTCGGGCTTGAGCGACGAGGCATCGGCCAGTTGCGGATAGAGGATGGCCGGGCGCAGGTTGGCGAACAGGCCCAGTTGCGAACGGATCTTCAGCAGGCCGCGCTCCGGACGGATGTCACGCTCGATCTTGTCCCACTTCGGGCCGCCCACGGCGCCCAGCAGCACGGCATCGGCCTGGCGCGCGCGCGCCAGGGTCTCGTCGGCCAGGGGCACGCCGTGCTTGTCGATGGCCGCGCCGCCGATCACGTCGTGGGTGAGGCTGAAGCCGAGCTGGAACTTGTCGTTGGCCAGCTCCAGCACCTTGACCGCCTCGGCCATGATTTCCGGACCGATGCCGTCACCTGGGAGAATCAGAATCTGCTTGCTCATGCTTTCCTCTATCCAATCAAGCGGCGCGCCTCGCAGGCGCGCCGAAGTACTTCAGTGTCCAATGCCCCTCTGCGCGGGGCAAGCAGTCAATCACGCGTCGCGGAACAACCAGGGCTGGCTGGCGCGGTGCTTGCCCTCGAACACCTTGATCGCGTCGCTGTCCTGCAGGGTCAGGCCGATATCGTCCAGGCCGTTGAGCAGGCAGTGCTTGCGAAACGCATCGATCTCGAACTTCAGTACCTTGCCGTCCGGGCGAGTCACCGCCTGGGCTTCAAGGTCGACAGTCAACTGGTAGCCCGGGTTGGCCTCGACCTGCTTGAACAGCTCGTCGACCTCGGCAGCGTCGAGAATGATCGGCAACAGGCCGTTCTTGAAGCTGTTGTTGAAGAAGATGTCGGCGAAGCTCGGCGCGATCACGCTGCGAAAACCATACTCGTCGAGCGCCCACGGGGCGTGCTCGCGGCTCGAGCCGCAACCGAAGTTCTCCCGCGCCAGCAACACGCTGGCACCCTGGTAACGCGCATGGTTGAGCACGAAATCCTGGTTCAACGGGCGCTTGCTGTTGTCCTGGTAAGGCTGGCCGACGTCCAGGTAGCGCCACTCGTCGAACAGGTTGGGGCCGAAGCCGGTGCGCTTGATCGACTTGAGGAACTGCTTGGGAATGATCTGGTCGGTGTCGACGTTGGCGCGATCCAATGGCGCGACAAGACCGGTGTGCTGGGTAAAGGCTTTCATGCTGCGCTCCCTTGGATCAACTCGCGGACATCGATGAAGTGGCCGGTCACCGCGGCGGCGGCGGCCATGGCCGGGCTGACCAGGTGGGTACGACCACCGGCGCCCTGGCGGCCTTCGAAGTTGCGGTTGGAGGTGGACGCGCAGTGCTCGCCGCTCTCCAGGCGGTCAGGGTTCATCGCCAGGCACATCGAGCAGCCCGGTTCACGCCATTCGAAGCCGGCCTCGAGGAAGATCTTGTCCAGCCCTTCGCGCTCGGCCTGGGCCTTGACCAGGCCCGAGCCCGGCACCACCAGCGCCTGCTTGACGTTGGCGGCGACCTTGCGGCCCTTGGCGATCTCGGCAGCGGCGCGCAGGTCTTCGATGCGCGAGTTGGTGCACGAGCCGATGAACACGCGGTCGAGCTTGATGTCGGTGATTGCCTGGTTGGCGGCCAGGCCCATGTACTTGAGGGCGCGCTCGATCGAACCGCGCTTGATCAGGTCAGGCTCGGCGGCCGGGTCCGGCACGCGCTGGTCGACGGCCAGGACCATCTCCGGCGAAGTACCCCAGCTGACCTGCGGCTTGATCTGCGCGGCATCGAGCTCGACAACGGTATCGAACACGGCGTCGGCGTCGGACACCAGGCCTTTCCAGGCCTCGACGGCCTGCGTCCACTGCTCGCCCTTCGGCGCGTACGGACGGCCTTCGACATAGGCGACGGTGGTGCCGTCGACGGCCACCAGGCCTACCCGAGCACCGGCTTCGATGGACATGTTGCAGATGGTCATGCGGCCTTCCATCGACAGCTCGCGGATAGCGCTGCCGGCGAACTCCATGGCGTGGCCGTTGCCGCCGGCGGTGCCGATCTTGCCGATCACGGCGAGGACGATGTCCTTGGCGGTGACGCCGGCGGGCAACTCACCCTCGACGCGCACCAGCATGTTCTTCATTTTCTTGGCCACCAGGCACTGGGTGGCGAGCACGTGCTCGACCTCGGAGGTGCCGATGCCATGGGCCAGCGCGCCGAACGCGCCGTGGGTGGAAGTGTGCGAGTCGCCGCAGACCACGGTCATGCCCGGCAAGGTCGCGCCCTGCTCCGGGCTGATGACATGGACGATACCCTGACGCTCGTCATTCATCTTGAATTCGACGATGCCATATTCGTCACAGTTCTCATCGAGGGTCTGCACCTGAAGGCGCGACACCTGGTCGACGATGGCCTCGATACCGCCCTTGCGCTCCGGCGTGGTCGGCACGTTGTGGTCTGGGGTGGCGATGTTGGCGTCGATGCGCCACGGTTTGCGGCTGGCCAGGCGCAGGCCTTCGAAAGCCTGGGGCGAAGTCACCTCATGGATGATGTGGCGGTCGATGTAGATCAAGGACGAGCCGTCATCGCGGCGCTTGACCTCATGAGCTTCCCAGAGTTTGTCGTAGAGCGTTTTGCCAGCCATCAGACTGTTCCTCATCAGCGTCTTTCTATGCCAAAGACCCCTTGGCTTGTACGGACGATGCTATGGCGATAGATTGAATAACTCAAATTCATAATTTTCATGCTTTGCATAACCATCAGGAATTCAAATAGATGGACCTGGCCAACCTCAGCGCCTTCATCGCCATCGCCGAAACCGGCAGTTTTTCCGGGGCGGGCGAACGCCTGCACCTGACCCAGCCAGCCATCAGCAAGCGCATCGCCGGCCTCGAGCAGCAACTGGACGTGCGCCTGTTCGACCGCCTGGGCCGCGAGGTCACCCTCACCGAGGCCGGCCGCGCCCTGCTGCCCCGCGCCTATCAGATCCTCAACGTACTCGATGATACCCGCCGCGCCCTGACCAACCTCACCGGGGCGGTGAGCGGTCGCCTGACCCTGGCCACCAGCCATCACATCGGCCTGCATCGCCTGCCGCCGCTGCTGCGCGCCTTCACCCGCCAGTACCCGGCGGTGGCCCTGGATATCCAGTTCCTCGACTCGGAGGCGGCCTACGACGAAGTACTGCACGGCCGCGCCGAAATTGCCGTGATCACCCTGGCGCCCGAGCCGCACCATCTGGTGCGGGCGGTGCCGGTGTGGGACGACGCCCTGGACTTCGTCGCCTCGCCCGAGCACCCGCTGGCCAGCAACGGCGCGGTCAGCCTGGCCGACGTGGCGCGCCACCCGGCAGTGTTCCCCGGCGGCAACACCTTCACCCACCATATCGTCCAGCGCCTGTTCGAGAGCCAGGGCCTGGTGCCGAACATCGCCATGAGCACCAACTACCTGGAAACCATCAAGATGATGGTGTCGATCGGCCTGGCGTGGAGCGTGCTGCCACGTACTATGCTCGATGAACAGGTGGCGCCCATCGCCCTGCCCGGCATACAGCTGTCACGCCAGCTAGGCTACATACTGCATACCGAACGCACGCTGTCGAACGCGGCCAGGGCCTTCATGGCCTTGCTCGACAGCCATGCAGGGTCCGCCTGACCGCTCGTCAGTACGGCATGACATCCACAAGGACGCGTTTTCCGCCAAAGGTCTGGTACCGATGCCCAAATCAGCAAACCGCTTTCCGCGCCTGCCACGCATCCCTGCGGCCGACCCCCAGGAATCGGAGCTGGCCTGGCAGAACGCTCCCCAGCTGCTGGCCGCGCTCAACGGCGCGCGCCTGGGCGCCTGGCTGTGGGACATCGAGAGTGGCCGGGTGAGCTGGTCACGGGGCACCCAGGCACTGTTCGGCTTCGATCCGCAGCGCCCGCTGCCCAACGACGTCGACTACCTCGACCTGCTTCCCGAGGAAGACCGCGCCCGCACCCGCCAGGCGTTCCAGGCCGTGGTCAACGGCGAGCCGGTGGAGCAGGCCATGCGCCACCGCATCCGCTGGCCCGATGGCAGCGTGCACTGGCTGGAGATCAACGGCAGCCTGACCCACGACCCCCATGGCCGGCCACAGATGATCGGGGTCATTCGCGAAATCACCCGCCAGCGCGAGCGGGAAACCGCGCTGATCAACTCGGAAAAGCGCTTCGCCACCCTGTTCCACCTCAGCCCCAACGCCATCCTCCTGACCCGCCGCCATGACGGCCTGATCATCGAGGTCAACCAGCATTTCGAGCACATGTTCGGCTGGCCGGGCGCCCAGGTGGTCGGCAAGACCAGCCTGGAGCTGGGCCTCTGGGTCAATCCCGAGCAGCGCCACCTGGTGATGGACGCCACCCGCGCCGGCAGCGGGCCGTTCACCCTGGAGGTGCAGTTCCGTGCCACCAGCGGCAAGATCCACGACGGCATCCTCTGCACCCAGGGCATCGAACTCGAAGGCGTCACCTACCTGATCAGCACCTTCGTCGACACCACCGAGCGCAAACGCGCCGAACAGGCGCTCAAGGACAGCCAGGAGCGCCTCGACCTGGCCCTGGACTCGGCCCAGCTCGGCACCTGGGACTGGCACATCCCCAGCGGCATGCTCTACGGCTCGGCCCGCGCCGCCCAGTTGCACGGGCTGGACCCGGTGCCGTTCCACGAGTCGTTCGAGGCGTTCTTCGAAGGCGTGCCCGAACACGAGCGCAGCGCCATGCGCCAGGCCTACCGCAGCCTGCGCGAGGGGCCGGCGGGCAACTACCAGATCACCTACCGCGTGCAGCTGGACAACGGCGCCTCGCGCTATATCGAAAGCCGCGCCCGGCTGTACCGTGACGACCAGGGCAACCCGCTGCGCATGGCCGGCACCCTGCTCGACATCACCGACCAGGTCGAGCGCGAGCAGCGCCTGAGCGCCTCGGAAGAAAAATTCGCCAGCCTGTTCCAGGTCAGTCCCGACCCGATCTGCGTGACCCGCCAGGACACCGGCCAGTTCATCGAGATCAACCCGGCCTTCAGCCAGACCTTCGGCTGGAACCCGGAGCAGATCCTCGGCCAGACCGCCGAGGAGATCGGCCTGTGGGCCGAATCGGCCGAGCGCGCCCAGCGCATCGAGCGGGTGATCCGCGACCAGGCCTTGAGCAACGTCGCGGTGGTGGTCAACCACCGCAACGGCACGCCGCTGACCTGCGTGATCTCCAGCCGCCTGATCAGCGTCGACAGCCAGCCCTGCAGCGTCACCACCCTGCGCGACATCACCCAGCAGCAACGCGCCGAGGCGGCGCTCAAGGCCAGCGAAGAGAAATTCGCCAAGGCCTTCCACTCCAGCCCCGACGCCATCACCATCACCGAACGCCAGAGCGGGCGCTACGTGGAGGTCAACGACGGCTTCAGCCGGCTGACCGGCTACAGCCCCGAGGAAGTGGTGGGGCGCACGGTCTACGAGATCGGCATCTGGGCCGACGAAAAGCAGCGCGCCGCCCTGCTCAACGAGCTGCGCGAGCGCGGCCGGGTGCATCACCGCGAGATGCTCGGGCGCAACAAACGCGGCGACATCCTCACCGTGGAGGTCTCGGTGGAACCGATCAGCCTCAACGAGACCGATTGCCTGCTGATCAACGCCCGCGACGTCAGCCTGCTGAAGAACGCCCAGGCGCAGATTCGTCACCTGGCCTACCACGACCCGCTGACCAACCTGCCCAACCGCGCCCTGCTGATGGACCGCCTGAGCCAGCAGATCGCCCTGCTCAAGCGCCACAACCTGCGCGGCGCGCTGCTGTTCCTCGACCTCGACCACTTCAAGCACATCAACGACTCCCTCGGCCATCCGGTGGGCGACACGGTGCTGAAGATCATCACCGCCCGCCTCGAGGCCAGCGTGCGCCTGGAGGACACCGTGGCGCGCCTGGGCGGCGACGAGTTCGTGGTGCTGCTCAGCGGCCTGGAGGGCAGCCGCGAGGTGGTCGAGACCCGGGTCCGCGAGCTGGCCGACACCCTGCGCGAGCTGCTGGCCGAGCCGATGTCGCTGGACGGGCAGCGCCTGCAGGTGACGCCGAGCATCGGCGTGGCGCTGATCCCCGACCATGGCGCCACCCCCGCCGACCTGCTCAAGCGCGCCGACATCGCCCTGTACCGGGCCAAGGACTCCGGCCGCAACACCACCCAGCTGTTCCACACCACCATGCAGAAGGCCGCCAGCGAGCGCCTGCGCATGGAGAGCGACCTGCGCCTGGCCCTGGCCCGGGGCGAACTGGCCTTGCACTTCCAGCCCCAGGTCGATGCCCGTGACAACCGCATCGTCGGCGCCGAGGTGCTGCTGCGCTGGCACCACCCGCAACTGGGCCAGCAACCGCCGGCGCAGTTCATCCAGGTGCTGGAGGAAAGCGGCCTGATCCTCGAAGTCGGCAGCTGGATCCTCGACGAGGCCTGCGATGCCTGCGCGCGCATGCTCGCGGACGGCCTGATCGACGCCGACGACTTCAGCCTGTGCGTCAACATCAGCCCGCGGCAGTTCCGCCAGAACGACTTCGTCGAGCGGGTACTGCGCAGCCTCGACGACTACCGCCTGCCGCGGCGCATGCTGACGCTGGAGATCACCGAAGGCATCGTCATCCAGAACCTGGAGGACACCATCAGCAAGATGCGCGAGCTCAAGGGCTACGGCGTGAGCTTCGCCATGGACGACTTCGGCACCGGGTATTCCTCGCTGACCTACCTCAAGCGCCTGCCGGTGGATGCGCTGAAGATCGACCAGACCTTCGTGCGCGACGCGCCGGTCGACCCCAACGACGCCGAGATCGTCCGCGCCATCGTCGCCATGGCCCGCAGCCTGGAACTGGCGGTGATTGCCGAGGGCGTGGAGCTGACCGAGCAGCTGGAATTCCTCGAGCGGCTGGGTTGCCACCTGTACCAGGGCTACCTGCACAGCCGACCGCTGCCGCTGCCGGAGTTCCGCCAGATGCTGCTGGAGGCGCCGGCGGATTACTGAACTGGCCTGGTAACAGTTCACGCATGGCGTGGGAGCGGGCTTGCCCCGCGATTGCGGTATGAGACCCAGCATTGCAATCGCGGGGCAAGCCCGCTCCCACGCCAGTCAAAGGGCATTCATCCCCGGCACAAAGCAGAAAGGGCACCCGAAGGTGCCCTTTGTTTCATCCCGCCGAACTCAGTTCAGCGCCGGCTTTTCGCCGTTGATCGGAATGCGCTTGGCCTTGGCTTCTTCCGGCACGATGCGCAGCAGCTCGATGCTGAGCAGGCCGTTGGCCAGGCCCGCGCCCTTGACCTCGATATGGTCGGCCAGGCGGAACGACAGCTTGAAGGCGCGCTGGGCAATGCCCTGGTGCAGGAAGGTGACGCCTTCGCCTGTGTTGTCGCGCTTGCCGCCGGTCACGGTCAGGACGCCTTTTTCGACCTGCAGGTCGAGGTCCTGCTCCTGGAAGCCGGCTGCGGCAACCACGATGCGATAGTGGTCATCGCCATGCTTTTCCACGTTGTAGGGCGGGTAGCTGCTACCGGCCTCGTTACGGGCGGCGGCTTCGAACAGGTCGTTGAAACGGTCGAAACCGACGGAGTTGCGGAAAAGCGGTGCGAGAGAGAAAGCGGTAGTCATGGTCATTAACTCCTGAGATTCAGCAAGTAAAGTCACTACGCGACCCGACTTCGGCATCGCGTACTCAAGAGATATGTCCGGGCAAAAGGCTTTCAAGGGCTGGCCTGAAAAAATTTTCGACTGGGCATGGCTTCGTGGGAGCGGGCTTGCCCCGCGATAGCGCCAGCTCAGGCGACACAAGCCTCGACGGCCTGCAGTTCCATCCCCAGCAACCCACTGATCCGCTGGCAGTCATCCTCCCGACGCAACTCAGCGAACAGCGCCACCGCCTCGGGATAGCCACGGGTCAGCATCGCCAGCCATTGTTTCATCCGCCCCGGCGCATAGCGTGGCGACAGCTTGTCCTGGGCCTGGCGCCAGAACTCGCGCAGCAGCGGCAGCAACTCGTCCCAGCTCATCGGCTGGTACTCGACGCCATCACGGGCCGCAGCGATCTGCAAGGCCAGGTCCGGGCGCGACACCAGCCCACGACCCAGCATGATGTCCCTGGCGCCACTGACCTCGCGGCAGCGCCGCCAGTCGTCGACCGTCCAGATCTCGCCATTGGCGAATACCGGCACCGCGACCACATCCTGCACCCGCGCCACCCACTCCCAATGGGCCGGCGGCTTGTAGCCCTCGACCTTGGTCCGCGCATGCACCACCAGGTGCGCCGAGCCGCCTTCGGCCAGCGCCCTGGCGCAGTCCAGCGCGCCGTCGGGGCTGTCGTAGCCCAGGCGCATCTTCGAGGTCACCGGGATATGCGCCGGCACCGCGCGCCGCACCTCGCGGACAATGGCATGCAGCAGCTCGGGCTCCTTGAGCAGCACCGCCCCGCCCCGGGACTTGTTGACGGTCTTGGCCGGACAGCCGAAGTTCAGGTCGATGACCGGCGCGCCCAGCTCGCAGGCCAGGGCCGCATTTTCAGCCAGGCACACCGGATCCGAGCCGAGCAATTGCACGCGCATCGGCACGCCGGCGGCGGTGCGCGCACCCTGGCGCAGCTCCGGCGCCAGCTTGTCGAACGACGATGCCGGCAGCAGGCGGTCACAGACGCGGATGAACTCGGTGACGCACCAATCGATGCCGCCCACCCGGGTCAGGACGTCGCGCAGGATGTTGTCGACCAGCCCCTCCATCGGGGCCAGGGCAATTTGCATTTCAGGGTCTCGCCACGAAAAAGGCGGCAGTCTAGCAAAAAACCGCCCCGCTTCAGCGGCCGGTCAGCGCCGGACCGTAGCCGTCGAGGAATTCCGCCGGCATGCGCTTGGGCTTGCCACTGGACAGCTCGATGCAGGCGAAGGTGGTCTGCGCCCGCAGCAGGGTAACGCCATCACTTGGGCGCTTGAGCTGGAAGCGTCGGGTCATGCGCAGGCGCTGGTCCCAGTCGACGATCCAGGTGCCCAGTTGCAGTTCGTCGTCCTCATAGGCGGCGGCGAGGTAGTCGATTTCATGGCGGACCACGGCCATCGCCCGGTCCAGCCGGCGATACTCGGCCAGGTCCAGCCCCAGGCGCTGGGAATGGCGCCAGGCGCAGCGCTCCAGCCAGGTGACATAGACGGCGTTGTTGGCGTGGCCGAGGCCGTCGATGTCCTCGCTGCCGACGCGTAGGTCGATGATGAATGGTGTTGCCAGATCCCAGCTCATGCCCGCTCCCGGTGTTCAGTGACCGGGCAGAGTGTAACGGATGCTCAGGCGCTTTGCCGCGCGCGCTGGCTGGAGCGCGCCAGCAGTTCCATCACCGCCTCGCCCAGGCGCGGGTCGGCCAGCACCCGCTGATGGCCGCCCTCCTCCAGCAGCAGCAAACGGCTGTCAAACCAGGCCTGGTGAATCACCGGCGCCTCGCCGGCCGGCACCACCGGATCGTCCTCGGCATGCACCACCAGGCCCGGCACATCCAGCTGATAGCCACTGACATCCAGGCGCGCCACCTGGACGCCGACATCCCGCTCCACCTGACGGATGAACGCGGCCCGGGCCCGGGCCGGCAGGCCAAGACGCCGGGCGAAGCCGCGCAGCACGCCAAGCAGGCGTGCCGGCGCGGCGATGCTGACCGCCGCATCGGTGCGCAGCCCCCATTGCAGGGCCAGCAACAGGCTGGCGCCGCCCATGGAGTGGCCAATCACCGCCCGCAACGGCGGCAGCTCGGCAGCGGCCTCCAGCAATGCGCGGGCAAACGCCACCACATGCGCCTGCTCGCCGGGCGAGCGCCCATGGGCCGGCCCTTCCAGCGACACCACGGTGTGGCCGCTGTCGACCAGTCGCTCGATCAACGCCGCGAACTGGGTCGGGCGCCCTTCCCAGCCATGCATCAGCAACACCGTCGGCCCCTGCCCCCAGCGCAGCGCCGACAGCCCGAAGCGCAGGGTGATGCGCTCGGCGCGGGCCAGCAACGGCAGCTCCCAGGCTTTGGGCGGCAAGCTGCGCGGCGTCATGAAGGCACGACGCATCTTGCCGGCGACATGCTCGGGGACCAGGTGGCCGAGGGTGCCATTGACGCCACGAATCCAGCTCAAAGTAGTCATCGCCTTGCTCCAGGGTCAGGTTGCTCAGATCACCGCCGACTTGGCGGCGCGCAGGATACGGTCGGACAGCTCGCCATCGCCCAGGGCACGGGCCACGGCCAGGCCGCCCACCATCAGGGCGAAATCGGCGAGCGCCTTGTCGATGTCTTCGGGACGATCGACCATCTGTGCGGTCATCAGCTCGATGTGTTCGGCCAGCACGTTGCGAAACGCCTCCGGCAGGCGCTGCATCTCGCTCAGCGCATTGGGAATCGGGCACGCCTGCACCTCGGAATCACGGTGCTTGCGCGACAGATAGAAGGCCGCGACCAGGGCCCGACGCCCGGCGCCGTCAAGGGCAGGATCGACCTGAGCGAGCAAGGCGCGGCGCTCGCCGAGCAACTGGCTGAACGCCTCGAGCATGAGTTCGTCCTTGCTGTCGAAGTGGGCATAGAAGCCGCCGACTGTCAGCCCCGCGGCGCCCATGACCTGGCTGACGCTCGGCTCGGCCGGCCCTTGCTGGACCAGCGCGCTGCGGGCGGCATCGAGGATACGTTCGCGGGTCTTGCTCTTCTTGTCGCTCATGGCTCACCTCAAAACATTATGATCATCATATTATGCTCATAATATTTTCTGGCAAGCGGAATCTGCGTCCATTGATCGGCGCAGCGACAGTTTTCGGGAGGCAGAAAAAACAAAAGGCCCATTCAATAATCGAATGAGCCTTATAAGTCCTGCAAAACGCAGGTAAAAAATTGGCGTCCCCTAGGGGACTCGAACCCCTGTTACCGCCGTGAAAGGGCGGTGTCCTAGGCCACTAGACGAAGGGGACTTTAACCTTCGTGCCGACTCGCTGCTGCGAATCGTGGCGAATTGGTGGAGCTAAGCGGGATCGAACCGCTGACCTCCTGCATGCCATGCAGGCGCTCTCCCAGCTGAGCTATAGCCCCGAGTAAAACAAATGACTCACCGATCTGGATGATGAGCCATTCAACTCCCGCAAACGCGGGTAAAAGTGGCGTCCCCTAGGGGACTCGAACCCCTGTTACCGCCGTGAAAGGGCGGTGTCCTAGGCCACTAGACGAAGGGGACGTAACCTTCGTGCCGACCCGCTTTCGCGAATCGCGGCAAAATTGGTGGAGCTAAGCGGGATCGAACCGCTGACCTCCTGCATGCCATGCAGGCGCTCTCCCAGCTGAGCTATAGCCCC
>NZ_JABWRI010000052.1:0-13478 GCF_014268865.1 Pseudomonas sp. BW16M2 | reverse complement strand
GGGGCGTTCAGCGCGGTCCTCCCGGGAGCAAGAACGGAGCGAGGGAACCCCGGAGCGAAGCGTAGGGGCCGGATGAACGGAGCGGGACGGTTTTGCCTACTTTTCCCACGAGAAAAGTAGGCCGCCGTAAGGGCGGAAGGGTGATAATGCGTCGACATCGCCAATGAATGCGCATAAAAAAATCAAAACCCACACTCTTGAACCCGAACCTACCTCCCACCCCACAATCCAAGTAAAGTGCCGCTCCCCCGCCGTACCCCCGCAGAAAGGAACCGATCCCATGACCACCCCCGCCCTAGACATCGCCGTAGTCGGCGCCACCGGCACTGTCGGTGAATCCCTCGTCCAGATCCTCGAGGAAGTGGCCTTCCCGGTCTCCACCCTGCACCTGCTGGCCAGCATGGAATCCGCCGGCAGCAGCGTCATGTTCGCCGGCAAGAAGCTGAAAGTCCGCGAAGTGGACAGCTTCGACTTCGCCCAGGCGCAACTGGTGTTCTTCGCTGCCAGCCCCGCCGTGAGCCGCAGCTTCGCGCCCAAGGCCATCGCCGCCGGTTGCGCGGTGATCGACCTGTCCGGCGCCCTGGACGGCGCCACCGCCCTGGTCCCGGAAGCCAACGGCGAACGCATCGCCGAGCTCGCGCAGCCCGCGCTGATCACCAGCCCGAGCGCCGGCGCGGTGGCCCTGGCCGTGGCGCTGGCGCCGCTCAAGGGACTGCTCGATATCGAGCGCGTGCAGGTCAACGCCTGCCTCGCGGTTTCGGAGCAGGGCAGGGAGGCCGTCAGCGAACTCGCCCGGCAGACCGCCGAGCTGCTCAACGCACGCCCCCTGGAGCCGCGCTTCTTCGATCGCCAGGTCGCCTTCAACCTGCTGCCCCAGGTCGGCACCCCAGACGAACAGGGCCACACGGCCGTGGAGCGCCGCCTGGTCGGCGAGCTGCGCCAGGTGCTCGACCTGCCGCAGCTGAAGATTTCCGTGACCTGCATTCAAGTCCCGGTGTTTTTCGGCGATAGCTTCAGTGTCGCCGTGCAAAGCCGTAATCCGGTCGACCTGGCGGCCGTCAACGCCGCGCTGGAGGCCGCCGACGGCATCGAACTGGTCGAAGCGGGGGATTATCCGACACCGGTAGGTGACGCAGTGGGCCAGGACGTGGTCTATGTTGGTCGTGTACGCCATGGTGTCGATGAAGACCAGCAGCTGAACCTGTGGCTGACCACCGACAATGTGCGCAAGGGCGCGGCGCTGAATGCCGTGCAGGCGGCACAATTGTTGATAAAACACATGGCGTAAAAGATACTGCGAGCAATTTTGTCCTGCACCGCGCAAAGGTTTTCGGGACGCTTCATACAAGGGAAGAGTTCATGCTTCGAATTCGCAAACTGGTTCTGGCCATCGCGGCAGCCTCGGCGCTGTCGTCCGGCATGGCTAACGCTCTGGGGTTGGGCGAGCTGACCCTCAAGTCGGCGCAGAACCAGCCGCTGGATGCCGAGATCGAACTGCTCGATGTGCGCGACCTCACCGCAGCGCAGATGGCGCCCAGCCTGGCGTCGCCGGAAGAGTTCGCCAAGGCCGGGGTGGCCTTCCCGCCGTACCTCGAAGACCTCACGTTCACCCCGGTGGTCAACCCCAACGGCAAGAGCGTGCTGCGGGTCACCTCCAGCAAGGCGCTGCCGGAGCCGGTGGTCAAGTTCCTGGTCCAGGTCATGTGGCCCCAGGGCCGCCTGCTGCGCGACTACAGCGTGCTGCTCGACCAGGCGCAGGCCCAGGGCAGCCAGCCGACCCAGGCCAATATCAACCCGCCGGTCAGCGCGGGCAGCTACACCACCAAACGCCGCGACACCCTCTGGCAGATCGCCGCGCGTAACAGCAACGGCGGCTCGATCCAGCAGACCATGCTGGCCATCCAGGCGCTGAACCCGGATGCCTTCATCGGCAACAACATCAACCAGCTCAAGACCGGCCAGGTGCTGCGCCTGCCCGATCAGCAGCAGGCACAGAGCATTCCCCAGGCCCAGGCCAACCGCGAAGTGGCCGAGCAGTACGCCGCCTGGCGCGAAGGCCGTCGCCTCGGCCCGCGCGCACGGCAACTGGACGCCACCCGCCGTGGCGAGGCCGGCGCCGCGCCGGCACGCATTGCCCAGGGCGACAACCTGCGCCTGGTGGCGCCGGGCGGCAAGGGTGCGGCCGGTGAGGCCAAGGCGCTGGGCGACAAGCTGGCCGTGGCCCAGGAAAGCCTCGACACCAGCCGTCGCGACAATGAAGAACTCAAGAGCCGCATGGTCGACCTGCAGAGCCAGTTGGACAAGCTGCAGCGTCTGATCGAGCTGAAAAACGACCAGCTGGCGCGCCTGGAGGCCCAGGGCGCCGCGGCACCGCAGCCGCCGGCCGGCGCGCTGCCGGGCGAGCCGGCTCCGGCACAGCCGGCGGTAAACGCCCAGCTGACCCCGGCCGAACCGGTGGTCGCTCCGGCGCCTGCCGCCGCCGACACCGCGCCGCAGGATGTGGCCGCCGAAGCGCCGGCCAGCGAAGAGCCCGGCATGCTCGACCAGTTGCTGGGCAATCCGCTGCTGCTGGGCCTGATCGCCGGCTCCGCGTTCCTGGTCCTGCTGCTGTTGCTGCTGCTCCTGGCGCGCAAGCGCAAGGCCCAGCAGGAAGCCGAAAAGCACCTGCGCATGGCGCGTGCCCTGGCCGAGGATGGCGAGCGCGGCCCTGACCTGGAGCTGCCGCCCAGCAGCTTCGAAGGCCTCGACGTGTCGGCACCGAGCGTGACCCTGTCGCCAGCGGTGGTGGCGGCCTCGGCCGCTGCGGCCGTTGCCGCGGAAAAGCCTGTGGCCGCCGTCGAAGCCGCCGCGCCGGCGGTCGATCCACGTGCCGCGCTGCTGGCCGAAGTGGACGACAGCCTGGCCCGTGGCCGTCTCAACCATGCCGCCGACCTGCTGGAAGCGGCGGTGGCCTCCGAGCCGCAGCGCAGTGACCTGCGCCTGAAGCTGATGGAAGTCTATGCCCGCCAGGGTGACCAGGACGCCTTCGCCGGCCAGGAACGCAAGTTGGCGGTCAATGACGCGAACCAGGCCGAGGTCGCCGCGCTCAAGGAGCGCTTCCCGGCCATGCTGGGTGTCGCGGCGGTGGCGGCAGGCGCTGCCGGGGCTGCTGCCCTGGCCGCCGAGCTGGATGAGCAGTATGTCCAGGACCTGCTGCAGGACAAGGAGTTGGAGCTGGGCGAAAGCGCGCCGGAACTCGTCGTGGAGCCGGAACCTGAGCCTGAGCCTGTCGTGGCGGCCGAGCCGGAACCTGAGCCTGTCGCCGAAGAGAGCGACCTGGACAGCGCCTTCGACCTGAGCCTGGGTGATGACCTGCCGGTAGATGATCACCTGGACATGGCCGGTCTTGAGGACTTGGTTGTCGAGGCGCCCGAGGTCCAGGCCGAGGCCGCGCCTGCGCCTGCGGTTGCCGAAACCGATGCCGACGACGACTTCGAGGCTTTGCTTGCCCAAGCCCAGGCGACGCCGCAGAACGTCGACGACCTGGCCGAATTCGACCTGGATGTCGCCGAACAGCCGGTGGCCCCGGCCAGCAGCGAGGAAGCCCCGGTGGACGTGGCGGCGGAGCTCGCGGCCTTCGAGGCCATCCCGGAGTTCGACCCGATCTCCGAGCTGGAGCTGCCCGAGGACTTCGACCTGTCGCTGTCGCTGGACGACGACTCGCCGGCGGCGAAGAACTTCGCCTCGGAACTGGACGACGTCAACGCCGAACTCGACAAGCTGTCGCAGAACCTCGATGTCCCGGCAGCGGCGCCCGAACCGCAGTTCACCGCCGAGGACGCGGCACTGGAGCCCGAGCCGCTGGACGACCTGGACTTCGACTTCTTCTCCGGCGCCGACGAAGTGGCCACCAAGCTCGACCTGGCCCGCGCCTACATCGACATGGGCGACCACCAGGGCGCCCGTGACATCCTCGACGAAGTGGTCAAGGACGGCGACGACAGCCAGCGCCACGAAGCCAACGAGATGCTCTCGCGCCTGGTCTGAGGCGACGTTGCACCGCGCGGGGCAAGCCCATTTCCACAGAATACGTGGGAGCGGGCTTGCCCCGCGATCATTTCGGCCCCTGCACGGTTTGCCGGTATACTCCCGCCTTTCGTTTCAGCATCAGGTTTGCCGCTCTTGGACATCATCGACACCGCCGCCGCCGAATCGGCCGCCGAAGGCTACACCCGCATCGCCCTGGGCGTGGAATACAAAGGCTCGCGCTACCGCGGCTGGCAGCGCCAGGCCAGCGGCGTGCCCAGTGTCCAGCAGGCCCTGGAGCAGGCGCTGTCGACGGTGGCCAACGAGCCGATCTCGGTGATCTGCGCCGGGCGTACCGATGCCGGCGTCCATGGCTGCGGGCAGATCGTGCATTTCGACACCCGCGCGGTGCGCGACGAGCGTGCCTGGACCCTGGGCACCAACTTCAACCTGCCCCACGACATCAGCGTGGTCTGGTCGGCGCCCATGCCTGCGCACTTCCATGCTCGCTTCAAGGCCACCGCGCGTCGCTATCGCTACGTCATCTACAACGACCCGATCCGCCCGGCGCACCTGGCCGAGGAAGTGACCTGGAACCACCGCCCGCTGGACGTCGAGCGCATGGCCGAGGCCGCGCAGTATCTGCTGGGTACCCATGACTTCAGCGCCTTCCGCGCCAGCCAGTGCCAGGCCAAGTCGCCGATCAAGCATATCCACCACCTGCGCGTGACCCGCCATGGCCGGATGATCGTGCTGGACGTGCGCGCCACCGCGTTCCTGCACCACATGGTGCGCAACATCGCCGGCGTGCTGATGACCATCGGCGCCGGCGAGCGTCCGGTGGAGTGGGCCCGCGAGGTGCTGGAGGGGCGCAACCGCCGTGACGGCGGGGTGACCGCGCACCCTTACGGCCTCTACCTGGTGCAGGTGGAGTATCCGGAAGAGTACGCGCTGCCGCAGCGTTACATCGGCCCACACTTTCTTACCGGCTACGAGGCGCTGGCGGACTGACGGGGCACGGGTCATTTGCTACCATCGACGCTTTCCCGATCACCCAAGGTTCGCCGTCCATGAGCAATGTTCGCAGCAAGATCTGCGGGATTACCCGTATCGAGGATGCCCTGGCCGCGGTCGAGGCCGGCGCCGACGCCCTCGGTTTCGTCTTCTATGCGAAAAGCCCACGGGCGGTGGACGTGCGCCAGGCGCGGGCGATCATCGACGCGCTGCCACCGTTCGTGACCACCGTTGGGTTGTTCGTCAACGCCTCGCGCTGCGAGCTCAACGAGATCCTCGAAGTGGTTTCCCTGGACCTGCTACAGTTCCACGGCGATGAGACCCCAGCCGATTGCGAGGGCTACCACCGGCCCTGGATCAAGGCCCTGCGGGTGCGCCCCGGGGATGACCTGGAGGCCGCCTGCCGGCATTACGCCGGCGCCCGCGGCATCCTGCTGGACGCCTATGTGCCGGGCGTGCCGGGGGGAACCGGCGAGGCCTTCGACTGGTCACTGATTCCGCAGCACCTGAGCAAGCCGATCATCCTTGCCGGTGGCCTGTCGGCCGACAACGTTGCCGCGGCCATTCGCCAGGTGCGCCCGTACGCGGTGGATGTCAGTGGCGGTGTGGAGCAGGCCAAGGGCATCAAGGATGCGGCAAAGATCGAAGCCTTCATGCAGGCGGTGAAACACGCGTGAACGCGGATGTGACGGCTGGCCGCGCGCCATCGTCCATAGCTTTCGCAGCCCGGTGCTGCCAGGCCGCGCCAGAGCGCGGGGCATGCCGGGGAAGAATTGGAGGTGGGGCGGCCCTTTGCCGGTCCATCGTCGCTTTACAGAAGAATTTGAGCTCAAGGGCAGGGCGGGGCCACGCAGGTCTCCCCGGCCAATACTGGAGAAAGCAAGCATGAGCAACTGGTTGGTAGACAAACTGATCCCATCGATCATGCGTTCCGAGGTGAAGAAGAGCTCGGTGCCGGAAGGGCTGTGGCACAAGTGCCCGTCCTGCGAAGCCGTGCTGTATCGCCCGGAGCTGGAAAAGACCCTCGACGTCTGCCCTAAGTGCAACCACCACATGCGTATCGGCGCCCGCGCGCGCATCGATATCTTCCTCGATCCAGAAGGCCGTGCCGAGCTGGGCGCCGACCTGGAGCCGGTCGACCGCCTGAAGTTCCGTGACGGCAAGAAGTACAAGGATCGCCTGACCGCCGCGCAGAAGCAGACCGGCGAGAAGGACGCGCTGATCTCCATGAGCGGTACCCTGATGGGCATGCCGATCGTGGTCAGTGCCTTCGAGTTCTCCTTCATGGGCGGCTCGATGGGTGCCGTCGTCGGTGAGCGCTTCGTGCGCGCCGCCAACTACGCCCTGGAAAACCGTTGCCCGATGGTCTGCTTCTCCGCTTCCGGCGGCGCACGCATGCAGGAAGCGCTGATCTCGCTGATGCAGATGGCCAAGACCTCCGCCGTGCTGGCGCGCCTGCGCGAAGAAGGCATTCCGTTCATCTCGGTGCTCACTGATCCGGTCTACGGCGGCGTTTCCGCCAGCCTGGCGATGCTCGGCGACGTGATCGTCGGCGAGCCGAAGGCGCTGATCGGCTTTGCCGGTCCGCGGGTGATCGAGCAGACCGTGCGCGAGAAACTGCCCGAAGGCTTCCAGCGCAGCGAGTTCCTGCTGGAGCACGGCGCCATCGACCTGATCATCTCCCGTGACGAGCTGCGTCCACGCCTGGCGCGCCTGCTGGCGCAGATGACCGGCCAGCCGACCCCGGAAGCGGCCAAAGAGGTCGCCGCGGTCGCGTGATGAACCAGCGCAGCCTGGGCGACTGGCTCGCCTACCTCGAACAGTTGCACCCCTCGGCCATCGACATGGGCCTGGAACGCTCGCAACAGGTGCTGGCGCGCCTGGGGCTGGGCAAGCTGGCGCCGCGGGTGGTGACGGTGACCGGCACCAATGGCAAGGGCTCGACCTGCGCCTTCGTGGCTTCGTTGCTGCGCGCCCAGGGGCTCAAGGTCGGGGTGTACAGTTCGCCGCACCTGCTGCGTTACAACGAGCGGGTGCTGATCGAAGGCCGCGAGGCCAGCGATGAGCGCCTGTGTGAGGCGTTCGCCGCAGTGGAAGCGGCACGCGGCGAGATCTCGCTGACCTATTTCGAAATGGGCACCTTGGCGGCGTTCTGGCTGTTCAAGCAGTCCGCGCTGGACGCAGTGGTGCTCGAGGTCGGCCTGGGTGGTCGGCTGGACGCGGTCAACCTGGTGGATGCCGACGTATCGCTGGTCACCAGCATCGGCGTCGACCACGTCGACTACTTGGGTGATAGCCGCGAGTCGGTGGCCTACGAGAAGGCGGGGATTTTCCGCCAGGGCCTGCCTGCGCTGTGCGGCGACCTGGATCCGCCGCAGCCTTTGCTGGACAAGGTGCGCGAGCTGGATTGCCCGTTCTTCCTGCGCGGGCGTGATTTTGACCTGGATAGCAGTGCCGAACACTGGCATTGGCGTGGTCGCCAGCTCGACGGTTCGACCGTTGAGCTGCGCGACCTGCCGTTGCTCGACCTGCCCATGGAGAATGCCGCCCTGGCCTTGCAGGCTTTCCTGCTGATGGGCCTGCCGTGGGATGCCGGCACGGTTCGCCAGGCCTTGCTGGACACGCGTATCACCGGTCGTCTCGACCGACGCGAGCTGCTGCGGCAGGGCAAACGCGTGGAGTTGCTGCTGGATGTCGGCCATAATCCGCACGCTGCCGAGTACCTGGCCCGCCGCCTGGCGGCGCGCCCGGTGAAGGGGCGGCGCCTGGCGGTGTTCGGCCTGTTGGCCGACAAGGACCTGACCGGTGTGCTCGCGCCGCTGCGCGACCAGGTCGCCGACTGGGCGGTGGCGCCGCTGGACACGCCGCGCAGCCGCCCGGCCGCGGAGCTGGCGGATGCCTTGACGAACCTCGGTGCGACGGTGAAGTCTTACGCCAGTGTCGCGGCTGCCCTCGAAGGGCAGTGCGCCCAGGCGACGGCGGATGACCAGATCCTGCTGTTCGGTTCGTTTTTCTGCGTCGGCGAGGCCTTGGCCTGGCTCGAGCGGCAGGTCCCCGAGGATGGAGTAGATGGCAGTGCTGGATAAAGGGATGAAGCAGCGCATGGTCGGTGCGCTGGTGCTGGTGGCGCTGGCGGTGATCTTCCTGCCGATGTTGTTCACTCGCGAGGACGAGATGCGCCAGGTGCGTGTCGAGGCGCCGGAGGCGCCGGCCATGCCCAGCCTGCCCCAGGTGCAGGTGGAGCCGGTCCAGGTGCCGGAACCGCAACCGTTGCCGGAGCAGAACGAGCAGCCACCGGTGGTGGTCGACGAGTCCACGGCACCGGTGACGGCGCCGAGCCAGCCCATCGCGCCGGTAGCGACCGTGGCGCCGCCCGTGCAGCCCAAGCCGCAGACGCCAGTGCCGACGCCGCCGGTGGCCAAGGTGGAGGCGCGTCCGGTGCCTGCGCCGAGCGCGGCGCCTGCCGCTCCTGCCGCCAAGCCGGTCGCGCCGTCGAAGATCGATGCCAACGGCCTGCCGGTGAGCTGGTCGATCCAGTTGGCCAGCCTGTCCAATCGTGCTGGTGCCGAGAACCTGCAGAAGACCCTGCGCAGCCAGGGCTACAACGCCTATATCCGTTCGGCGGATGGCATGAACCGGGTGTTCGTCGGTCCGCTGATCGAGCGCGCCGAGGCCGAGCGGCTGCGTGATGTGATCAGTCGCCAGCAGAACCTCAAAGGCATCGTGGTGCGCTTCCAGCCGGAGCGTGGCTGACGCCCATCTAGCGCACCCTCTGTAGGAGCGGCCTTGTGCCGCGAAAGGGCCGCAACGCGGCCCCCCCGCTCACACCTTGGGGCTGCTGCGCAGCCCTTTCGCGGCACAAGGCCGCTCCTACAGACTCCGCGTAGGCTAGGCGGTCTGTCTCAGGGCGTAAAGCTGTCCCCAAAGTCAGCCCGCAGCCCTTCAAACACCTGACATTCCGCTTACCCCAAGCCCCCTGGCTCTGGTAAAATGCGCCGCCTCAAACGTCGGCAGGCAACACCGTGGCATTTACCTGGGTTGATTGGGCGATCATCGCGATCGTCGTCATTTCATCACTGATCAGTCTCAAGCGCGGCTTCGTCAAGGAAGCCTTGTCCCTGCTCATCTGGATTGTCGCCGGTGCGGTGGCCTGGATGTTCGGCGGCTCGCTGGCGCAGTATCTTGAAAGCTATATCCAGATGCCTTCAGCGCGGGTCATTGCCGGCTGTGCGATTCTTTTCGTCGCCACGCTGCTGGTCGGGGCGATGCTCAATTTCCTTATCGGCGAACTGATCCGCGTGACCGGGTTGTCCGGCACCGATCGCTTCCTCGGCATGGCCTTTGGCGCCGCGCGCGGGGGGCTGCTGGTGGTGGTGGCGGTCGGGCTGCTGAGCCTGGGGCCGGTGCAACAGGATCCGTGGTGGCAGGAATCACGCCTGATACCACAATTTCTATTGGTAGCCGATTGGTCGAAGAACCTCATACTCGGGTTCAGTGGCCAGTGGATGTCCAGTGGGGTCAGCGCACCCGTTGACCTTCCGTTCAAGGAGCAGCTGCTCGGGCCGACCAAGCCCTGAGCGCTCTTCACTCAAGTTTCATCAAAGTAGGGGTTGCGTCGCATGTGTGGCATCGTCGGTATCGTCGGTAAGTCGAACGTCAATCAGGCGCTGTATGACGCGCTTACGGTCCTCCAGCACCGCGGCCAGGATGCTGCCGGTATCGTGACCAGCCACGACGGCCGGTTGTTCCTGCGCAAGGATAACGGCCTGGTGCGCGACGTCTTCCAGCAGCGTCACATGCAACGCCTGGTCGGCAGCATCGGCATCGGTCACGTGCGTTACCCGACCGCCGGCAGCTCCACGTCGGCCGAGGCCCAGCCGTTCTACGTCAACTCGCCCTACGGCATCACCCTGGCGCACAACGGCAACCTGACCAACGTCGAGCAGTTGGCCAAGGAGATCTACGAGTCCGACCTGCGCCACGTCAACACCAACTCCGACTCTGAAGTGCTGCTGAACGTGTTCGCCCACGAGCTGGCCGTGCGTGGCAAGCTGCAGCCGACCGAGGAAGACGTGTTCGCCGCCGTTTCCCACGTGCACAGCCGCTGCGTCGGTGGCTACGCGGTGGTGGCGATGATCACCGGCTACGGCATCGTCGGCTTCCGCGACCCCAACGGCATCCGTCCGGTGGTGTTCGGCCAGCGTCACACCGACGAGGGCGTCGAGTACATGATCGCCTCGGAAAGCGTGGCCCTGGACGTGCTCGGCTTCACCCTGATCCGCGACCTGGCGCCGGGTGAGGCGGTGTACATCACCGAAGGCGGCCAGATGTTCACCAAGCAGTGCGCCGAGAACCCGAAACTGCAGCCGTGCATCTTCGAGCATGTCTACCTGGCCCGTCCGGACTCGATCATCGACGGCGTCTCGGTATACAAGGCGCGCCTGCGCATGGGCGAGAAGCTGGCCGAGAAAATCCAGCGCGAGCGCCCGGACCACGATATCGACGTGGTCATCCCGATCCCTGACACCAGCCGCACCGCGGCGCTGGAACTGGCCAACCACCTGGGCGTCAAGTTCCGCGAAGGCTTCGTCAAGAACCGCTACATCGGCCGTACCTTCATCATGCCCGGCCAAGCCGCGCGCAAGAAATCGGTACGCCAGAAGCTCAACGCCATCGAGTTGGAATTCCGCGGCAAGAACGTGATGCTGGTGGACGATTCGATCGTGCGCGGCACCACCTGCAAGCAGATCATCCAGATGGCCCGCGAAGCCGGCGCCAAGAACGTCTACTTCTGCTCCGCGGCCCCTGCGGTGCGCTACCCCAACGTCTACGGCATCGACATGCCGAGCGCTCACGAACTGATTGCCCACAACCGTACCACCGAACAGGTGGCCGAGTTGATCGGCGCCGACTGGCTGATCTACCAGGACCTCCCGGACCTGATCGACTCGGTCGGTGGCGGCAAGATCAAGATCGAGCATTTCGATTGCGCGGTGTTCAACGGTGAGTATGTCACCGGCGATATCGACGAAGCCTACCTCGATCGCATCGAGCAGGCCCGTAATGACCTGGCCAAGGTGAAGAACCAGGCAGTCAGCGCGATCATCGACCTGTACAACAACTGATTTGGGAGCGACGGCATGACCGATCAATGGGATGCCGGTCGACTGGACAGTGACCTCGAGGGTGTCGGTTTCGACACCCTGGCGGTGCGCGCCGGTCAGAACCGTACACCGGAGGCCGAGCACAGCGAAGCGCTGTTCCTGACCTCCAGCTATGTCTTCCGCACGGCCGCCGACGCCGCCGCGCGTTTTGCCGGCGAAACGCCGGGCAACGTCTATTCGCGCTACACCAACCCGACCGTGCGCGCCTTCGAGGAGCGCCTGGCGGCCATGGAAGGCGCCGAGCAGGCCGTGGCCACCTCCACCGGCATGGCGGCGATCCTCGCCGTGGTCATGTCGCTGTGCAGCGCCGGCGACCATGTGCTGGTGTCGCAGAGCGTGTTCGGCTCGACCATCAGCCTGTTCGAGAAGTACTTCAAGCGTTTCGGCGTACAGGTGGACTACGTGCCGCTGGTCGACCTGAACGGCTGGGAAAAGGCCATCAAGGCCAATACCAAGCTGCTGGTCGTCGAGTCGCCGTCCAACCCGCTGGCCGAGCTGGTGGACATCACCGCCCTGGCCGAGATCGCTCATGCCCGTGGCGCCATGCTGGTGGTGGACAACTGCTTCAGCACCCCGGCCTTGCAGCAGCCGCTCAAGCTCGGCGCTGACATCGTGTTCCACTCGGCGACCAAGTTCATCGACGGCCAGGGCCGTTGCATGGGTGGCGTGGTGGCCGGACGCAGCGAGCAGATGAAGGAAGTGGTGGGCTTCCTGCGTACCGCCGGCCCGACCCTCAGCCCGTTCAACGCCTGGGTCTTCACCAAGGGCCTGGAGACCCTCAAGCTGCGCATGCGCGCCCACTGCGAGAGCGCCCAGGCGCTGGCCGAGTGGCTCGAGCAGCAGGATGGTATCGAGAAGGTCCACTACGCCGGCCTGCCAAGCCATCCGCAGCATGAACTGGCCAAGCGCCAGATGAGTGGCTTCGGCGCGGTGGTCAGCTTCGAGGTCAAGGGCGGCAAGGAAGGCGCCTGGCGCTTCATCGATGCCACCCGGGTGATCTCCATCACCACCAACCTTGGTGACAGCAAGACTACCATCGCCCACCCGGCGACCACCTCCCATGGGCGTCTGACGCCGCAGGAGCGCGAGGCGGCGGGTATCCGTGACAGCCTGGTGCGCGTGGCGGTCGGCCTGGAAGACGTGGCCGACCTGCAAGCCGATCTGGCCCGCGGCCTGGCTGCGCTGTGATCGACTGGAAGGGTGGCGAGCCCGGCCATAACGGCCGGGTGGCCCTGGTGACCGGTGCCGCTCGCGGCATCGGCCTGGGTATCGCCGCCTGGTTGATCTGCGAGGGTTGGCAGGTGGTGCTGAGCGACCTGGACCGCCCGCGCGGCACCAAGGTCGCCAAGGCCCTGGGCGACAACGCCTGGTTCATCACCATGGACGTGGCCGACGAGGCCCAGGTCAGTGCCGGGGTGTCCGAGGTGCTCGGGCAGTTCGGCCGGCTGGATGCGTTGGTGTGTAACGCGGCGATCGCCAACCCGCATAACCAGACCCTGGAAAGCCTGTCCCTGGCTCAGTGGAACCGGGTGCTGGCGGTCAACCTCAATGGCCCTATGCTGCTGGCCAAGCATTGCGCACCTTACCTGCGCGCCCATGGCGGTGCGATCGTCAACCTGACCTCCACCCGCGCCCGGCAGTCCGAACCGGACACCGAGGCCTATGCCGCCAGCAAGGGCGGCCTGGTCGCCTTGACCCACGCCCTGGCCATGAGCCTGGGGCCGGAGATTCGCGTCAATGCGGTGAGCCCGGGCTGGATCGATGCCCGTGATCCTTCGCAGCGACGCGCTGAGCCCTTGACCGAGGCCGACCATGCCCAGCATCCGACGGGCAGGGTGGGGACGGTCGAGGATGTGGCGGCGCTGGTGGCGTGGCTGCTGTCGCGCCAGGCGGGGTTCGTCACCGGCCAGGAGTTCGTGGTCGATGGCGGGATGACCCGCAAGATGATCTACACCTGAGCTGTAACCTGTTGAGATGAAAGAGAAAGGGGCCGAGAGCCCCTTTTTTTGTCGGTTGTGCTGGCTCTATCGCGGGGCAAGCCCGCTCCCACGCTGTGGCGTCTTGCTGTGGGGGGGGGCTTGCCCCGCGATCAGGCTGCCCCAGCGGCTACCTTTTTTGCCCTTTTTGAAAAAAACTTCAATGGGGGTATTGACTTAGCATCGGTACCTGCGTAAATTTCGCGGCCTCAGCGAAGCAAACGCAACAAGCAACATCGCGGGGGTGATTAGCTCAGCCGGGAGAGCATCTGCCTTACAAGCAGAGGGTCGGCGGTTCGATCCCGTCATCACCCACCAC
>NZ_JABWRI010000051.1:0-15520 GCF_014268865.1 Pseudomonas sp. BW16M2 | reverse complement strand
CCCCCCCCCCCCCCCCCCCCCCCCCCCCCCCCCCCCCCCCCCCCCCCCCCCCACGCTCAACCACCTCCACCCTTCGGAACAATAAAAAAGGGCCGTCGAAACGGCCCGAAGATCCCTGCTTGGCTAAGAGCAATGCAACGAGGAAGACCTCATCGATTCGGTTGCGGGGTCAGTCGCAGATAGGGTTTCACCGCCCGGTACCCTTTCGGGAAGCGCCGTTTGATTTCGTCCTCGTCCTTGAGCGAAGGCACGATCACTACCTCGTCGCCGTCCTGCCAGTTGCCTGGCGTGGCGACCTTGTAGTTGTCGGTCAGCTGCAGCGAGTCGATCACCCGCAGGATCTCGTTGAAGTTGCGCCCGGTACTGGCCGGATAGGTGATGGTCAGGCGCACCTTCTTGTTCGGGTCGATGACGAACAGCGAGCGCACGGTCAGGGTATCGCTGGCGTTGGGGTGGATCAGGTCGTACAGGTCGGAGACCTTGCGGTCGGCGTCGGCGATGATCGGGAAGTTGACCACGGTGTTCTGGGTCTCGTTGATGTCATCGATCCACTTGTGGTGCGAGTCGACCGGGTCCACCGACAAGGCGATGGCTTTCACGCCACGCTTGGCGAAGTCTTCCTTGAGCTTGGCGGTCAGGCCCAGCTCGGTGGTGCACACCGGTGTGAAGTCGGCCGGGTGGGAGAACAGCACGCCCCAGCTGTCGCCCAGCCATTCGTGGAAGCGGATCTTGCCGGCGCTGGAATCCTGTTCGAAATCGGGGGCGATATCGCCGAGTTTGAGGCTCATGGAAGCGGCTCCTGTGCTGTGTCTGGCCTTGTGGGTTCAATGTGCCTGCTTCCGAATAAAAATAAAAAGAATAAATATCGATTTATTTATAACCATTAAGAATACGGATTCGCAGACACAAAAAAGCCTCGCACTAGGCGAGGCTTTCTTGATGCCGCTACGACTTACATGAAGGCGTAAGTGTAGTTGACGATGAAGCGAGTCTGGTCCTGGTCGTTCGCAGCGCCCGAACCGGTGCCACGGTAGACACCCTGGCGCAGGCTGAAGCCCAGGCCCTTGAGGGTGCCTTCCTGCAGAACGTAGTCGACGCGAGCGTCACGCTCCCACTCGCTGAAGGTACCGTGGCCGTCGGTGTTACGACCATCCTGACCGCGCAGGTAGGCTACCGAAGCCTTCAGGCCCGGCACGCCCAGGCGGGCGAAGTCGTAGGAGTACTGACCGAAGGTGGTGTTTTCACCGGCCTTGGCGAACTGGTTGATCATGCTGTCGGTGAACAGGTAGAAGCTGGCGCCGCCCGCACCTTCGGCACGGCCGTTACCATCAACGACACCGCCCTGGTTCAGCCAGACGAAGCCACCATCATCGTTGACCTGCTGATGGCCGAGCATCAGCGCGTGGCCACCGAGGGTATAGGTGAACATGGCGGACCAGGTCTTGTTGTCGACCTTGCCGGTTTCCTTGGCATAACCGCCGTTGTTGTTGAAGTTGTAGCCGCCACCGTGGCCGTTCTTGCCATCGCTGCTGCTATCGAAGTAGCGCAGGTCGGTCTTGAACGATTGGTCGTCAGCGATCTTGAAGACGTGGGTGGCACCCAGGAAGCTCTGCTTGTAGAAGTCTTCCAGGTTCGAGTAGTAGTACTGCAGGGTCAGGTCTGGAGTGAGCTTGTAGTCCAGGCCACCGTAGCGGAACTTGTTGCTGTCAGCGCTCGCGCCGTTGACCGACAGGCCGGTACGGTTGCTCGAGGCACGACCCATTGCGTGGGTCAGCTGACCGGCGTTGATGGTCAGGTTGTCGATTTCCTTCGAGGTGATGGTAGCGCCTTCGAAGGTTTGCGGCAGCAGACGACCGTCGTTGGAGACCAGGATCGGCAGCATCGGTGCCAGGGCGCTACCGAAGTGCGCTTCGGTCTTGGAGAAGCGGGCCTTGGCGTTGGCGCCAACACGTGCCCACTGGCTTACCGAAGAACCGTCGGTATCGTCCGGAAGGAAGCCAGACTTGTGGTAGCCCTTGCCACCATCGAGGTGGATACCCCACACGGCCTGGGCATCGACACCGAAGCCTACGGTGCCTTCAGTGAAGCCGGAGATATAGTCGAGCTTGAAACCTTGACCGGTTTCACGCTGATCCGGACGCTTGCCGGCCGGACGAGTCGCGGTTGCCGGAGTGGCGTGCGCTTCGCGGTTGTTGTTGTCGAAGTACATGGTGCGCGAGCTCAGGGACAGCTTGCTGTCCTCGATGAAACCGGCAGCGCCTGCTTGTTGGGCGAGAACCCCCAGTGCCACGGCCAGGGCCAGGCTGGACTTGTACATGTTTTGCTCCTCTACGTTCTAATTTTTGTGCGTCTCAAGCGGCGGAGTCTGCTGCCCCACTCACCCGGATTGGCGATTTAGCACAAATGCGTGACCGCCAAGTCAATCGCTAACGGTCGATCTGCGACTTTGGTCTAACCCGCCGACCTGCGCTACAGGATAATGACAATCCTATAAATCCAAAATGACCGTTTTATGAATCTGTAAGATTTTTACGGAATAACATCGGAACCATTCCTGCGAAACGTTGTATCGACGCCGTCAATCATACCTTTAGGTTATGTGCAAACGTTTGCCGAGCTGTCGACCAGCGGTCCCCCCGCAGGAACCGAACAAGACTAGCCGTCTTGAGCGATTCCGCCAGCTTCGCCCCCTGTTGTGGAAGCGAGCTTGTCCTGCGATGAAAACGGCCCCACACCGACATGGGGGTCAGAGCGTTTGGCTTTTAAGCTAAGTCCAAAAAGTTATTTATTTACTATTTCTTAGATCATCTAGTCTTCTCGCCATCCATCCCAGAATGCCTGACGAGAGGTTCAACCATGATCCCGCACGCTCCGCTGCGCCTGTTCGCCGCCCTGACCCTCGCCAGTGCCAGCTGGCTGGCCCAGGCCGCCGACCTGACCGTCGCCTACCAGACCACCGTCGACCCAGCCAAGGTGGCCCAGGTCGATGGCACCTATGAAAAGGACAGCAAGGCCAGCATCGACTGGCGCAAATTCGACAATGGTGCCGACGTGATCACCGCCGTCGCCTCGGGCGATGTGCAGATCGGCTACCTCGGCTCCAGCCCGCTGGCCGCCGCCGCCACCCGCAAGCTGCCGGTCGAGACCTTCCTGATCGCCACCCAGATCGGCGCAGGCGAAGCCCTGGTCGCCCGCGACAGCATCAAGACCCCGCAGGACCTGGTGGGCAAGAAAGTCGCCGTGCCGTTCGTTTCCACCGGCCATTACAGCCTGCTGGCCGCACTCAAGAGCTGGAACATCGACCCGTCGAAGGTGCAGATCCTCAACCTCGCGCCGCCGGCGATCATCGCTGCCTGGAAACGCGGCGACATCGACGCCACCTACGTCTGGGACCCGGCCCTGGGCGTGGCCAAGGAGAACGGCAAGGTGCTGATCACCTCGGGCGAGCTGGCCGAGAAAGGCGCGCCGACCTTCGATGCCTGGATCGTGCGCAAGGACTTCGCCGCCAAGCACCCGGAGATCGTCAAGTCGTTTGCCAAGGTCACCCTCGACGCCTACGCCGACTACCGCAAGGACCCGAAAGCCTGGCTGGCCGACAAGGACAACGTCGCCAAGCTGGTCAAGCTGTCCGGCGCCAAGCCGGCCGATATCCCGGTGCTGCTGCAGGGCAACGTCTATCCGCTGGCCGCCGACCAGGCCAGCGCACTGGGCGCGCCGACCACCCAGGCACTGACCGACACCGCCACCTTCCTCAAGCAACAAGGCAAGGTCGACGCCGTGCTGCCCGACTACTCGCCCTACGTCAGCGCCCAATACCTGCCCAACTGATCCGGAGCCCGTCATGGCCTTGCTCGAACTGGAGCGCATCAGCGCACAGTACCCCGGCGCCACCACCCCGGTGTTGGCCGACATCAACCTGAGCCTGGGCCCGCGCCAGCTGCTGGTGGCCCTCGGGCCGTCCGGCAGCGGCAAGACCTCGTTGCTCAACCTGATCGCCGGCTTCGTCGCCCCCAGCGGCGGGCGCATCAGCCTCGACGGCGCGCCGGTGCAAGGCCCGGGCGCCGAGCGTGGCGTGGTATTCCAGGACGATGCCCTGCTGCCCTGGCAGGACGTACTCGGCAACGTCGCCTTCGGCCTCGAGCTGGCCGGCGTGCCCCGTGCCCAGCGTGAAGCCAAGGCCCGCGAGATGCTGGCGCTGGTCGACCTGGCCGGCTTCGGCGAACGGCGTATCTGGCAATTGTCCGGCGGGCAGAAGCAGCGTGTGGGCCTGGCCCGGGCACTGGCCGCCGACCCACGGGTGCTATTGATGGACGAACCGTTCGGCGCCCTCGATGCCTTTACCCGCGAACAGATGCAGGAGCTGCTGCTGCAGGTCTGGCAGCGCACCGCCAAGCCAGTGTTCCTGATAACCCACGACATCGAAGAGGCGGTGTTCCTCGCCACCGAGCTGGTGCTCCTGGCGCCCAATCCGGGGCGCGTGGTCGAGCGTCTGCAGCTGGACTTCGGCCAGCGCTATGCCGCTGGTGAGTCGGCCCGGGCGATCAAGTCCGATCCCCGCTTCATCGAAACCCGCGAGCACGTGCTGGCGCGGGTGTTCTCGCAACGTCAGGAGTCCGCATGAGCAGCATCGAATTGCCGGCCACCGCCAAGCAGGCACAACGCACGCCTCCTGTCGTGAAGACCCGCAAGCCCTTGTCGACCCGCTGGATCAGCGCCCTCACCCTGGCCGCCCTGCTGCTGGCGTGGTGGCTGGTGACCGCCGCCGGCTGGATCGAACCCCTGTTCCTGCCCTCGCCCGCCGACATTCTGGCCAAGGGCTGGACACTGCTCACCCGGGGCTACATGGACGCCAGCCTGTGGCAACACCTGGGCGCGAGCCTGGGCCGTATCGGCCTGGCGCTGGTGGCGGCGACACTGACCGCCATCCCCGTCGGCCTGGCCATCGGCTACAACCGCGTGGCCCGCGGCATCCTCGACCCACTGATCGAGTTCTACCGACCGATCCCGCCGCTGGCCTACCTGCCGCTGATCGTCATCTGGTGCGGTATCGGCGAGCTGTCGAAGGTGCTGCTGATCTACCTGGCGATCTTCGCCCCGATCGCCATCGCCACCGCCACCGGCGTGCGCACCGTCGACCCGGCCAAGCTGCGCGCCGCGCAGTCGCTGGGGGCCACCCGGGCGCAACTGATCCGCCATGTGATCCTGCCCAGCGCCCTGCCCGACATCCTCACCGGCATCCGCATCGGCCTCGGCGTGGGCTGGTCGACCCTGGTCGCCGCCGAGCTGATCGCCGCCACCAGCGGCCTGGGCTTCATGGTGCAGTCGGCGGCGCAGTTCCTGGTCACCGACGTGGTGGTGCTGGGGATCCTGCTGATCGCCCTGATCGCCTTCGCCCTGGAGATGGGCCTGCGCGCCCTGCAGCGCAAGCTGGTGCCCTGGCATGGCCAGAGCCATTGACCCACGAATGACCACGCCGGCAACCCGGCACCTGGAACGAGAAAAGACATGAGCCTGACCGTTACCCCCTTGAGCCCAGCCCTTGGCGCGCAGATCAGCGGCGTGGACATCAGCCGCGATATCACCCTCGAACAGCGTGACGCCATCGAGCAGGCGCTGCTCGAACACCAGGTGCTGTTCTTCCGCGACCAGCCGATCACCCCCGAGCAGCAGGCCCGTTTCGCCGCCCGCTTCGGCGACCTGCACATCCACCCGATCTACCCCAATGTGCCGCAGACGCCGCAGGTACTGATTCTCGACACCGCGGTCACCGATGTGCGCGACAACGCCGTCTGGCACACCGACGTGACCTTCCTGCCGACCCCGGCGCTGGGCGCGGTGCTCAGCGCCAAGCAGTTGCCGGCCTTTGGCGGCGACACCCTGTGGGCCAGCGGGATCGCCGCGTTCGAGGCGCTGTCGGCGCCGCTGCGCACGATGCTCGACGGCCTGACCGCCACCCACGATTTCACCAAGTCGTTCCCGCTGGAGCGCTTCGGCACCACCGCCGAAGACCTGGCGCGCTGGGAAGCCACCCGGCGCAACAACCCACCGCTGTCGCACCCGGTGGTGCGCACCCACCCGGTCAGCGGGCGCAAGGCATTGTTCGTCAACGAAGGCTTCACCACGCGGATCAACGAGTTGAACGAGCAGGAGAGCGAGGCACTGCTCAAGCTGCTGTTCGCCCATGCGACGCGGCCGGAGTTCAGCATTCGCTGGCGTTGGCAGGAAAATGACGTGGCGTTCTGGGACAACCGCGTGACCCAGCACTTTGCGGTGGATGACTACCGGCCGAACCGGCGGGTGATGCATCGGGCGACCATTCTGGGGGATGCGCCGTTCTGAGGTTTCCTGTGCGGGCCTCTTCGCGGGACAAGCCCGCTCCTACAAGGGTTACGCGATCCCTGTAGGAGCGGGCTTGTCCCGCGAAGAGGCCGGAACAGGCTTACCTCACCAGATGCAGGTACTGCATGTGCCGCTCGTACTGGTCGAGGATGTCGTTGATGATCTGCTCCTTGCTGTAGCCGACCAGATCATAGTTCTGGCTACCTTCGCTCAAGTGCACCTCGGCCCGGTAGTAGCGACGATTCTTCAACTCCTGCGTCCCCAGCCCACCCAACGCGAACGACGGCGTGAAGTAGCCACGCATCTGCACCTGGTAGATGAACGGCTGCTCCTCGCCATGGCCGATCTTCAGGCTGACGTTGTCATGGCTCGGATCGTCCTGGGTAATCAGCACCAGCCCCTTCTGCTCGAACACCTCGCGTACCTCGGCGATCGCCGGACGCACCACGTCGTCCATGAAGCGGTACACCTCGTCCCGCGACGGGAAGTGCACGGCTTGGCTCAGGCGCTGGCGCCAGCCGCCACGCCCACGGCGGGACTGGGCGAAGGGCGCCAGCGAGTGCATCTGCGCGATCTGTCGCTGGCTTTCCAGGTAGAAGGCCTTGTGCAGCCCCCACATCATGCACAGCAGGATCAGCGAGAACGGCAGCGAGGTCAGCACCACCGCCGACTTCAGCGAATCGATGCTGCCGGCGAACAGCAGCGCGCTGGTGATCAGCGCGGTCATCGCGCCCCAGAAGATGCGCAGCCAGTTCGGGCCGTCCTCGTCGGCGCCACCGCCCTTGGCCGACAGCGTCGACAGCACCACCGTGCCGGAGTCGGCCGAGGTGACGAAGAACACGAAGCTGATGAACACCGTCACGGCGATCACCGTCTTGCTCCACGGGTAGGTTTCCAGCAGCAGGTACAGGCTCATCGACGGGTTGTCGATGGCCGACTGCCCCAGCGCGGTCATGCCGTGGTTGATCACCTGGTCCAGGGCGCTGTTGCCGAAGATCGACATCCACGCCAGGGTGAAGCCCAGCGGGATCAGCAACACGCCGAAGACGAACTCGCGGATGGTGCGCCCGCGCGAAATGCGCGCGATGAACAGCCCCACGAACGGCGCCCAGGCAATCCACCAGGCCCAGTAGAACACCGTCCAGCCACCCAGCCAGTCGCGTTGCTCGCCGTAGGCGTACACATCGAAGCTCTTGCGCGGCAAGGCGCCCAGGTAGTCTCCGAGGTTCTGGATCAAGGTGTTGAACAGGTGCTGGGTGGGCCCGGCGAACAGCACGAACAGCAGCAGCGCGCAGGCCAGGAACAGGTTGATGTCGCTCATCACCCGCACGCCCTTCTCCACCCCGGCGACCGCCACGGCCACCGCCGCACCCATCATCAGGGTGATGAGGATCACCTGCACCCACTGGCTGTGACTGATGCCGAACAGGTAGTCGAGGCCGGCGTTCAGGTGCAGCACGCCGAAGCCCATGTCGGCGCCCAGGCCAAACACCGTGGCGATGATGCCGAAGCCGTCCACCGCGTAGCCGATCGGGCCGTTGATGCGTTTGCCGATCAGCGGGTACAGCGCCGAGCGCAGGGCCAGCGGCAGGTTGTGCCGGTAGGCGAAGTAAGCCAGCGCCATGCCGACGAAGGCGAACACGCCCCAGCCGTGCAGGCCCCAGTGCAGGAACAGGATCTGCATCGCCTGGCGCCCGGCCTCGGCTGTGCCGGCCTCGCCCTGCGGCGGCTGGAGCATGTGGGTCAGCGGCTCGGAGACGCAGAAGAAGAACAGGGTGATGCTGATGCCGGCGGCGAACAGCATGCCGGCCCAGGACAGGTAGCTGAACTCGGGCTCGTCATGGTCGGCGCCGAGCTTGATCTTGCCGTAGCCGGACAAGGCGGTGACCACCACGAAGACCAGGTACAGGGTCATGGCCAGCATGTAGTACCAGCCGACGGTGTTGGCTGCCCAGTTCTGCGCCGCCAGCAGCCAGTCGCCGGCAGCCTGGGGCTGGGCGATGACGATCAGGCCGAAGAGGAGGATGAAACTTGCCGCGAAGTAGAACACGGGGGGGTTCATGCGGATCTTGCCGTGGGCAAGGTCGGGGGTCGGTGCACTCATCGAACGGGCACCTCGTCGAAGGACGTGAGGTTCGGATTGAACGGGTTCAGCAAAGGCGATTCCTCCTTTTGAACACCGGCAATGGACCAGCGTTTTTCGTTGAACAAGCGTTCAAGTTAAACATGGATCGAGTTTCAATGCGACCCGATGCCGCTGGGCGGGGACCGAACAGAATGCACGTGGGAGCGGGCTTGCCCCGCGATTGCAGGGTCACGCCCACCATCGCCATCGCGGGGCAAGCCCGCTCCCACGCATCCCAGCCCTTGAGTCAGAAGGCTTTCTTGCCCTCGCAATCCAGCTGCAGGTTAGCCTGGGTAATGTTGCTGTCAGCCGGCACGCTGCGGGTCAGCCACACGTTGCCGCCGATGGTCGAGCCCTTGCCGATGGTGATCCTTCCGAGGATGGTCGCACCCGCGTAGATCACCACGTCGTCCTCGACGATCGGGTGGCGGGCCAGGCCCTTGTGCAGGGTGCCCGACTCGTCGCTGGGGAAGCGCTTGGCGCCCAGGGTCACGGCCTGGTAGATACGCACCCGCTCGCCGATGATCGCAGTCTCGCCGATCACCACGCCGGTGCCATGGTCGATGAAGAAGCTCGGGCCGATCTGCGCGCCGGGGTGGATGTCGATGCCGGTGGCAGAGTGCGCCAGCTCCGAGCTGATCCGCGCCAGCAGCGGCAGGCCGGCCCGGTACAGGTGGTGGGCCAGGCGGTGGTGGATGATCGCCAGGATGCCCGGGTAGCACAGCAGCACCTCGTCGACGCTGCGCGCCGCCGGGTCGCCGTGGTAGGCGGCGAGCACGTCGGTGTCCAGCAGCACGCGCAGGGCCGGCAGGGCCGCGGCGAAGTCCTGGATCAGGCGCAGGGCGTGGCCATCGACATCGACCACATCGGTCTTGCCATGGCGCGCCGCGTAGCGCAGCTCAAGGCGGGCCTGGGCCAGTAGCGCGGTGAGCGCGGCGTCGAGGGTGTGACCGACATAGAAGTCTTCGCTCTCTTCACGCAGGTCCACCGGGCCCAGGCGCATGGGGAACAGCGCGCCGCACAGCTGCTCGAGAATCTGTCGCAGCGCCTCGCGCGACGGCAGTTCGCGCCCGCCCTGCTCGCCGCTGCTGCGGCCGTTGCTGCTGCGCCACTGCTCACGGGCGCTGCGCAGGCCACTGACGATGCCCTGCAGTTGCCAGTGCCCGGTTGATGGTTGTTCGCTCACGGTGTTTCTCCTGCCAGGCGGCTATCTCGATATACCTACGCTCCCTGTAGGAGCGGCCCTTTCGCGACACAAGGCCGCTCCTACAGGGAGGGTGTAAGCCACGATACGTCAAATCTGCCTCTTGGAAAAAACAACGCTTTATTCCATCCTGAGCTAAGTCGGGCATAAGCGACTGCAAAATGCAGAAACGGGAATAACAACCTGATTTTTTATTATTTCCCGACCTATGAAGCCCACCTCTATAGTCGCCACCTCACTACTTCCACAACAAGCGCGGGGCCTGCCATGACCAAATTCGCCAAACCCCTTCTCAACGCCAGCCTGGCGCTCCTGCTCGGCGCTGGCCTGCTCGGCCAGGCCTTCGCCGGCGAGCAGTTGAAGACCATCCAGGAGAAAGGCGTGATCAACGTCGGCCTGGAAGGCACCTACCCACCGTTCAGCTTCCAGGACGAGAACGGCAAGCTGACCGGCTTCGAAGTCGAGCTGTCCGAACTGCTGGCCAAGGAGCTGGGGGTCAAGGCCAAGGTCCAGCCGACCAAGTGGGACGGCATCCTCGCCGCCCTGGAGTCCAAGCGCCTGGATGTGGTGATCAACCAGGTGACCATCTCCGAAGAGCGCAAGAAGAAGTACGACTTCTCCGAGCCCTACACCGTTTCCGGCATCCAGGCCTTGGTGCTCAAGGGCAGCGACAACGAGAAGAACATCAAGACCGCCGCCGACCTCGGTGGCAAGAAGGTCGGCGTCGGCCTGGGCACCAACTACGAGCAATGGGTGAAACAGGACGTGCCGACAGCCGATGTCCGCACTTACGAAGACGACCCGACCAAGTTCGCCGACCTGCGCAATGGCCGTATCGACGCCATCCTGATCGACCGCCTGGCCGCGCTCGAGTACGTGCAGAAAACCGCCAAGGACAAGAAACCGACCGCGCTGGCCGGCGAGAAATTCTCCAAGCTGGAATCGGGCGTGGCCCTGCGCAAGGGCGAGCCTGAACTGCTCGACGCGCTGAACAAGGCCATCGACAAGCTCAAGGCCGACGGCACGCTGGCCAAGCTGTCCGAGAAATACTTCGGTGCCGATGTCACCAAATGATCGCTGAAAGCCTGCAACTCGTTGTCGATTCCGCGCCCTTCCTGCTCAAGGGCGCGGGCTATACCGTGCTGCTCAGTGTCGGCGGCATGTTCTTCGGCCTGGTGCTGGGCTTCGCCCTGGCGCTGATGCGCCTGTCGAAGATCCTGCCGCTGGACTGGCTCGCCCGCATCTACGTGTCGTTCTTCCGCGGCACGCCGCTGCTGGTGCAGCTGTTCGTGATCTACTTCGGCCTGCCGCAGATCGGCATCGAGCTCGACCCGATCCCGGCGTCGCTGATCGGCCTGTCGCTGAACATGGCGGCGTATATCTGCGAAATCCTCCGCGCGGCGATCTCCTCGATCGACCGTGGCCAGTGGGAAGCGGCGGCCAGCATCGGCATGACCCGCACCCAGGCCATGCGCCGGGCGATCCTGCCGCAAGCCCTGCGCACCGCCTTGCCGCCGCTGGGCAACAGCTTCATCTCGCTGGTCAAGGACACCGCCCTGGCGGCGACCATCCAGGTGCCCGAGCTGTTCCGCCAGGCGCAGCTGATCACCGCCCGGACCTTCGAGGTCTTCACCATGTACCTGGCTGTCGCGGTGGTCTACTGGATCCTCTGCAGCATCCTGGCGCACTTCCAGAACCGCATGGAAGCACGGGTCAACCAGCACGACCAGGAGCACTGAGATGATCGTAGTAGAAGGCCTGAGCAAGCAGTTCAAGGGCCATACCGTGCTCAACGGCATCGACCTGACCGTGCAACCCGGCGAGGTGGTCGCCATCATCGGCCCCAGCGGCTCGGGCAAGACCACCTTCCTGCGTTGCCTGAACCTGCTGGAAACCCCCGATGCCGGGCGCATCCAGATCGGCGACATCAGCATCGACGCCAACCGCCCGCTGGGCGGCCAGCAGGGTGCGATCCGACGCCTGCGCCAGCAGGCCGGATTCGTGTTCCAGAACTTCAACCTGTTTCCCCACCGCACCGCCCTGGAGAACGTCATCGAAGGGCCGGTGATCGTCAAGAAGACGCCCCGCGACAAGGCCATCGAGCTGGCCAGGCGCCTGCTGGCCAAGGTCGGCCTGGCGGGCAAGGAAGACGCCTACCCGCGCCGCCTGTCCGGCGGCCAGCAGCAGCGGGTGGCCATCGCCCGCGCCCTGGCCATGGAGCCCGAAGTGATCCTGTTCGACGAACCCACCTCGGCGCTCGACCCGGAGCTGGTGGGCGAGGTTCTGGAGACCATCCGCGGCCTGGCCGAGGAAAAGCGCACCATGATCATCGTCACCCACGAAATGAGCTTCGCCCGCGATGTCGCCAACCGGGTGATCTTCTTCGACAAGGGCGTGATCGTCGAGCAGGGCGAGGCCAAGGCGCTGTTCGCCAACCCCAAGGAAGAACGCACCCGCCAGTTCCTGCGCAAGTTCCTCGGCACCGCCGCCGGCCAGGAATGACCCCACCGCGCGGGGCTCACACCTCGCGCAGGTTGTGGCAACGCCTGAAACGGGCTTCCAGGTTGCGATCGGGCATCTGGTGGCTGCGCAGGGCGTTGAGGGTCTGCTCCACGTAATCGCGCGTCGTGCCGTAGCGCCCCTTGGCGCTGGCGAGGATCTGGCTGAACAGGGTGTCCGGCAGGTTGCCCGCGTAGCACGGCAGGTGCCGTTCCAGTACGAAGCCCAGGGCCTGGACCTTGCTGCCGTCGCCCAGGCGGCAGCTGAGCCAGTGCGGGCGATAGGCCGGGAAAGGCATTTCCCGTTGCCACAGGGCCATCAGCGAATCATCCAGGTTGCTTTCATCCAGACGGTAGGCGAAACCGCTGCAGGAACCGCCACGGTCCAGCCCGAACACCAAGCCCGGGCATTCCGGTGTGCCACGGTGCTCGTGGGACCAAAGATACAGGCCGCGATGGTAGCCATGCACCCGTGCCCGCTGGCGCTCGACCGAATTGCATTCGGGGCGCCAGATCAGCGAGCCGTAGGCGAACAGCCAGACCGGGCCGCCTTCATGCAGAGACATGGTTTCCTGCATCGAGCGCTGCAGTTGTTCGCGGGTCAACTGCTGCCCGAAGTCGAGTGACGGCGGATAGGCTATTTGCCAGGATGAACTTTCAAGTGTCGACATGAGCTGCCGCCATAGGGGTCAATCAATCCTGCGCATCTTCACAGAGTCGACAACGCGAACTGCATGCTCCGTTGCACCTTGTTCTCGGACAAACCCCGGAAGATCCAAAGTGAGGTCTTTTCTTTGAAATGATCTTCGGCTGGATCCTAGGCTAAACGCAAGGACAGCGTCCAGTGAACAAGCGATCCCCGGCTCCGACGAATGGTATTTTTCGATTTAATAGCATTTTGACCTTTCTGCGCTAACGTCAGATAACAACGACGTTTGTTCGAGCCAGAGACGTGCCCATGCCTGGGTTCCCTGGCCGAACACTAGGTTTGAGCGGGCCTCGGTATCCAGACCTAAACCAGACAAGGAAGCAGTGAATGGACAGTGATTGCGTGAAAGTACTCAAACGCGTTGCATGGACGTTGATCTTCACTGGACTGTCCACAAACATCGCCCAGGCCGCCCCCGGCAATTGCTCTGCATTGTCCGCCCTGCCGGCGGTGATCGAGGTCGGCGAAGGTATGCAGAAGGTGATGAATTCCGAGGTTGCCATCACGCGTCTGGCCGTCGGCGATCCGAAAGTCGCCGACGTTCAGACCTATGGTAAAAATGATGCGTACCTGCTGACCGGCATCGCCCCCGGTGCCACCAGCCTGATGGTCTGGACTGCCTGCTCCAGCGCCCCGCGCCAAAGCATGGTGTTCGTCCAGGGCAAGGGTGCCGGCTCGCTGATGAGCACGGCGTTACCGCCGTCGGAAGACCCCTCGCTGCCCAGCCAGGTGCAAACCGACATACGCTTCGTCGAAGTCAGCCGCACCAAGCTCAAGGAAGCCAGTACCTCGATCTTCGGCAAAGGCGGAAGCTTCCTGTTCGGCTCCCCGGGCACCGTCCCGCTGGTGACCGTGTCGCCCGGCCAACTCGGTAACACAGCCACCGCCATCCCGCTGGACAACAGGACGTTCAACATCGGCATCGGCGGCGGCAAAGTGCTCGGGCTGATCAATGCGCTCGAAGGCAGTGGCTTCGCCTACACGCTGGCGCGGCCGAGCCTGGTGGCGCTCAGTGGCCAGAGCGCGAGCTTCCTGGCCGGGGGTGAGGTACCGATTCCGGTGCCCAGCAGCGGCAGCGACACCATCTCGATCGAGTACAAGGAGTTCGGTATTCGCCTGACCCTCACGCCAACCATCGTCGGACGTGACCGTATTGCCTTGAAAGTGGCGCCAGAGGTCAGCGAACTCGACTACAACAACGGCGTGCGCATCGCGGGCATCACCGTACCGGCGCTGAGCGTGCGTCGCACCGACACCAGTATTTCCCTGGCCAACGGCGAGAGCTTCGTGATCAGTGGTTTGATCAGTACCAGCAACATTTCGTCCGTGAGCAAGTTCCCAGGTCTGGGCGATGTTCCGGTCCTGGGGGCGTTCTTCCGTGACTCCACGATCAGCCGCGAGGAAAAGGAACTGCTGATGATCGTCACCCCGCACCTGGTGCAACCGTTGGCGGCGAATGCCCGCCTGCCGTCGTTGCCGGGGGAGAACCTGCGTAACTACGACCCGAACTGGTTCCGCATGTATTTCCTCGAAGACGGTAACTTCGACCGGCTCAGTGGGTTGTCGCAATGAGCATCAGGGCCTTGCGGGAGCACAGGGTGAAAGCACTGATCGCGGTGCTGGGATTGATGGTGCTCAGTGGCTGCGCCACCGATGGGGGCGGCAGGTGGTCAAGCCTGGGAAGCGCCAGTTGCGCCAAACCGACCCCCGATCAGGAGCTGTCGCTGAGCATGGCCGACGACATGATCGGCGACGGCAAGTTGCACGCAGGCCTGGCCAACCTGCAGAACCTCCCTGACGACCTTGCCGCAGTGCGCCTGCGCAAGGCCAAGATCTATCGCATGCTTGGCCAGAGTGAGGCCGAACCGCTGTATCGCAGCTTGCTCGGTACCTGCCTGACCGCTGAAGGCGAGCACGGCCTGGGTCAGCTGGCGACTTCCCGCGCCGACGCCGAGCAAGCGCTCGAACACTTGCAGCGCGCCGCGCGTCTGTCCCCCACCGATGAGAAGATTCGCAACGATCTGGGCGTGGTCTACCTCAAGCAACTGAAACTCAAGGAAGCCCGTTTCGAACTGATCACCGCCATGGAACTGAAGCCGTCCGACACCTTGGCAGCCAGCAACCTGGTGACCCTGCTGATTTACCAAGGCAACTGGAAACAAGCCTCGGAGCTGGCCAGCCGTGCCGGCCTGAACCCCGAGCAAGTCACCCAGGCCAAGGAGCGTGCGGAAAAACTCAAGGCATCGACGACCGCGGCGGCGGTGCCCAGTGATCGTGTCACAACGGCCATCGAGCCGTCGGTTGCCAACCCGCCAACAACGCAGAGGTAGTGATGAAAAACAACCTAGCCAGTTGCCTGGGGCTGTTGCTCGTTCCGCTCGCAGCCCAGGCCATCGAACCCGGCCCTTCCTCGGAGCAACAGCAGCAAACCGAAGTCTGGCTGGTGCTGCAATCTCACGGCCAGGCCATGTCGCCCATCCGGCAAACGGCTGCGGCCAGTGAGCGCGACCTGGCCTTGCAGCGCTGGCTGGAGAGCTACAAACACGCCATCCCCGAGTACTACAAGGAATACTCCGGCGGGCAACGCAAATAACCACAGACGGTACCGGGGCCGGGGGGGGGGGGGGGGGGGGGGGGGGGGGGGG
>NZ_JABWRI010000050.1:0-18625 GCF_014268865.1 Pseudomonas sp. BW16M2 | reverse complement strand
CGGAAAGGTGAATAAGCGTCGACATCGCAAATGAATGCGCCTACAACTTCAAAAACAAACACCCCAACCAACCAACCAACCAACCAACCAACCAACCAACCAACCAACCAACCAACAGTCAAGCCTTCAGAGCCTTCTTGGGATATATATCATACCGACTCGATTTCCCCTCCAGACTATGACTCGGCTTGGCCCCCTCGATAATTGGCGCCTTGCGCGGCCGCTTGACCACCACCCGATGCGTGGCGAGCGCCAAAGCCGCCTCGAGCAAAGCCGGCGCATCCAGGTCATCGCCGACCAAAGGCCTGAACACCCGCATTTCCTTCTTCACCAAGGCACTCTTGTCCCGATGCGGAAACATCGGATCGAGGTAGATCACCTGCGGCGCCTCCCCCTCCCAAGCCCGCATCCGCTCGATCGCATTACCAGTCAGCAAGCGCATGCGCGCAACGATCGGAGCAATCTCCTCATCTCCACGCGCCCGCGCCAGCCCATCTTCCAGCAGCGCGGCAATCAACGGCTGACGCTCGATCAGGGTCATCTGGCAACCCAGGCTGGCCAGCACGAACGCATCCTTGCCCAGCCCCGCCGTAGCGTCGAGCACCTGCGGCCGCACGCCCTGGGCGATGCCCACGGCCTTGGCGATCATCTGCCCATTGCCACCCCCGTACAACCGCCGGTGCGCCGCCTGCCCCTCGACGAAATCCACCCGCACCGGCCCCGGCGCCTGCGGCCCGAGCTGCTGGATCTGCAGCCCCTCGCCCCCCAGCTGCACGGCGAACTCCGCGGCTTCATCGACCAACGGCAAGCCCAGCCGCTCGGCCCATGCCTCGGCCTGCGCCTGGAACTGCGGGGCCAGTGCCTCAACCCTGATACCTGCGCCCTGCTGCTGCTCTACCATCCGTTCCCGCACTCGAAATAAATTAATGAAACCCCGGCCAGAGCCGATACAGGCAATATCCCGCTATTCTGCCAGAGCTCAACGTCCGCGACTGCCATGTCAGACACTCTTCCCATCGGCTTGACCTACTTGTCGCCCGTCGGCAACTACGGTCGACAGAATACCCAGGCACTGGGGGGCGTAAGCCACCTGTGGCAGGATTTCTTCGCCCAGGCCATGGCAGAGCAGTCGCAAGGCGAAGTCGACACCTTCAGCCAGGCGCTGATGCAGTGCGACCAGGACAGCGGCGAACCGGTCGGCGGCGCCCGTGCCCTGGCCCTGATCGACGCCCAGCGCGCCCTGCCGGTTCATGACACCGAGGTTGCCCCGCCCGAGCCGCTGTTCCTGCCCAAGGCAGAACTCGAAGCCAAGCTGCTGCCGCCCGCCCCCGAGCCCTTCGACACCGTCGAACTGATCGAGCAACAGCGCCAGCTCGACATCAGCAACAGCTGGCTGCGCCCGGTGGTCATGAGCCAGGGCCACCCCACCGCCGAGCCCGGCCCCGGCCCATCGCCACGGCCGCTGTTCCTGCCGATCGCCGAGTTCGAGACCAACCTGCTCGACCCTGCGCCCGAACCCTTCGACGAGCAGACACTGGCCAAGCAGCAGAACGACCTGGAGTTCGATATCCACTGGGCGCGCCCGGTGGTGCTGAACAACGTGCGCGTCCACGCCTGAATTCAACGGCAGATCTGCCAGAAGCCCATGTCCAGGTGAAAGTGGTTGTGGTGCGCGGCGTTGTAGTCCGGCCCCAAAGCCGTGCTGAAGCTTTCGCAGGCCGCCGCCTGCACTTGCCGCAGGAACTCAGCCTTGGGGCCTTCTCCCTGCCAGTCCTGGGCCAGCACAATGCGCTGGCCATCCTTCAGACGAAAACCACTGATATCCAGCGCATTGGCCGTGGCATGCTGGCTGAGCCGGCCTTGCTTGCGGTGGTAGACATTGCGGCAGGCGAAACTGCCCAGATGATCGACCTGGGTCACCGGCTGACCAAACACCCGCTGCGCCGCCGGCTGCAATCCATGCATTTCGAACAATGCATAGGCCACCGCCAGCGGACAACTGGCGAGGAAACTGCTGCTCAAGCGCGCCTGCCCGCCCTCCACACGCCAGACGTTGCGCAACGGGCAAGCGGCCTGCGCCGGGCTGTCACTCTGCTGGCGATAACGCAGCGTGGTGGTCTGCAACGCCTGGCGGCATAGCTCGGGATCGTCGCCCAGACGCGACAGCTTGTAAGGCGTCAGCAGATTCGGGGGCTGCCGAACATCCAGAGCGGCCCAGGGGTTCCAGGCAGCCGGCGGGCGCCAGCCCATCAACCAGGCGAGCAGCACAACCAACAGCAGGCTGACCAACGCAGTCAACGCTCTACCCATGGGCCCTCAACGGCGGAACAAGTCATTGAGCTGGGCAAATGGCAGAGCCTGCTCGCCATAGCCGAAGGTGCCCTGCTCACGGATCTCCAGCGCGGCCCGCTGGAAAGCGCCCAACGCCACCCGCGCCAGCGAGGAGCCGACACTGATGCGCTTCACGCCAAGGTCCTGCAGCTGATTCACGCTCAACGTCACCCCCGGCATGCCCATCAGCACATTCACAGGCCTGGGCGCGACAGCCTGCACCACCGCCCGGATCTCGTCGACGCTGCGCAGACCGGGCGCGTACAGCACGTCCGCTCCGGCCTCGGCATAGGCTTGCAACCGGCGGATGGTGTCGTCCAGGTCGAGACGCCCGTGCAGCAGGTTCTCGGCGCGGGCACAGAGGGTGAAGGGGAAGGACAGGCTGCGGGCGGCCACGACGGCGGCGCGCACCCGTGCCACGGAGAGTTCGAAATCGTAGATCGGCGCGTCGTTGCGCCCGCTGGCATCCTCGATCGAGCCACCCACCAGCCCCACCTCGGCAGCGCGCAGGATGGTCTGCGCGCAGTCTTCCGGCAAATCGCCGAAACCATTTTCCAGATCAGCCGCCACCGGTAACGGCGTGGCGTCGACGATGGCGTGGGCATTGTCGAGGGTCTCCTCGAGCGTCAGCGCGCCTTCGGCATCCGGCCGCCCGAGGCTGAACGCCAAACCGGCACTGGTCGTGGCCAGCGCCTCGAAACCCAGGCTGGCCAGCATCCGTGCGGAGCCGGCATCCCACGGGTTGGGAATGACGAACGCGCCATCACGCTCATGCAGTGCCTTGAAGGCCTCGGCTCGCAGGGTTTGCACATCCATGGTTCAACCTCCGACAGTCAGATCACAGTAGCCCCAGTTGTTCGACCTCAGGGGCGCGCGGCAATTCAGGCAGCGACGCCAAGCCTGGCAACAGGGTCATCAGGCGCTGGTGAAAACGTTGGGCCAGTGCCGCGGCCAAGCGGTTGTCCGAGGTATGCAGGAATACATACGGGCGGCGCCCCTCCTCAATCCAGGCGGCGACCTTGTCCACCCAGGGCGTGAGAAAGCGTTCGTTTGCCTCGAGCTCGGGATGGCCGATGAAGCGCACCTGCGGATGTTGGGTAAAGGCTGCCGGGCGCGGCGGCACCTTGGGCTTCTTGGCCTGGGCATGGAGCACGGCGGGTTCGCGCGAGGCGCAGCTGAACAGCGCACGCGGGTCCAGGCAGATGCGCTCGACACCGCGTTCATGCAACAGGCGGTTGAGCTGACGCTCCTCCTCACCACGGGCAAAGAACGCGTCGTTGCGCACCTCCACCGCCACCGGCACGCCGATCTCATCGAGAAAGTGCGCAAGCTCGCCCAGGCGCGCCGGGCCGAACATCGCCGGCAACTGCAGCCAGTAAGGCGACACGCGCTCGCCCAAGGGGGCCATCAGCCGGGTGAAGTCCAGCGCCGAGTCGAGCTGCTCGCGCAGGTCGCCCGCGTGGCTGACATCCCCGGGAAACTTGGCGGTAAAGCGAAACCCCATCGGCATGATCTGCGCCCAACGCTCGACCGTTGTCGGCGCGGGGCGGGCATAGAACGTGGTGTTGCCTTCGACGGCGTTGAATACCTGGCTGTACAGCCCGAGGAACTCGCTGGTGCGGGCGTCGGCGGGGTACAGGTACTCGCGCCAGGCGTTTTCAGCCCAGGACGGGCAACCGAGGAAATAAGGGAGGGGTGATGGCGTCATCCATCAAATGTACAGGTCCAGCCCCAGCACTTCCATCTCCCAGTCGGTGAAGCCGGCAGTGGTCAGGTAGCTGGCCAGCGCCGTGGAGGTACGCCGGTCGCGGGCGCGGGGGTAGATCAAGTCCTGCTGGCGGGCCGGCAGGTTCTCGCCGCGACGGCTGGCACGGCTGACCTGCGCGTCGATGTCCTCGATGATCTCGGCATCGGCTTCGTCGATGGCTTCGCCACGCGCCGGCGCCTTGCGAGGCGCACGCTTGATGGGGTAGCTCTGTGAGGAGAAGCCGTCGATACGCATGACAGGGGCACTCAGGATCAATGATGGCAATTTAGCAGCATCAGGAATCCTTCGCTAATGCCCGAACTGATAACTGGACCACAGAACGCGCAAAAGGTTTTATCGTGAACGGCGATAGCCGACGAACTGCATTCAACGCGCCTTGGGCGTAGCTACATTATCGCGCAGGTACACCGGTTGCGCCTGCTCGGCGGCGACCGTCTCGCCCCGCGCCCAGGCGAAGCCAGCCAGGGCAAGGATGTCCAGGGCATTGGGCAAGGCAACGGCATCGCTGGCCGCAACCTGCACGGCTAGCCGCTCGGCATAGCCCCAACCGGTGCCGGCGCCGAACCACTTGCCATCCAGGTCTTGCGGCAGCGCAACCCGCTCGGGTGGCAGCACCATTTCCTGGCCGATCAGGCGCATCTCACCCTGCTCGGCGCGATAGCAGCCCCAGTACACCTCGTCCATGCGCGCATCGATGGCCGCGGCCACCTGCTGCACGCCCCGCTCACGCAGCGCGCCCTGGGCCAGGGCCGCCAGGTTGGACACCGGCAGCACCGGACGCTCGAGGGCGAAAGCCAGCCCCTGGACCACGCCGATGGCGATACGCACGCCGGTGAAAGCGCCCGGGCCACGACCGAAGGCGATGGCGTCCAGCGCGCCCAGCGCCACGCCCGAGTCGGCCAGCAGTTGCTTGATCATCGGCAACAGCTTCTGCGCGTGCAGGCGTGGGGCCACCTCGTAGTGGCTGGTCACCTTGCCGTCGTGCAGCAGCGCGACGGAACAGGCTTCGGTGGCGGTATCCAGGGCCAGCAAGGTGGTCATCGAACGAGGTATCCAGGCGACAGGGGAAAAAGAGCGGCAGTATAAACGACAACGGCCCGCAAGCGGGCCGTCGTGACGCACGGTGATGGATCAGCTCAGGGCTGCCAGCACCTTGGCGGTGATCGACTCGACCGAGCCGACGCCTTCGATGTGGCTGTACTTCGGCTTGCCGGCGTTGGCGGCCGACAGCTTCTGGTAGAAGTCCACCAGCGGCTTGGTCTGGCTATGGTAGACCGACAGGCGGTGACGCACGGTTTCTTCCTTGTCGTCGTCGCGCTGGATCAGGTCTTCGCCGGTGACGTCATCCTTGCCTGCCACCTTCGGCGGGTTGTACTGGATGTGGTAGGTGCGGCCCGAGGCCAGGTGCACGCGGCGACCGGCCATGCGGCCGACGATTTCTTCGTCGTCCACGGCAATCTCGACCACCGCGTCGATGTCGACACCGGCGGCGACCATGGCTTCAGCTTGCGGGATGGTGCGCGGGAAGCCGTCGAACAGGCAGCCTTTGGCGCAGTCCGGTTGAGCGATGCGCTCCTTGACCAGGCTGATGATCAGCTCGTCGGAGACCAGCTGGCCGGCATCCATGACCTTTTTCAACTCCAGGCCCAGCGGGGTGCCGGCCTTGACGGCGGCACGCAGCATGTCACCGGTGGAGATCTGCGGAATACCGAACTTCTCGGTGATGAACTTTGCCTGAGTACCTTTACCGGCCCCGGGAGCTCCCAGCAGAATTACGCGCATCTTGTGCTCCTCATATTTTTCTTTGCAAATCAACGGATTCGGCGCACAAGGCCAACTCCGGAAAATCGGACGAGACCGTAAAATCGGTCAAAAGGCTGCTCAAGATACACAGCGCCCGTCCCCCCGACAAGCGTCCAAAAGTGCCAGGAACGGGCCGCCCGCCGCTGGCCGGGGCACTGGTTGCGCCCGGCGCAACCGGCCGTCGGGGGTTGGCGCAGGAGCAACCCCGCCAATCACCGAGACCGGTCTCGAACGACCTCAGCCGGTATTGCGCAAACCTGCCGCGATCCCCGCCACGGTCACCAGCAAGGCCTGCTCCAACGGGCTGTCCAGAGCGGCTTCACGGCGGCGCGAGCGCGCCAGCAGCTCGGCCTGCAGGCGGTGCAACGGGTCCAGGTAGGTGTTGCGCAGGCGGATGAATTCCAGGGTTTCCGGGCTGTGCGCCAGTAGCACCGGCTGCCCGGTCAGGCCCAGTACCACCTGGCACGACTGCGACAATAGGTCGCGCAGGTGCGCGCCCAACGGCAGCAGTTCGGGTTGCACCAGACGTTCGTCGTAGGCCTCGGCGATTTGTGCATCGGCCTTGGCCAGGACCATCTCCAGCATGTCGATGCGGGTGCGGAAAAACGGCCATTGCTCGCGCATCTGCGCCAGCAGCGCCCCCTGCCCGCGTGCCAGGGCATTGTTCAACGCCGTTTCCCAGCCCAGCCAGGCCGGCAGCATCAGCCTTGTCTGGGTCCAGCCGAAGATCCACGGAATCGCCCGCAGGCTCTCGATACCCCCGGCGCGGCGCTTGGCCGGGCGGCTGCCCAGCGGCAGGCGACCGAGCTCCTGCTCGGGGGTGGACTGACGGAAGTATTCGACGAAGTCCGGATTCTCGCGTACCACGCCGCGGTAGGCCTTGACGCCATCGGCGGCCAGCTGGTCCATCAACGCGCGCCAGGCCGGCTCCGGCGGTGGCGGCGGCAACAGGGTCGCCTCCAGCACGGCGGCCAGGTAGAGGTTGAGGTTCTGCTCGGCAATACCCGGCAAGCCGAACTTGAAACGGATCATCTCGCCCTGCTCGGTGGTGCGGAAACGCCCGCCCACCGAGCCCGGCGGTTGCGACAGGATCGCCGCGTGGGCCGGGCCGCCGCCGCGCCCGACCGTGCCGCCCCGACCATGGAACAGCAGCAGCTCGACCTGATGCTCGCGGCAGATGCGCACCAGGTTCTCCTGAGCGCGGTACTGGGCCCAGGCCGCCGCGGTGGTGCCGGCATCCTTGGCCGAGTCGGAATAGCCGATCATCACCTCCTGCGGCCCTTGCAAGCCGGCGCGGTAGCCCGGCAAACCAAGCAGGCGTTCCATCACCGGGCCCGCGTTGTCCAGGTCGGCCAGGGTCTCGAACAGCGGCACCACGCGCATCGACCGGGTCAGCCCGGCCTCCTTCAGCAGCAACTGCACCGCCAGCACATCGGAGGCCGCGCCGGCCATGGAGATCACGTACGACCCCAACGACGCCGCAGGCGCGGCGGCGATTTCGCGGCAGGTGGCGAGCACCTCGGCGGTCTCGGCCTGGGGCTGGAAGTGCGCCGGCAACAGCGGGCGACGGTTTTTCAGCTCAGCCTGAAGGAACGTGATGCGGCGCTCCTCGTCCCACTCGGCATAGCGACCGAGGCCGAGGTAGTCGGTGATTTCCGACAGCGCGTCGCGGTGGCGGGCGGCATCCTGGCGCACGTCCAGGCGCACCAGGAACAGACCGAAGGTCACCGCCCGGCGCAGGCAGTCGAGCAACGGGCCGTCGGCGATCACACCCATGCCGCATTCATGCAGCGACTGGTAGGCCAGCTCCAGCGGCGCGATCAGCTCGCGATTGTCCACCAGCACCGCGGCGCTGGCCGGCTGCGTGCTCGTCAGCGAGGCATGGGCCCAGGCGCGGGTGGCGCGCAGGCGGTCACGCAGCTGCTTGAGCAGGGCGCGATAAGGCTCGGCGCTGTCGCCGACCTTGTCCTTCAGCGCGGCGCTGGCCTGCTGCATGGACAGTTCAGCGGCCAGGCCGTCGATATCGCGCAGGAACAGGTCGGCGGCCATCCAGCGCGCCAGCAGCAGGACTTCGCGAGTGACCGTCGCCGTGACATTGGGGTTGCCGTCGCGATCACCGCCCATCCAGGAGGCGAAGCGTACCGGCGCCGACTCCAGCGGCAGGCGCAGCCCGGTGGCCTCGAACAAGGCCGCGTCGACCTTGCGCAGGTGGTTGGGAATCGCCTGCCACAACGAGTGTTCGATGACCGCGAAGCCCCACTTGGCTTCATCCACCGGGGTCGGCCGGGTGCGACGGATCTCCTCGGTGTGCCAGGCTTCAGCGATCAGGCGGCGCAAGCGTTCGCGTACCTGCTGGCGCTCGCCGGGAACGAGGTCGCGGTGGTCCTGCGCGGCCAGTTGCGCGGCAATGGCGTCGTACTTCTGGATCAGGGTGCGGCGGGCCACCTCGGTGGGATGGGCGGTAAGCACCAACTCGATGTTCAGCCTGGCCAATTGCCGAGCCAGCTCATCGTTGCCGTGGCCCGCCGCCTTCAGCCGCGCCAGCAGTTCCGGCAGCACCCGCGCCTCGAACGGCTCGGGCTGGTCGGCATCGCGGCGCCGGATCAGCTGGTACTGCTCGGCGATGTTGGCCAGGTTGAGAAACTGATTGAACGCCCGCGCCACCGGCAGCAGGTCCTCCTCGGCCAGGTCGCCCAGGGTCGAGCTCAGTCGCTCGCCCTGCCCACGCCGATCGGCCTTGGCGCTGTGGCGGATGTCCTCGATCTTCTGCAGGAACGCCTCGCCATGCTGCTGGCGGATGGTCTCGCCCAGCAGTTCTCCCAAAAGGTGCACATCCTCGCGCAAGCGCAGATCGATATCACTCATCAGCCTTCTCCACTCCAGGAAACCGTATGCGCCCAAGAGTGCCCACTCGCGCCCGCGCCTGGCAAGCCGGAAGCGGCCAGAGCGACTAAAGTGAACACAGGACATCCGAAGCAATGCCATTACCAGGCTTTGACAGAGGTCATCATGAAAATTCGCCAACTCGCCCAGCACTGGGAACAGAACGCCGCCGGCCGCCTGAGCCCCACCGGCCATGTCCTGCACCTGGACATGGAAGCCGAAGCGCGCCTGGCCGCGCTGATCGACATGTACCCCAAGCGCAGCCCCGAGGAATTGCTGGGCGAACTGGTGGCGGCGGCGCTCGAAGAGCTTGAGGCCAGCTTCCCCTACATCAAGGGCCAGCAGGTGATCGCCACCGACGAGGAAGGCGACCCGCTGTACGAGGATATCGGCCCCACGCCGCGCTTCCTGGCCCTCTCCCGACGCCACCTGCAGGCCCTTGGCCGGGTGCGGGAAGAGCAGTCGCACTGAGCCTTTCCGGGTGCCGGGCAAGACCCGGCATACCGTCATCCACAGCGGAAGTTCCACGGAAATTCCGCTGACTGATTAGTCAGAAAAAAATACCTTTAGCGTGCAAATTTTTCTGAACTATTCAAAAAACGCCTCGGTCACAGCCAATAGCCATCACGGCAAAACCCTGTAAACACGGGCCTTTGCGCCCGACGCTGGCCACAGGGGAACAGCGATAGCCACCACGTGGCATCGTCGTTTAACAGGAGTGACCCAATGGAGTTGACCACCATGAAGACCCGCATCGTACAACCTTCCTCCACTCACCTGCGCGGGCTCAAGCTGGCCGCGCTGGCCCTGGGCAGCAGCCTGGTGCTGGCCGGCTGCGCGGGCAAGCCGCCGACCGAGCAATACGCCGTGACCCAATCGGCGGTCAACTCGGCGGTCAGTGCCGGTGGCACCGAATTCGCCGCGGTGGAGATGAAGGCTGCCCAGGACAAGTTCAAGAAGGCCGAGATCGCCATGCACGACAAGCAGTACGACCAGGCCAGGCTGCTGGCCGAACAGGCCGAGTGGGACGCCCGCGTCGCCGAGCGCAAGGCCCAGGCGGCCAAGGCCCAGAAGGCCGTGCAGGATGCCCGTCAAGGCATCAACGATGTACGCGAGGAAGGCCTGCGCAGCGCCGAATGAGCCCTGCCCAGCCTCATGAGCCTTCGTTAACGATCAAAGGATGAACACTATGCGCAACTACGTCATGATTCCCGCCCTGCTGGCCCTGAGCGTGGGCCTCGCCGCCTGCTCCCACGACCCGAACGCCAACCTGGAGTCGGCCCGCACCAACTTCTCCGCCCTGCAGAGCGACCCGCAGTCGAGCAAGGTGGCCGCGCTCGAGACCAAGGACGCCCAGGACTGGCTGAACAAGGCCGACAAGGCCTACATGGAGCGCGAGGACTCGAAGAAGGTCGACCAGCTCGCCTACCTGACCAACCAGCGCGTCGAAGTGGCCAAGCAGACCATTGCCCTGCGCGGCGCCGAGGCGGAACTGAAGAACGCCGCCGCCCAGCGCGCCCAGGCCAAGCTGGACGCCCGCGACGCGCAGATCAAGAAGCTGCAGGACAGCCTGAACGCCAAGCAGACCGATCGGGGCACGCTGGTGACCTTCGGTGATGTGCTGTTCGACTTCAACAAGGCCGTGCTCAAGAGCAGCGCCTACCCCAACGTCACCAAGCTGGCCCAGTTCCTCCAGGAAAACCCTGAGCGCAAGGTGATCGTCGAGGGCTACACCGACAGTGTCGGCTCGGCCAACTACAACCAGACCCTGTCCGAGCGCCGCGCCGGCGCGGTGCGCATGGCACTGGTACGAGCCGGCGTGGATCCTGCACGCATCGTCGCCCAGGGGTACGGCAAGGAGTATCCGGTGGCCGACAACGGCAGCAACTCGGGCCGCGCGCAGAACCGTCGGGTGGAGGTAACCATCTCCAACGACAACCAGCCGGTGGCGCCGCGAGCGGTGAGCCAAGTCCAATAAGGGCTGCTGTCTGAATGAAAGAACCCGCCTGATGGCGGGTTTTTTCATGCTTGACCTTCCGTCAAAAGCACCTTTGAAGACACCTTTAAAAGCACTAGACTGAGGCAACCACCCTTCTCGACAAATGGGTTGATACAACTATGACGTACCCTGTCCTCGCCGATCTGGCAGCATCCATTACCGACCTTAAGAAAGACCCAATGGGCACCATTCGCCAAGCGCACGGTGAAACCGTGGTGATCCTCAATCGGAACGAGCCCGCCTTCTACGCAGTACCGCCAGAGCGCTACGAGGCGATGATGGATCTGATTGACGATATCCAACTGGCCGAGCTGGTACGCCAGCGACTTGGCGGGCCTACCGTGAGGGTGGATATCGATGAGCTCATCGCCGACGCAGAGCGCGACAGCAAGCTACAACCTTGAGTTTGATTCACGAGCGCACAAGGAGTACCGCAAGCTCGAACCCACATTGCGCCTGCAGCTTGCCAAGAAACTCAAGGCCCGGCTGGCTCGACCCAGGGTTGAAAAAGACCGGCTCAATAACATGGCTGATTGCTACAAGATCAAATTGAGATCAGCCGGCTACCGCTTGGTCTACCAGGTGATTGATCAGCGCGTGGTAGTGCTTGTCATTGCGATCGGCAAACGTGAAAGATGCGATGTCTATTCAGTCGCCAGCGCGCGATTGAACTGATCGGGCCGCACTGCAGCAGCCCCATCATTCACTGCACCTGCTGCGGCGTCTCCTGCCCCATGCAGCGCACCGCGCGTTTGCGGTTGTCCACCAGCACCCCGGTCAGGCCCTTTTGCTCTGTATCGAACAGCACCAGCACGCCATCGATGCACTGTGCCACTTGCGGCGCCGGCGTCAGCGAGACCTTGTAGTCTTCCCCCGGAATGGTCTTGAGCATGGTGAAATCCTGCAACAACAGCGCATCCTCGGGCTTGGCGAAATGCAGGTAGCCGTAGTACCAGAGGGTTCCCACCGTCACGATGATGCTGCCGACGCCGGTCAGGATCAGCGGGATGGCGTTGCGTTCTTCACTCATTGCTTGTTCTTCTCGTCAGGGTAGTTGGGTACTTCGGCCAGGCGGCGCAGGCCGTTGAAATGGGTAGGGTCCTCCAGGAAGCGCAGCATCACCTGGCGCCAGGTCGGGTCGGCGAAGGTCTGCACATGGTCGCCCCGGGTAAGCTGCAGCACCCGGGGCGGCGGCGCCTGGCGGTACAGGCGCAGGCCGTTGTCCAACGGCACGAGGTTGTCGTCGATGCTGTGGAAGAACAGCTTCGGCGGGCTGTCCAGGCGGGCGATCGAGTTGATCGCGCTGTCGCCGTCCGGCACCAGCCACGACAGCGGCACCTGCAGTGGCCAGGTCATCCACGAAGTGCTCAGGGCGTAACGCCCCACCGCCCTGTAGCTGGCCGGCACGCCATCGAACACCAGGGCGCTGAAGCGTCGGCGCTGCTCGGGGTGCTGGGCCAGGTAATGGATGGCCATGGCCCCGCCGAGGCTCTGGCCCAGCAGCACCAGCGGCCTGCCCTGGGCCTGGGGCGCCTTGTCGAGCCAATCCAGCGCCGCGCCGATGTCGCCATACACTTCAGGCAATGTCGGCTTGCCCTGGGACAGCCCATAGCCGCGATAGTCGATCATCAGCACCTGGTAGCCCGCCTTCGGCAGCCAGTAGCTGCCGCCCAGGTGCCAGGCCAGGTTGCCACCATTGCCATGCAGGTGCAGCACCGTGCCCTTGACCTCGGTACCCGCCGGCACGGGCAGCCACCAGCCATGCAGGCGCGTGCCGTCGGCGGCGTGGAGGGTCAGGTCCTGGTACTGCAGGTGGGCCTTTTCCGGGGTGAACGGCTGGCCGGGCTCGGGATAGAACAGCAGGCTGCTGCAGCCGCCCAACAGCAGCAACCCGAGGCCGAAGGCGAGGTGACGGCAGGCGTCAGAGAATGTTCGCGTAGTCGGCTTCAATACGGTCCAGGCTCAGGTGGTTGAGGAAGTTGGAGAAGCACATCCAGGCCGACAGGGCGTTGAGGTCGCGGAACTGCTCGGGCAGGTACTTGGGCGGTTCGACCAGCCCTTCCTCGACCAACTGGCGCAGCGTGCGCATGTCTTCCAGGGTGGTCTTGCCGCAGAACAGCAACGGGATCTGCTCGAGCTTGCCCTTCTTCACGGCCAACTGAATGTAGTTGTAAACCATGATGAAGCCCTTGAGGTAGGACAAGTCCTTGGTAAATGGCAGGCCATTGGGCACCGAGCCACGGAACACCCGGCTGGCGTTGCTGTAGCTCTGCCCCATCTCGAAGCCCTGGCCGCGGAAGAACTCGAAGACCTGCAGGAAGTCGGCGCCCTCCTCCACCATGTGGATGGCACGGGTGCGGTTGGTGAGCTTGCGCAGGCGGCTGGGGTAGGAGGCGAAGGCGATCACCTCCATGAGGATGGCCAGGCCCTCCTGGGTCACCGTCGACGAGGGCGGGCCCTTGGCCAGGAAGGTGCAGATCGGCTGGTTCAGGCCGTTGAGGGTGGTACCGACGTGCACCAGGCCTTCATGCACCTCCAGGGCGCGCACATCGCGGCTGTTGAACATGGCGTCGGCGCGCACCTTGATGTAGTCGGCGCCGGCCGCGGCGTCAGCGACGATGCCATCGGACTCGAACACGCGGATGGTCTCCTCGGCCTCGCCGAACACCTTGTTCAGGCGACGCTGGAGGATCGCCACCGCTTCCTTGGCCGTGAGGTTCTTCGGCTCGTCCTTCAGGTCGCCGCGACCGTCGATGTTGTTCAGGTAGTCCGAGAGCATCAGGCCCAGGTCGGCCAGGGTCGGATCACCGGCGTGGAAGGCGTCGGAGGCGGCGCCGTAGAGCTCCTGGGAGATCAGTCCGAAGTCCTCGGTGCCGCGTGCCTCGAGCATGCGCACCACCATGCGGTATTCCTTGCACATGCGCCGCATGATCTGCCCGACCGGGTTGAACTGGCCCAACTGCCGGGTGATATCGCGCTCGATGCTCTGGAACTCGGCCTTCACCGCGCTGGAGTCGAATGACAGCGGGCGGTTCTGGTAGTAAGCACGGTCCACTGCCGGTGGTTCCTTGCCCTTGGCCTTGAGGAAGCCCTGGCGGATGCCGTCGTCCCATTTCACCGCGTCGAGCACGCGGATCGGGGTCTGGGTGGCGACGATGCGGTCGGACAACGTGCGTATGGTCTGCTGGTACTCGTCCACGCGGGACTCCTTCTTGGAGCCTCATCGCGGGGCAAGCCCGCTCCCACAACCAGGAGCGGGTTTGCCCCGCGACGAGGCCGGTATGCTCACTGCTATTTACCGGAACGCTGGAAGCGCGCCACCTCGACGAACAGATCGGAGTTGGCGGGATCGTCCAGGTACGCCAGCACCCGCTCGGTGGGGCTGTCGATCAGCACACCCTCGCCGTTATCTTCCGGCACTTCGGTATTGCGTCCGCTCAGTTCTTTCTTGGCGACGGCCTGCTGCACCTGCTCGACATCGAGGTTGTAGACCACCAGCTGCTTGCCGTCGATCACCTCGAAGCCACCGATCAGGAAGTTGCCGCCCAGGCGCCTGGGCACGCCGGCCGACAGGTACCAGCGGTTGCCATGCCGGGCCACGGTGAAGGCGTATTCCTCGGGGGCCTTGCCCTGGGCACGGGCCACCGCCTTGTAGGTGTTGCCGCCGGCGCGGCTGATGCTCAGCTTCAGCGGCTGGCCCCAGGCGTCCTTGCTGCTCCACTGCCCGAGCAGGGCCTTGGGCGCCGGCTGGTTGGCCGGCAGCGGCTCGTCGAACGTCACCAGACAACCGCCCAGCAGGAGGAATGACAAGGTCAACAACACCACACGCCAGGCTTTCATCAGGTTCTCCTTGAAAAGTCGTTCACCACTCAGGCCGAGGCCAGCACCATCTGCAGGTATCGGACAAGGATAGCGAGCATCTGCTCATCGGCCTGCGCATTCGCATCCTTGAGCAGGCCCTGATATTCCATCTGCTCGATTATCGCCGTCAACATCTGGGCATCCTGCTCGGGCTGACGCGAACCGACCACCTGCAGGATCTGTCGCGCGCCATGCAGCAGGATCTGCTCGTGGGCCTGCACCAGTTCGGCCAGGCGCGGGCACAGCAGCGCCTCCTGGCGGAAGGCCTGCTCGGCCATGAGGAAGTCGCGGCGGTTGTTCAGTTGGCGCAGGACGTAGTCGGCCAGCATGCGCGCCACTTCATCGGCCAGGTGCGCCCGGGCCTCGGGGGTGCCGTCGCCCTGGGCCAGCAACTGGCGCAGCACGCCTTCGGTGTTGGTCCAGAGCTTGGCCATGTAGGCCGCGCTGCGCTCGACGTACTGGGCGAAGGTATCGGCCAGCAGGTCCTGGATATCCTTGAAGTAGTAGGTGGTGGCCGACAACGGCACACCGGCCTCGGCGGCCACGGCGCGGTGGCGCACGCCGCGCACGCCATCGCGCACGACGATGCGCATGGCGGCGTCGAGGATCTGCTGGCGGCGCTGCTCGCTGCCCTGGCGGGCGGTCTTGCGGCCCTGGTACTGCACGCTCTCGGCGACGGCGGTGGCGATGCCGGCGGCGCCCTGGTGGGGCATTGCGGGGGTCACTCTGGTTTACCTCACGAACAGTGGGTTGCCGGTGCGGGCCTCCTCGCGGGGCAAGCCCGCTCCCACGTTACACCACAACGCTCAAGCCCTGCGGTGCAACTGTGGGAGCGGGCTTGCCCCGCGAGGAGGCCCGCACTGACAACATAAAGCTTCAGGCATGAAAAAGCCGCCTCGAAAGGCGGCTTGTTCAGATCGCTCAGGCCTGTGGACGCATGTGCGGGAACAGGATCACGTCGCGGATCGACGGCGAGTTGGTCAGCAGCATCACCAGGCGGTCGATGCCGATGCCTTCACCGGCGGTCGGCGGCATGCCGTATTCCAGGGCGCGGACGAAGTCGGCGTCGTAGTGCATGGCCTCGTCGTCACCGGCGTCCTTCTCGGCCACCTGGGCCAGGAAGCGCTCGGCCTGGTCTTCGGCATCGTTGAGCTCGGAGTAGGCGTTGGCGATCTCGCGGCCACCGATGAACAGCTCGAAGCGGTCGGTCACGGCCGGGTTGTCGTCGTTGCGACGGGCCAGCGGCGAGACTTCGAACGGGTACTCGGTGATGAAGTGCGGCTGCTCCAGCTTGTGCTCGACCAGCTCTTCGAAAATCATCACCTGCAGCTTGCCCAGACCTTCGTGGCCGAGCACCTTGGCGCCGGCTTTCTTGGCGATCTCGCGGGCACGGTCGACGTCCTGCAGGTCGGCGGCAGTGAGCTCCGGGTTGTACTTGAGGATCGAGTCGAACACCGACAGGCGCACGAACGGCTCGCCGAAGTGGAACACCTTGTCGCCGTACGGCACATCGGTGCTGCCCAGTACCAGCTGCGCCAGCTCGCGGAACAGTTCCTCGGTGAGGTCCATGTTGTCGCGGTAGTCTGCGTAGGCCTGGTAGAACTCGAGCATGGTGAATTCAGGGTTGTGACGAGTCGAAACACCCTCGTTACGGAAGTTGCGGTTGATCTCGAACACCTTCTCGAAGCCACCGACCACCAGGCGCTTGAGGTACAGCTCCGGCGCGATGCGCAGGAACATGGCCATGTCCAGGGCGTTGTGGTGGGTTTCGAACGGCTTGGCCGCGGCGCCGCCGGGGATGGTCTGCAGCATCGGGGTTTCGACTTCGAGGAAGTCGCGCTCGATGAGGAACTTGCGGATGTGCGAGATCACCTGCGAACGCACACGGAAGGTGTGGCGGGTTTCCTCGTTGACCATCAGGTCGACGTAGCGCTGGCGGTAGCGCTGTTCGGTGTCGGTCAGGCCGTGGTGCTTGTCCGGCAGCGGGCGCAGCGACTTGGTCAGCAGGCGCACGCTGGTCATCTCGACGTACAGGTCGCCCTTGCCGGAGCGGGCCAGGGTGCCTTCGGCGCTGATGATGTCGCCCAGGTCCCAGGTCTTGACCGCGGCCAGGGTTTCTTCCGGCAGGGTCTTGCGGTTGACGTAGACCTGGATGCGGCCGGTCATGTCCTGGATGACCATGAACGAGCCACGGTTGAGCATGATGCGACCGGCGACCTTGACCGGGATGGCGGCTGCTTCCAGCTCTTCCTTGGTCTTGTCCGCGTACTGTTTCTGCAGGTCGTTGCAGTAGCTGTCGCGGCGGAAGTCGTTGGGGAAGGCATTGCCCTTGGCGCGCTCGGCGGCAAGTTTTTCCTTGCGCAGGGCGATCAGGGCGTTTTCTTCCTGTTGCAGGTCTTGCGCTTCGGTCTTGAGGTCGCTCATGTCGTCATTCTTTCCATCAGGTGTTCGTTGCCCCTGTCGGGCAGGGCACGCGATACGGGCACCGGGCCTCGTATCGCGGCGGTGGTGTGCGGTTTACAGCCCCTGCTTGAGGCTCGCTTCCAGGTACTGGTCGAGGTCACCGTCCAGGACCTTCTGGCAGTCGCTGCGCTCGACGCCGGTCCGCAGGTCCTTGATGCGCGAGTCGTCGAGCACGTAGGAGCGGATCTGGTGGCCCCAGCCGATGTCCGACTTGCTGTCTTCCAGGGCCTGGGAGGCGGCGTTGCGTTTTTGCATTTCCAGCTCGTACAACTTGGCCCGCAGCATTTTCATGGCGGTGTCCTTGTTGGCGTGCTGGGAGCGTTCGTTCTGGCAGGCCACCACGGTGTTGGTCGGCACGTGGGTGATACGCACCGCCGAGTCGGTGGTGTTGACGTGCTGACCACCGGCACCGGAGGAGCGGTAGGTGTCGATGCGCAGGTCGGACGGGTTGATCTCGATCTCGACCTTGTCGTCGATCTCGGGCGAGACGAACACCGCCGAGAACGAGGTGTGGCGACGGGCGCCGGAGTCGAACGGGCTCTTGCGCACCAGGCGGTGCACGCCGATCTCGGTGCGCAGCCAGCCGAAGGCGTACTCGCCCTTGATGTGCACGGTGGCGCCCTTGATTCCGGCGACTTCGCCTTCGGACAGTTCGATGATGGTGGCATCGAAGCCGCGCTTGTCGGCCCAGCGCAGGTACATGCGCAGCAGGATGTTGGCCCAGTCCTGGGCCTCGGTGCCGCCGGAGCCGGCCTGGATGTCCAGGTAGGCGTTGTTCGGGTCCATCTCGCCGCTGAACATGCGACGGAACTCAAGCTGGGCGAGGGATTCCTCAAGCCCTTGCAGCTCGGTCTCGACATCGCTGACAGCGCCTTCATCGCCCTCCTCGACAGCCATGTCGAGCAGGTCCTTGCAGTCGGTCAGGCCGTTGGACAGTTTATCGAGGGTCTCGACCACCTGCGCCAGCATGGCGCGCTCGCGGCCTAGGGCCTGGGCATACTCGGGTTTGTTCCAGACAGCGGCGTCTTCCAGCTCGCGGTTTACTTCGACCAGACGATCATGTTTGTGATCGTAGTCAAAGATACCCCCGAATGGACTGGGAACGCTCGGTGAGGTCCTTGATGGTGTTCAGGATCGGTTGGATTTCCATGGGCGGGCAGCTCTCGTGCGAATTCGGTGAAAAGCCCGCGAGTATAACCGAGTCTGGGGTCCGGCGGCAGACCCGCCGGGCGGTCTGGGCGCAAACCCCTTTACGCCCGATTCCCGGCGTTGCCGTTGCCGTTGCCGTTGCCGTTGCCGTTGCCGTTGCCGTTGCCGTTGCCGTTGCCGTTGCCGTTGCCGATCAGGAGTCTAGCGCCATACCCAGCTAGCGACAGCTGCGCCAGTCCAGGCGCCGCCCGTACCTTCGCGACTTCAGGAGGCCGAACGCAGGCCTTGCGAAGGGAGGTGACGGGCATGGATGCCCGTCAAGCGCTGGGGCCCAGGATGGGCCCTGCAGCGCGGTCCTCCCGGGAGCA
>NZ_JABWRI010000005.1:0-244954 GCF_014268865.1 Pseudomonas sp. BW16M2 | reverse complement strand
ATCGTCAAGATTCATTTCGCAAAACCCCTATCTGCGCGAGCAGGTAGGGGTTTTGTCTTTTCCGCGTTCCGAAAAGCAACGTCACCTCTGCTGTGGAATACACAACGTGGGAGCGGGCTTGCCCCGCGATGGCGCATGCCCGGATAACATCACGGCCTGATCTAGCCTTATCCGGGCGGTGCGGCGTTCCGACAAGCCCGCTCCCACGGTGGCTCTCGACCGCGTCAATCACCTCCGTGATAAGGTTCTCCTTCTGCACCAACCCGCTCCCCGAGATCAGCCAATGCCCCAGACCACCTCACTTCACCCAGGCTTCATGATCGTCCAGGGCAACCGCCTGGACGACCTGCGCAATCTGGTGGTGAGCGTGATGCGCCGTTACCCCCTGGCGCCGCTGGAAAACGAAATCGCCCTGGTGCAGAGCAACGGTATCGCCCAATGGTTGAAACTGGCCCTGGCCGAGGATCCGCAGGACGACGACCAGGGCGGTTGCGGGATCGCCGCCGCCATCGATGTGCAGCTTCCGGGCAGCTTCATGTGGCAGCTGTACCGCCGCGTGCTGGGGCGCGACGAAATCCCCGAGGTGTCACTGCTGGACAAGGCGCCCCTGACCTGGCGCCTGATGCGCCTGCTCCCGGAAGTGATCGAGCGACCGCACTTCGAGCCCCTGCGCCGCTTCCTCACCGATGACAGCGACCTGCGCAAGCGCTATCAGCTGGCTGAGCGCCTTGCCGACCTGTTCGACCAGTACCAGGTCTACCGTGCCGACTGGCTGAAGGACTGGGCAAGCGGTGCCCATGTGCTCAACACCGCGCGCGGCGAGCGCAAACCACTGGTTGCCGGCAATCGCTGGCAGGCCGAGCTGTGGCGGATCCTGCTCGAGGACGTGGGCGAGGCAGGCATGGCCCAGAGCCGGGCCGGCGTGCACCAACGCTTCATCGAGCGGATCAACGGCCTGGAGCAGGCCCCCGCCGGGCTGCCGGCGCGGCTGATCGTGTTCGGTATCTCGTCGCTGCCCGCCCAGATCCTCGAGGCCTTGGCAGGCCTGGCCCGCTTCAGCCAAGTGCTGCTGTGCGTGCACAACCCTTGCCGCCATCACTGGGGCGATATCGTCGCCGACAAGGACCTGTTGCGGCACCAGTACAAGCGTCAGCAACGCAAGCAGGGCATGCCCCTGCAACTGGACGACGAGCTGATGCACCAGCATGCACACCCGCTGTTGGCGGCCTGGGGCAAGCAGGGGCGCGACTATATCAACCTGCTCGACAGCTACGACGATCCCGGCAGTTACCAGGGCGTGTTCAGCGACGGACGCATCGACCTGTTCAGCGAAGGTGAGCCCAAGACCCTGCTCAACCAGTTGCAGGACGACATCCTCGAGCTGCGCCCCCTGGCTGAAACCCGCGAGCAATGGCCGGCGGTAGATCCGGGCAAGGACCGTTCCGTGCGCTTTCACCTGGCCCACAGTCCGCAGCGTGAAGTGGAGATCCTGCACGATCAGTTGCTGGCCCGCTTCAGTGCCGACCCCACGCTGCGGCCTCGCGACGTTATCGTCATGCTGCCGGCCATCGACACCTACGCACCGCATATCCGCGCGGTGTTCGGCCAGCTCGATCGCAACGATCCGCGCTATATCCCGTTCACCCTGACCGACCAGGGCCAGCGTGGTCGCGACCCGTTGCTGATCGCCCTGGAGCATCTGCTCAAGCTGCCTGACAGCCGTTTCGCCGTCAGCGAAGTGCTCGACCTGCTGGACGTGCCGGCAGTACGCGCCCGCTTCGCCATCCAGGAAAGCGACCTGCCAACCCTGCACCGTTGGATCGAAGGCGCCGGCATCCGTTGGGGATTGAGTGCCGAGCAACGTGCCAGCCTTGGCCTTCCCGAGGGACTCGAGCAGAACAGTTGGCGCTTCGGCCTGCGGCGCATGCTGCTGGGGTACGCGGTCGGCGTGGGCGAAGGCTGTGATGGTATCGAGCCGTACGATGAGATCGGTGGCCTCGACGCCGCGCTGATCGGCCCGTTGGTGGCGTTGCTCGATGCCCTGGACATTGCCTGCCAGGCGCTTTCGCAGCCGGCCTCGGCGACGGAGTGGGGGGCGCGGCTGCATGCCCTGCTGCAGATCTTCTTCCTGGCCGAAAACGAGCACGACGAGCTGCTCCTGGTGCAGTTGCAGGACCTGCGCGACACCTGGCTGGAAACCTGTGACGCGGTTGGTCTGCACGACCTGCTGCCACTGACCGTGGTGCGCGAAGCCTGGCTGTCCGGGCTGGACCAGGGCAAGTTGTCCCAGCGCTTCCTGGCTGGCTCGGTGAACTTCTGCACCCTGATGCCCATGCGCGCCATCCCGTTCAGGGTGGTCTGCCTGCTGGGCATGAATGACGGCGACTACCCGCGTGCCCAGCCGCCCCTCGACTTCGACCTGATGGCCAGCGACTACCGGCCTGGGGACCGTTCCCGTCGTGAGGATGACCGTTACCTGCTGCTTGAGGCCCTGCTCTCGGCGCGTGACCAGCTTTATGTCAGCTGGGTCGGGCGCAGTATCCGCGACAACAGCGAGCGCCCGTCCTCGGTATTGATCGGGCAGCTGCGCGATCACCTGGCCGCCGGCTGGCAGCTCGCCAGCGCCAAGTCCGGTCAACGCGAAGACCCGGGGCAGCAGTTGCTGCATGCCCTGACCCAGGAACATCCGTTGCAGCCGTTCAGCCAGCGCTACTTCCAGAAGGGCAGCCCGTTGTTCAGCTTCGCCCATGAATGGTTGGCGTTGCACCAGGCCGGGGATGAGGCAGAGGCGCCTACAGCCCTGTCGCCCTACGCCAGCGATGAACCGCTCAACCTGGTGCAGCTTCAGGACTTCCTGCGCCATCCGGTCCGGCATTTCTTCAGCCAGCGCCTGAAAGTGTTCTTCGAGGCGCTGGAAGCACCGACCCCGGACGAAGAACCCTTCGTGCTGGACGCCCTGCAACGCTACGGCCTGAGCGAAAGCCTGCTCGGCGCCGCGCTGGCCGATCCAGACAACGCTGAGCGGGCGCTGCAGGCCCAGGCCCGACGTCTCCAGGCGTGCGGGATGCTGCCGCTGGCAGGCTTCGGCGAAGCCTTGCAGGCCGAGCTGATCCAGCCGCTGCCGGACCTGCTGCAACGTCATCGGCAACTGCTGCAACGCTGGCCGACCCTGGTCGAGGGTGCGCTGCCGATCCATTTCGAACACGGGCCGCTGCGCCTGGAGGGCTGGCTCGGCCGGGTGTACCAGTCCGAGGACCAGAGCCTGCTGAGCATCGCCACCGTGCCCAACACCCTCAGTGCCGGGCGCAACAGCCTGAAGTGGCACCGGCTGGTGCCGGCCTGGGTCATGCACCTTGCCGCCTGCGCCTCGGGCTATCCGCTGCACAGCGCGCTGGTGGCCAGCGACCTGACCTTGCTGCTGGCACCGCTACCCCAGAGCGAGGCGGCAGAGCGCCTGGGCGAACTGCTGGTGGCACGCCAGGCGGGCATGAACGCCCCCTTGCCGGTGGCGGCCAAGACCGCCTTCGCCTGGCTGGCCCAGGAGGATCCGGACAAAGCCGTGGCCGCCGCGATCCGCGCCTATGAGGGTGACGGCCAGAACAGCTTCGGCGAGCGCAGCGAAAGCCTGGCCTTGGCCCGCCAGTACCGTGACTTCGCCGCGCTGGCCCTCGACGAAACCTTCGAAGGCTGGTGCGAAGCCTTGTACCGCCCCCTGTTCGTAGCGCCCTGGCAGACCCTGGGTAACCCGGAGAACGCCCAATGACCCAAGCCCGCCCCCTGGCGCTAAGTTTCCCTCTGCACGGCAGCCAGCTGATCGAAGCCAGCGCCGGTACCGGCAAGACGTTTACCATCTCGGCCTTGTACCTGCGCCTGATCCTCGGCCATGGCGGCGAGCAAGGGTTCAGCCGCGAACTGCTGCCACCGCAGATCCTCGTGGTGACCTTCACCGACGCGGCCACCAAGGAGCTGCGCGAGCGTATTCGCACGCGCCTGGCCGAAGCGGCGCGCTTCTTCCGCGGTGAGCTGGACGATGCCGACCCGCTGCTGCACCTGCTGCGCGACGATTATCCCCAGGAGCAATGGCCACGCTGCGCCAGCCGCCTGGAGATCGCCGTGCAGTGGATGGACGAGGCCGCCGTCTCGACCATCCACGGCTGGTGCCAGCGCATGTTGCGCGAGCACGCCTTCGACAGCGGCAGCCTGTTCACCCAGAGCCTGGAGACCGATCACAGCGAACTGCTGGGCCAGGTCATGCGCGACTACTGGCGGCGCTTCTGCTATGGCATGCGCGGCGAGTCGCTGGCCTGGGTGCGCGGAAACTGGGGCAGCCCCGATGCCTTGCTGCCGAGGATCAGGCCGCTGTTCGGCCGTGTCCGGGGCCAGGTGGACGATCAAGACCCACAAGCCTTGATCGAGGCGACCCTGCGCCAGCGCACGGAACAACTGGCGCAGCTCAAGGCGCCCTGGGGCGCCTGGGCCGACGAGCTGCAGCAGATCTGCCGCGATGCCGTGGCGGCCAAGCAGGCCGACGGGCGCAAGCTGCAGGCACGCTATTTCGAACCCTGGTTCGACAAGCTGCGGGCCTGGGCCGGCGATGAGCAGGCCATGGAGTTGGACCTGGGCACCGGCTTCACCCGCCTGACTCCCGCTGGCCTGGCCGAGGCCTGGAAGTCCGGCGAGCCGCCGCAACACCCGGCACTGCGGGCCATGGAATCCTTGCGCGAGCAGTTGCAGGGGCTGGCGAGCCCCGATGCACGGTTGCTGGAACATGCCGCCGCCTGGGTATCGGCGCGCTTCGAGGTGGAGAAACGCCGCCGCGCCGAAATGGGCTTCGACGACATGCTGCTGCGTCTGGAGCATGCCCTGGGCAGCGACTCGGGCGAGCGCCTGGCCGCACTGATCCGCGAGCAGTTCCCGGTCGCGTTGATCGACGAATTCCAGGACACCGACCCCGTCCAGTACGGGATCTTCGAGCGCATCTACCGCATCACCGAGAACAACCCGGACACCGGCCTGTTCATGATCGGCGACCCCAAGCAGGCGATCTACGCCTTCCGTGGCGCCGACATCTTCACCTATCTGGCCGCGCGCCGCGCCACCGCCGGACGGCTGCACAGCCTGGACACCAACTACCGCTCCAGCCAGGCCATGGTCGCGGCGGTGAATCGGGTATTCCTCCAGGCCGAGGACCGCGCCGAAGGCCGTGGCGCCTTCCTGTTCCGGGCCCAGGGCGATAATCCGCTGCCCTTCGTCGAAGTGCGCGCCAAAGGCCGTGGCGAGCAACTGGTGATCGCCGGGCAGCCCAGCGCGGCGCTTCACTGCTGGCAGCTGGAGAGCGACGAGCCGGTGTCCAGCACAGCGTATCGCCAGCAACTGGCGGCCAGTTGCGCCAGCCATATCGTCGAGCTGCTCGAAGGTGGTCAGCAAGGCGTCAGCGGTTTCGTCGATGCCGCGGGCAAGCTGCGACCCTGCCTGCCTTCCGATATCGCTATTCTGGTGCGCGACGGTCGCGAGGCCCAACTGGTCCGCGCCGAGCTGGCGGCTCGCGACGTGCGCAGCGTATACCTGTCGGACAAGGACTCGGTGTTCGCCGCCCAGGAGGCCCATGACCTGCTGGCCTGGCTCAAGGCCTGCGCCGAGCCGGACTCGGAGCGTATGCTCAAGGCCGCCCTGGCCAGCCTGACCCTCGACCTGCCGCTTATCGAACTGGAGCGCCTGAACCAGGACGAGCGGGTCTGGGAGAGCTGGGTGATGCGCTTTCGCCGTTACCGCGACACCTGGCAGCGCCAGGGCGTGCTGCCGATGCTGCGCCGCCTGCTGCACGACTTCCAGCTGCCGCGAGCGCTGATGGGCCGCAGCGACGGCGAACGGGTACTGACCAACCTGCTGCACCTGGCCGAACTGCTGCAACAGGCCGCGGGCGAGTTGGATGGCGAGCAGGCGCTGATCCGCCATCTCACCGAGCACTTGGCAAACGCTGGGCAGGCGGGGGAGGAGCAGATCCTGCGTCTGGAAAGCGACGAGCAACTGGTCAAGGTGGTGACCATCCACAAGTCCAAGGGCCTGGAATACCCCTTGGTGTACCTGCCGTTCATCTGCACCAGCAAGCCGGTGGATGGCCAGCGCCTGCCCCTGGGCTGGCACGACGACCAGGGCGTGGCGCACCTGACCCTGACCCCGGACGCCGCGCAGATCGAGCGCGCCGACGACGAACGCCTGGCCGAGGACCTGCGCCTGCTCTACGTCGCCCTGACCCGTGCCCAGCACGCTTGCTGGCTGGGCGTTGCCGACCTCAAGCGCGGCACCCAGCGCAGTTCGCAGCTGCATCGTTCGGCCTTGGGCTATCTGCTGGGCGGTGGCCTGCCGTTGGCGGCTTCCAGCCAGCTGGGCGAATGGCTCGCCACCCTGGCGGCCGGCAATCCGGCCATCACCCATGGTCCGCTGCCTGAGGTCCAGGCCCTGTGCTACCGCACGCCGGACAGCCAGCGCGAGCTGCTGCCGCCGCGCAAACCTCGGCGGGCCGCTGCGGAGCACTGGTGGATCGCCTCGTACAGTGCCTTGCGGGTGGGCGACCAGACCCTGGTCGCCGACAGCTCCCAGGCCCAGCAACTGTTGGACGACGAGGTGCTGGACAGCCAGTCGCTGCGTGAGGTGCCGGCGGAGGCGGGTGATATCCACCGCTTCCCCCGTGGTCCGAATCCGGGCACCTTCCTTCATGGCCTGCTCGAATGGGCGGGGCGCGAAGGGTTCGCCGAGGTCGCCGCTCAAGGGCAGGTGATCGAGCGCACCGTGGGCCAGCGCTGCAACCGACGCGACTGGACCGGCTGGATTCCCACGCTGACCCAGTGGTTGCAACAGTTGCTGATCCAGCCCATGCCGTTGCAAGGGGCCACCTTGACCCTCGCAGGCCTCGAACGCTACCAGGTCGAAATGGAGTTCTGGTTCGCCAGCCACCAAGTCGACGCGGTGCGCCTCGATCACCTTGTAGCGCGCCACACCCACGTTGGGATGACGCGGGCGGCCGCCCAGCCGACCGTGCTCAACGGCATGTTCAAGGGCTTCATCGACCTGGCCTTCGAACTCGACGGGCGCTACTACGTGGCCGACTACAAGTCCAACTGGCTCGGCCCCGACGCCGAGGCCTACTGCGCCCTGGCCATGGAGCAGGCAATCCTAGAGCACCGCTACGACCTGCAGTACGTGCTCTACCTGCTGGCCCTGCATCGCCAGCTGCGCGCGCGCCTGCCCGACTACGACTACGACCGGCACGTCGGCGGCGCCGTGTTCATCTTCCTGCGTGGCATCACCTCGGCCGGGCATGGGCTGTATCATGCGCGGCCTCCCCGGGTGTTGATCGAACAGCTCGACGCGATGTTCCGGGGTGAGCAAGAACCTGCCCAACAGGACCTGTTTGCCGGAGCCACGCCATGAGCCGCAACCTCGACGACCTGCTGCCCACGCCCTTGCAGGCCGAGCACCTGAGCGCCCTGGCGCCGCTGCGCCACAGCCAGGACTTGCTGGCGCTGCTCGATCGCTGGGTCGAGCGCGGTTGGCTGCGGGCCTTGGACCGGGCTTTCGTGAGTTTCCTCGAGGAGCGGGCGCCGGGCAGCGATCCGCTGGTGCTGCTGGCCGCCGCTCTGGCCAGCCACCAGCTGGGTCATGGCCATGTCTGCCTCGACCTGCAACAGACCCTCGCCGAGCCGGATTTCGCCCTGTCGCTGCCACCGGAAGGGGATGCTCTGGCCGGGCCGTTGCTGCTGCCTTCGCAACTGCTGGCCAGCCTCGACCTGGGTACCTGGTTGCAGCGGATCACCGAGAGCCCCCTGGTTGCCGCCGGCGATACCGTCGAGCAGCGTGCCCGGCCACTGGTGGTCAGCGGCGAGCGCCTGTACCTGCGCCGCTATTGGACCTACGAGCGACGCATCGACAACGCCCTGCATGAGCGCTTGGCGCGCCTTCAGCCGCAGCCGGCCGACCTGGCACTGCGCCTGGCGCAACTGTTCGAAGGTGGCTCGAGCGCAGGCGAGGTGGACTGGCAGAAACTGGCCTGCGCCCTGGCCACCCGTGCCGGTTTCAGTGTCATCACCGGCGGCCCCGGGACCGGCAAGACCACCACTGTGGTACGCCTGCTGGCGTTGTTGCAGGGGCCTGCGGTCGAGCAAGGCCGGCCGCTGCGCATCCGCCTGGCGGCGCCGACCGGCAAGGCCGCGGCACGCCTCACCGAGTCCATCGGCCAACAGGTGGAGCGCTTGCAGGTGGATGGCGCGGTGCGGGCGCAGATCCCCACCGAGGTCAGCACCGTGCACCGCCTGCTGGGCAGCCGCCCGGGGTCGCGGCACTTCCGCCATCATGCCGGCAACCCGTTGCCCCTGGATGTGCTGGTGGTCGACGAAGCCTCGATGATCGACCTGGAGATGATGGCCAACCTGCTCGACGCCCTGCCAGCCAACGCGCGGCTGGTGCTGCTGGGCGACAAGGACCAGCTCGCCTCGGTGGAGGCCGGGGCGGTGCTGGGCGACCTGTGCCGCGATGCCGAGGACGGCTGCTACTGGCCGCAGACCCTGGCCTGGCTGGAGCAGGTGGGCGGACAGTCGCTGACCGACATCGGCCTGAGGCCGGGCGATGGCCAGCGTAACCCGCTGGCCCAGCAGATCGTGATGCTGCGCCACTCGCGGCGTTTCGGCGAAGGTAGCGGCATCGGCCAGTTGGCGCGCCTGGTCAATCGCCAGCAAGCCCTGGAGGCGCGTGCGCTGCTGGCGACCCGACCGGCGGATGTCCATTGCCTGACCCTGGGCGGCGAGCATGACAAACGCTTCGACCGCCTGCTGCTCGATGGCCTCAATCAGGGTGCAGAAGGGCCACAGGGCTATCGCGGCTACTTGCGCACCATCGGTCGCTTGCGTCCGCCGCCAGGCACGCCAGGCGACGATCCACGCTGGGAGCGCTGGGCGGCCGAGGTGCTGCAGAGCTTCGAGGCGTTCCAGTTGCTCTGCGCCGTGCGCAAGGGCGCCTGGGGCGTCGAGGGCCTCAATGAGCGGGTCGCCCGGGTGCTGCACAACGCCGGGCTGATCGACAGCCAGCAACCCTGGTACGAGGGCCGTCCGGTGCTGGTCACCCGCAACGACTATGGCCTCGGGCTGATGAACGGCGATATCGGCATCGCCCTGCGCCTGCCGGACGATCAGGGCGAGGCGCTGCTGCGCGTGGCCTTCCCGCGCAACGATGGCAGCGGCGGGGTGCGCTTCGTCCTGCCCAGCCGTCTCAGCGAGGTGGAAACGGTGTTCGCCATGACCGTGCACAAGTCCCAGGGCTCGGAGTTCAGCCATACCGCACTGGTGCTGCCCGACGCGCTGAACCCGGTGCTGACCAAGGAACTGGTGTACACCGGGATCACCCGCGCCAAGCATTGCTTCAGCCTGATCGAGCCGCGTGCCGGGGTGTTCGAGGAGGCGGTGGGGCGCAAGGTCCGGCGGGTCTCGGGGCTGATGCTGGAGCAAGTCTGACTCTGGAGTTTGCCGCCGATATGCTATCGTTGCGGCATTATCCGCAAACATTTTGTGAGATTTCCCCCCATGACAGTGGCTGTCTCGGCCCTGGGACGCGTGAAGGGCTGTGCGCTCTCGTTGCTGATGGCCATGCTGTTGTCGAACGGCGCCCCCGCCTGGGCGGGCAATGCCGTGTCGGATGCGCAGGTGCAGCTGCGGGCCAAGGCCGTGACCCAGGTCGTGCTGGGCATCCTCAGCTACGCCCGCTGGCCTGCCGACCCCAACCCCCTGCGCCTGTGCCTGGTCGGTCCGACCGAATACGCCGACGACCTGATCAAGGGCAATCTGCAGCAGTCCGGGCAACCCCTGCAGGTGCGCCGCCTGCTCGCCGACGACCCCAGTGTGGCCAGTGCCTGCGATGCCATCTACCTCGGCAAGCTCGACAAGCAGCAACGTGAGCGATTGTTCCAGCGGATCAACGGCCACCCGGTGCTGAGCATCAGCGAGGCCGACGATCCGTGCACGGTGGGGAGCTTGTTCTGCTTGCGGGTCGGCGACCAGCAGGTGGCGTTCGACGTCAACCTCGACTCGGTGGCGCGCAGCGGCGTGCGCATCCATCCCAGCGTGCTGCAGTTGTCGCGACGGCGGGCGGGGCAGCCATGAAACGTTCAGCCAGGCGCTTCAGCCGGCCGACCCTGCGCGCCGTGCTCGGGCGGGGTCACCTGGGCGTGGCCTTGCTCGCCGCAGGGCTGGCCGGAGTGCTGGTGACCCTGCTCGGGGTGGCGGCGTTGCGCGTGTATGCCAACCACAACCTGCACCTGATCGCCCGCTCCATCAACTACACCGTCGAGGCCGCCGTGGTGTTCGACGACAGTGCCGCGGCCAACGAGGCCCTGGCGCTGATCGCCTCCACCGAAGAAGTGGCCGACGCCAAGGTGTACGACAACGATGGCGACCTGCTTGCCCACTGGCAGCGCGACGAGCAGGGGGTAATGGCGCAGTTGCAGTCGCAAGTGGCGCGCAGCCTGCTGGAGGAGCCAATCAGCATGCCGGTGCAGCACATGGGCCAGCGAGTCGGTCATATCGAGCTGACCGGGCAGGGCGGCAGTCTGGTGCGCTTCCTGCTCAGCGGCCTGGTGGGCATCCTGGTGTGCACGGTGCTCAGCGCGGTGCTGGCGCTGTACCTGTCGCGACGCCTGTTCGGCGACATCATCCGCCCCTTGCGCAACCTGGCCAGCGTCGCCCACGCCGCGCGGCGTGAGCGCAGCTTCGACCGGCGGGTGCCGCAGACCCAGATCGCCGAACTCAACGAGCTGGGCAACGACTTCAATGCCCTGCTCGATGAGCTGGAGGTCTGGCAGAGCCACCTGCAGAGCGAGAACGAAAGCCTCGCCCACCAGGCCAGCCATGACAGCCTCACCGGCCTGCCCAACCGCGCCTTCTTCGAAGGGCGGTTGAGCCGCAGCCTGCGTAATGCCGCGCGTAGCGAAGACCACTTGGCGCTGTTGTTCCTCGACAGCGATCACTTCAAGCAGATCAACGACAGCCTCGGCCATGCGGTGGGGGACGAAGTGCTGATCAGCGTGGCCAACCGCGTGCGTGCGCAACTGCGCGAGCATGACCTGGTGGCGCGCCTGGGCGGCGACGAGTTCGCCGTGCTGCTGACGCCACTGCACTCGCGCGAGGATGCCCAGCGTATCGCCGAGAAGATCGTCGCCAGCATGAAGCTGCCGGTGCAGCTGGAGGATGGCACCAGCCTGACCACCTCGCTGAGCGTCGGTATCGCCTATTACCCGGACGACGGCCGCGACCCGGCCAGTCTGCTCAATGCCGCCGATGCGGCGATGTACCAGGCCAAGCGCAATCGCCGTGGCCATTGGCAAGTGGCGCAGACGGAACGCTGCGCCCCTGATGCAAAGAACAGGAGCTGAACCGTGATAAAGCGTTTTTCCGTGCTGCGTTTCCCGTTATTCACCCTGCTGCTGGCGCTGCTGACCCTGGCCGGCTGCCAGAGCGTGCCGCCCAAGGGACTGACCCCCGAGCAGGTCGCCGTGCTCAAGCGCGAGGGCTTCGCCCCGACCGACGAGGGCTGGGCGTTCGACCTGTCCGGCAAGGTGCTGTTCGGCAGTGACCTGGACAGCCTCAACAGCGCCAGCGAGTCGATCGTCGAGCGCATCGGCAAGGCCTTGTTGTCGGTGGATATCCAGCGGGTGCGCATCGACGGCCATACCGACGCCTCGGGCAAGGCCGCCTACAACCAGCAGCTCTCCGAACGCCGCGCCCAGAGCGTGGCCAAGGCCTTGATCGGCATCGGCATGCAGCCGCAGAACATCCAGACCCGCGGCATGGGCAGCAGCCAGCCGGTAGCGGACAACCGCACCGCGGCAGGGCGCATGGAGAACCGGCGGGTGTCGATCGTGGTGGCGTCGGACTGAGTGCTGTATGCCATCCATCGCGGGGCAAGTCGCATCGGCGCACCGCCGCTCCCACGTTGAATTGCCAATACCTGCGTGGGAGCGGGCTTGCCCCGCGATGGCCCTCAAGTTCAACCTTGAGCGAACTTCATCTCCCGCGTTTCCCCCATCAACAACGGCGCATTGGCCTCGGTCACCTCGCGGATGTAATCCCACAGCAGCGTGATCCGCTTCAACTTGCGCAGATCCTCCCGGCAGTACATCCAGAACTGCCGCGTCACCTCGATCTGCTCCGGCAACACCGTCACCAGTCGCGGGTCCTGCGCGGCCAGGAAGCACGGCAGGATCGCCAGCCCGCGCCCCTGCAACGCCGCCGTGTACTGGGCGATCACGCTGGTGCTGCGCAGGTGCGCGTTGGCGTTGGGGATCAGGTTGGCCAGGTACAGCAGCTCCGAGCTGAACGCCAGGTCGTCCACGTAGCTGATGAACGGATGGCGCCCCAGGTCGGCGATTTCGCGGATCGGTTCGTGGCTGTCCAGGTAGTCCTGGGTGGCATACAGGCGCAGGCGGTAGTCGCACAGCTTGCAGCACACGTAAGGGCCATGTTCCGGGCGCTCCAGGGCGATGACGATATCGGCCTCGCGCTTGGACAGGCTGATGAAGTGCGGCAGCGGCAGGATATCCACCGAGATCGCCGGCCAGGCATCGACGAAATGGCTCAGCTGCGGGGTGACGAAGAAGCTGCCGAAGCCTTCGGTGCAGCCCATGCGCACATGCCCCGACAACGCCACGCCCGACCCCGAAACCTGCTCGCAGGCCATGTGCAGGGTGCTCTCGATCGACTCGGCATAGCCCAGCAGACGCTGGCCCTCGGCGGTGAGGACGAAGCCGTTGGTCCGTGATTTTTCGAACAGCAAAGTGCCCAGCGCCCCTTCCAGTGAGCCGATGCGCCGCGACACCGTGGTGTAGTCCACGGCCAGGCGCTTGGCCGCACTGCTGGCCTTGCGGGTGCGCGCCACCTCAAGAAAGAACTTGAGGTCGTCCCAGTTCAGCGCGCTCAGGGAGGTGAGGTCTTTTTGCATGATGATCCGGTTTTTTTGTGCATTCTTGTTGGATGTTTGCACATCTATACTCGAACTCAGCCCCTGAGCGCCACCCCGTTCGCTGCGGCGTAGGCGTCCTCGTTCCGACAATAATTCCAAGGAGAGCGCAGATGAACGCACCCCAGTCGCCCGACCAGACCAAGGTCGAGCAGGTCAAGCTGCTGATCGACGGCCAATGGGTCGAGTCCAAGACCTCCGAATGGCGTGACATCGTCAACCCGGCGACCCAGCAAGTGCTGGCGCGGGTGCCGTTCGCCACCGTCGAGGAAGTCAACGCCGCCGTGGCCGCCGCCGAGCGCGCCTTCAAGACCTGGCGCGACACCCCGATCGGCGCGCGCATGCGCATCATGCTCAAGCTGCAGGCGCTGATCCGCGAGCACAGCAAGCGCATCGCCGTGACCCTGAGCGCCGAGCAGGGCAAGACCATCGCCGACGCCGAGGGCGATATCTTCCGTGGCCTGGAAGTGGTCGAGCACGCCGCCTCCATCGGCACCCTGCAGATGGGCGAGTTCGCCGAGAACGTCGCCGGCGGTGTCGACACCTACACCCTGCGCCAGCCGATCGGCGTGTGCGCCGGCATCACCCCGTTCAACTTCCCGGCGATGATCCCGCTGTGGATGTTCCCGATGGCCATCGTCTGCGGCAACACCTTCGTGCTCAAACCGTCCGAGCAGGACCCGCTGTCGACCATGATGCTGGTCGAGCTGGCGCTGGAGGCTGGTATTCCGGCCGGCGTGCTCAACGTGGTGCACGGCGGCAAGCAGGTGGTCGACACGATCTGCACCCACCAGGACATCAAGGCGATCTCGTTCGTCGGATCGACCGAGGTCGGCACCCACGTCTACAACCTGGGCAGCCAGCACGGCAAGCGCGTGCAGTCGATGATGGGCGCCAAGAACCACGCCGTGGTGCTGCCTGACGCCAATCGCATCCAGACCATCAATGCCCTGGTCGGCGCCGCCTTCGGCGCGGCCGGCCAGCGCTGCATGGCCACCTCGGTGGCGGTGCTGGTGGGCAAGGCCCGCGAATGGCTGCCGGATATCAAGGATGCGGCGAGCAAGCTCAAGGTCAACGCCGGCAATGAGCCGGGCACCGATGTCGGCCCGGTGGTTTCCAAGCGCGCCAAGGAGCGTGTGCTGGGCCTGATCGAAAGCGGTATCAAGGAAGGCGCCAAGCTCGAACTGGACGGCCGCGATGTGAAGGTGCCGGGCTATGAGCAGGGCAACTTCGTCGGCCCGACCCTGTTCTCCGGGGTGAAGACCGACATGCAGGTCTACACCCAGGAAATCTTCGGCCCGGTGCTGGTGACCCTGGAGGTCGACACCCTCGACGAGGCCATCGCCCTGGTCAACGCCAACCCGTTCGGCAACGGCACCGGCCTGTTCACCCAGAGTGGCGCGGCGGCGCGCAAGTTCCAGAGCGAGATCGATATCGGCCAGGTCGGCATCAACATCCCGATCCCGGTGCCGGTGCCGTTCTTCAGCTTCACCGGTTCCCGTGGCTCCAAGCTCGGCGACCTCGGCCCGTACGGCAAGCAGGTGGTGCAGTTCTACACTCAGACCAAGACCGTCACCGCCCGCTGGTTCGACGATGACAGCGCGGGTGACGGTGTGAACACCACCATCAGCCTGCGCTAAGGAGAACGCCATGCGTATCGCTTTCATCGGCCTGGGCAACATGGGCGCACCCATGGCCCGCAACCTGATCAAGGCCGGGCACCAGCTCAACCTGTTCGACCTGAACAAGACCGTGCTGGCCGAACTCGCCGAGCTGGGCGGCCAGGTCAGCACGTCGCCCAAGGACGCCGCCGCCAACAGCGAGCTGGTGATCACCATGCTGCCGGCCGCCGCCCATGTGCGCGGTGTGTACCTGGATGAAGAAACCGGCGTGCTGGCCGGCATCCGCCCCGGCACCCCGACCGTGGACTGCAGCACCATCGACCCGCAGACCGCCCGGGAGGTCTCCAAGGCTGCAGCGGCCAAGGGTATCGACATGGGCGATGCGCCGGTCTCCGGCGGCACCGGCGGCGCGGCGGCCGGCACCCTGACCTTCATGGTCGGTGCCAGCGCCGAGCTGTTCGCCACGCTCCAGCCGGTGCTGGCGCAGATGGGCCGCAATATCGTGCACTGCGGCGAGGTCGGGACCGGCCAGATCGCCAAGATCTGCAACAACCTGCTGCTGGGCATCTCGATGATCGGCGTGTCCGAGGCCATGGCCCTGGGCAATGCGCTGGGCATCGACACCAAGGTGCTGGCCGGCATCATCAACAGCTCCACCGGGCGTTGCTGGAGTTCGGACACCTACAACCCGTGGCCGGGCATCATCGAGACCGCCCCGGCTTCGCGCGGCTACACCGGCGGCTTCGGTGCCGAGCTGATGCTCAAGGACCTGGGACTGGCCACCGAGGCCGCGCGCCAGGCGCACCAGCCGGTGATCCTCGGCGCCGTGGCCCAGCAGCTGTACCAGGCCATGAGCCTGCGCGGCGAAGGCGGCAAGGATTTCTCGGCGATCGTCGAGGGGTACCGCAAGAAGGATTGACGAGCGAGTGGACTTGATCGCGGGCCGGGTGGCCCTTCCCCTTGTAACTGCGCACCTTGGGGAAGGGACATCGGGTTCGCGATTTTTTTTGCCAGCGGTATGGGCGTGGGAGCGGGTCAGGCGAAGACGAAGTACTTGCGCACCGTCTCGACCACTTCCCAGGTCCCCTTCATCCCCGGTTCGATCACGAACACATCCCCTGCTTTCAGGTGCTTCGGCTCCTCGCCCTCTGGGGTGACGATGCAATAGCCGTCGAGGAAATGGCAGTACTCCCACTTCTCGTAGTTGACCTCGAACTTGCCCGGCGTGCAGATCCAGGTGCCCATGATCTTGCTGCCGTCGGCGGACAGGTAGGCATTGAGGTTGACGGTGTGCGGGTCGCCGCCGATGCGCTTCCACTTGGTCGCGTCGACCACCGGGGTCGGGCAGGTTTCGCGCAGGACGGTAATGAAATCGGACATGGCGTGGCTCCAGGCAACAAGTGAGATGACGCGTCACCATAGAGTCATCACCGGACGGGCAGTTGCCTGGGCTCGACGCCCAGCTGTCTGCCCGCGCAATGTCAGGACTCGGGCCTTACAGGTTGTGGACTGTCAGTGGCTCACGCCCACCAGTAACGCACGAAGTGGAAGAATACCGGCGCGGCGAAACACACCGAGTCCATGCGGTCGAGCATGCCGCCGTGGCCTTCGATCATGTGGCCCCAGTCCTTCACCCCACGGTCGCGCTTGATCGCCGACATCACCAGCCCGCCGAAGAAGCCCATGGCATTGACGGTCAGGGCCATCAGCGCCGCCTGCCAGAAGGTGAACGGGGTGATCCAGCACAGCAGTGCACCGACCAGGGTGGCCAGCACCACGCCTCCGGCCAGGCCTTCGACGGTCTTCGATGGCGACAGATTCGGCGCCACCTTGCGCTTGCCGAACAGCTTGCCGCACACGTACTGCAGCACGTCGCTGATCTGCACCACCAGGATCAGCCAGGCGATCAGCAGCAGGTTGCGGCCCTCGTAGCCGGGGATGTCCAGGGTCATCAGCGCCGGCACCGACGACACGCAGTACACCGCGATCATCAGGCCCCACTGCACCTTGGAGGCGCGCTCGAGGAAGCGCGTGGTGTCGCCGCCGAAGCTGGCCAGGATCGGCAGCAACAGGAACAGGTACACCGGGATGAAGATGCTGAACAGCCCGTACCAGTCCATGGCGATCAGCAGGTACTGCACCGGCAGCGCCACATAGAACGCCGCTACCAGCGCCGGGTAGTCGCTGCGTCGGGTCGGGGTGAGGGTCATGAACTCGCGCAGGGCATAGAACGACACGCCGTAGAACAGCACGATCACGCCGTACTTGCCGAACAGGAAGGCGATGCCGATCACCAGCACCATCACCCACCAGGCGTTGATGCGCGCGTTGAGGTTGTCGATCACCGCGTGCGGCGCGGGGCCGGCGCGCCATTTGAGCAGGCGGCCGATCAGGCTGGCGAGTAGCAGCAGGGCGCCGATGCCGGCGAACAGCGACAGGGTGTTGTGATCCATCTCAGGCTTCCTTCGGGGCCAGGTTCAGCAGGGCCTGGCGGGCCCGCTCGAGAAAGGCGTGCTTGCCCTCGTCCGGCTGCAGGTGCAGCGGCTCGCCGAAGCTCAGGGTACACAGCAGTGGCAGCGGCAGGGCGCGACCCTTGGGCATGACCCGGTTGAGGTTGGCGATCCATACCGGCACCAGCTCGACCTGCGGGTTGGCCGAGGCCAGGTGGAACAGACCGCTCTTGAACGCCAGCAACGGGTCTTCGGTCAGGTTGCGCGTGCCCTCCGGGAAGAAGATCAGCGAGTCGCCCTGGGCGAAGGCATCGAGTACCGGTTGCAGCGGGTTGCCCTCGCTTGCGCCGTGCTGGCGGTCGATCAGCACGCCGTTGAACACCTGTCGGATCAGGAAGTCGCGGATGCCCGGCTTGCACCAGTAGTCGGCGCCCGCCACGGGGCGGGTACGGCGGCGCAGCGGCTCGGGCAGCGCCGCCCACAGCAGCACGAAATCGCCATGGCTGCTGTGGTTGGCGAAGTACAGGCGCTGCACCGGTTGCGGCGTGCAGCCCAGCCACAAGGCGCGGGCGCCGGTGATCAGGCGGGCGGCGGAGGTGATGACGAAGGCAGTCAGGCTGGCGAGCATGGCATTGGTCTTATCCGGTGAAGGGGAGGGTCAGCATTAATGCGGCCTGCAGGGCCAGGCACAGGGCCTGGCGCCGCAGCAGGGCCAGGGCGGCTCGGCTGCGGGTCGGCCAGTCGCGCGGGTCGCTGGCCGCAGGCTTGAGGCGCAGGTCGAACAGGGCGTGGTCCAGGGCCTGGGTGTCGGCGGGCAGGTCGCTGCTGGCGGCGAGGCGGGCGAACAGGTCGGCATCCAGGGCGACGCGCAGGGCCCAATACTTGTGGGCAAGGCCGAGCAGCAGCAACAGGCCACAGAGCAGATGGGACAGCGGCGCCAATGGCAGGCCGAGCAGCGGTGCCAAGGTGCAGGCCAGGGCCAGCAGGGTCAGGCCGTCCGACAGGCGCTCCAGCTGGCGGCCACGGGCGAGCAGGCTGGCGACGAGCAACAGCCTCATGGCTGGGCCTCCAGGTGATGCAGTGCCAGGCGGTGGGCTGGGTGCAGGACCACGCCGGGACGCGCCTGGCGAATCAGCGCTTCGGCCTGTTCGGCACTGGCACAGCGGCCGCTGAGCAGCAGCCAGGCGGCGACGGCGCTGGCGCTGCGGGAGTAACCCAAGGCGCAGCAGACCAGCACCGGGCCTTGTTGATGGCGGTGTTCGATGGCCTTGGCGGCCTGTTGCAGGATTTCCCGGTCTGGGGCAATCAGGTCCAGGGTCGGCAGGCTCTGGTAGTCCTGCGGTGTTTTCAGCGCCTTCATCGCGGGGCAAGCCGCGTTGTGGGAGCGGGCTTGCCCCGCGATGCTCTGGTGAGGGACAGCAAGACAGGGCAGCTCCGCGCTCAGGTCGACAATCGCCGCGAACGCAGACGCTTCAGTGCGCCCCGGCACTCTGCCGAGATACACGCTATCGGCCACCTCATCCGCCTGCGGATGCCGCCAGGTCCATAGCCGAGAATTGACCCACGCGCCCAGCAGATACGGCGCCAGCAGCCAGGTGGCGGCCACGGACAGCCGCCCGTCGGCGCCTTTCTGGAATCCTGCGGCGCCGAACAGGGCATAGTTCAGCGCCACCAGCAGCATCGACAGCGCCGGCCACAGCAACCACAACCCGCCACCGCCAAGCTTCATCGCCAACAGCGCCAGCACGGCCGCCCCCAGGCCATAACGCAGCGCCAGGCGCCAACGTTTCGGATCCTGCGCAAGACGTGCCTGTCGCCAGGGCAACGGACCGCTGTGCGGCCACAGCCACAGGCAGATCAGTCCTGCCAGCGCCCCGGTCGGCACATCGATGAAGTGATGCTGCCAGGTGGTCAGCACCGACAGCCCGATCAGCCCCATCCAGCCATGCACCACCCAGCGCCAGACGGGATGCCGCGTATGCCGGGCGAACATCGTCCAGATGATCACCAGCAACGCGATGTGCAGCGAGGGCGCCTGGTTGTAGGGCTTGTCGAAGCCCATCAGCACATCGAACAGCCAGCCGAACAACCCCGACAGTTCAGGGCGCTCGAAGGTAAAGCGCAGCGGCCAGAGCAGGAAGCTGGCCACGCAGATCAGTTGTGCCGTCAGCAGCGCCAGGGCATGGCGATCCATCTCCGAACGCGAGCGTGGCAGCAGGAACGACAACCCGTACAGCAGGTCGATCGACCAGTACGGGATGATCGTCCAGGGCCACAGCGGCACCTGCCGCTCCCAGGCGAACACCAGGCTGCCGATATCCTCGCGGCCGGCGGTATAGGTATTGGCCAGGCCGTAGCTGAGAAAGAAGAACGGCCCGAGCAGCAACAGCCACAGGATACCGCGACGGACCAGCCCGGCTTCACGGGCCATCAGCGCACCCGCTGCGCCAGGCTGACGCTGAAGATGCCCCACTCGTCGATGCGCTGGGTAATCTTGCGGAACCCTGCCGCTTCAACCAGCTGGTCCATCTCCGCCTGGCTGCGCCGGCGCATCACCCAGGCCTGGCCGCCACGGTGGCTGGTCAGGGCGCGGGCGATCATCTCCAACTGCGGGTGCCAGGGCTGGCCGGTGTAGACCAGGTAGCCGCCGTCCTCGACCGCGTCGGCCAGTCCTGCCAGCGAGTTGCCGACCAGCTCGTTGCTGGGGAACAGTTCGTAGAGGCCCGACACCACCGCCAGTGTCGGATGCGGGCTGAGAGCGGCCAGGCTCTGGCGGTCAAAGGCATCGCCCTGGACGAAACGCGCGATCTCGGCCAGGCCTTTTTCGCTGATCAAGGCGTTGCCCTGTTGCACGTTCAGTTCGCTGTAGTCGCGCAGCAGGATCGAGTCGGGTAATTGCTGCAAGCCTTGCAGCGCTTCGAGGATGTAACGGCCATGGCCGGCGGCGATATCGACGATATTCACCGGGCGCTGCTGTTCACCCAGGCGGGCAATGGCCAGGCGCAGCAGTTCCTCGACGTTCAGCTTGCGCTGGCGGATACCACGCCAGCCGATGGCATCCAGGTAGTTGCGGTCGATCAGTTCGCCCAGCTTGCCCTTGCCGGTCGGGGTGTTGCGGTAGACGTAGTCGAGGGTCGAGCCCGAGTCGAAACCGGTGTCGAAGCCCAGCTTCACCCCTTCGGAAAAGCCTTTGCCCAAGCGCAGGCCGGCGCGGGTGGCACGCCAGTAGAGGTCGCGTGGTGAATGACGCGGCAACGGCGCGGCCAGGCTCTCGGCCTCGGCGCAGCTGGCGCCGCTCTTGTCGGCATCGAGCAGCGAGGGCTGCGCTTGCGGTGCGTCGAAGCAGTGCGCGACGAAGCGCTCGATCCGCGCCAGGGCGTGGGCGCGGTCGCGTTCACCGAGGGTGTCGTGGAAGAAGCCGGGAAGGATGTGCTTCTCTTTGCGTGCGCTGCCCAGGCGGTCGAAGAATTGCTCCTGCGGCTTGCGCTCGACCACCAGGTCGGCGCCGGAGATCAGCAACTGCGTCGGCACCTGGATCGCCTGGGCATCGGCGACCACGCGGTCGGCGGCGTCGTACAGGCCCAGCAGCATGGTGACGGAGATGGGCCGGCTGATCAGCGGGTCGGCGACATAGGACATGACCCGCTCCGGGTCATGGGTCAGCAGGCGCGGCTTGACGTAGCTGTTGACGAAGAAGTTGCCGCGCAGGGTCTTCATCAGCTTCAGCCCGGGGCGGGCGAAGGGTACGTAGAGTTTGACCTTGAAGGCCGGCGAGGCGAGCACCAGGCAACGTACCCTGGGCGCATAGTCGTGGGCCCAGGTGGCGATCAGTACCGCGCCGACGCTCTGTGCCAGCACCACCATGTCGGCCTCGGCGATGCCGTGCTGCGCCTGGATGTGCTCGATGAAGGTCTGCACGTCGCGCACGCTGGTGGCAAAGCCCGGGCTGTCGCCGCGAGCCCCGGGCGACTGCCCATGGCCACGGGCGTCCCAGGCGAAGAAGTCGTAGCCGGGCATGTCCAGTTCATCGGCCAGGTGGGCCATGCGCCCGCCGTGCTCGTGGCCGCGGTGGAACATCACCACGGCCCGGCGCGGTTGGTGTTCGTTGCGTGTGGCGGGCCAATGGCGATAGTGCAGCTCGACGCCGTCATGGGTGCAGAAGTGCAGCGATTGCGCTTGGCGCATGGCGAATATCCTTGTCCGGCAGCGAGGGGCTCAGCGGGTCTCGGCCAGGCCGTGGCGAACCCGGTTGTAGAGGGTATAGAGCGAGAGCAGCAGGATCACCAGCAGCAGGCCGTTGATCCAGGTCGCGCCCAGCAGCCCGAACCCCACGCCGGTACCCAGCACGCCGAAGGCGAAGGCCCGGTCGCTCTTGCCCATCGGCCCGTCGTAGCGGCGTGATGCGCCGGCCAGCGGGCCCATCACCCCGGCGTATTCGCTGATCACCGCGAACACTACCACCAGTACCACCAGTGTCGGCGAAACGCCTGGCAGCAGGGCGAAGGGCAGGTAGAGGGCGGAGTCGGCGATCACGTCGCATAGTTCATTGAGGTAGGCGCCGAGCTTCGACTGCTGGCCAAACTCCCGGGCCAGCATGCCGTCGACCGCGTTCAGCGCCATGCGCAGCAGCATCCATACCGGGATCAGCAGGAACAGCCAGGTGACCTGGGGCAGCCAGGCCAGCAGCAGGCCCAGCAGGACGGAAACCGCGGCAGCGGTGACCGTGACCTGGTTGGCGGTGACGCCGCGGTCGAACAGGCGCTGGACGGCAGGGCGCAGCAACGCCTGGAAGCGGGGTTTGAGCTGGTAGATCGATGGCACGTTGAATTCCCTGTCGTGGTGCGGCATGGACGCGATTGTGGGGAATCAGGCGGGGGGGCGGCAAGGGGAGCGTAGTGGAGTTGTGAGGAGGGCGAGGTAATCGAGGTGGCCTTTGCCGGCCTTGATCGCGGGGCAAGCCCGCACCCACACTGTTCCCCGCGAAGGCAGGGTTGTGCAATAGGCAGGATAATCTCCTACAGATTTGGCGCAATCGTTGTAGGAGCGGGCTTGCCCCGCGAGGGGCCGCACAGCGCGTTTCGGTACTCGGCTGTAGTTCATTTCCGAAACTTGTTTCACTGCCGCCTGGCACATTGCGAGGGGGCGGCTGAACGTTCTAGTTTCGCGGTTCACCGACCGGAAACGCTGCCCGGCAGATGCCCAACCATGGCAGCTCGACAAAGCGAGAGAGCCGATGAACCTGCTTGTTGTCCTGCACAAGTCCCGTGAGACATATTACGGCGTCACCATTCCCGATGTACCTGGCTGTTTTTCCGCAGGCGCCACGGTCCCCCAGGCACTGGAGAACGTTCAGGAGGCGCTGGCGCTGCATTATGAAGGGCTGGTGGCCGATGGCGCGCCCCTGCCGCAGGTGCAGGAAATGGATGTGCATGTGGACAACCCAGAGTATGCAGGCGGCCTCTGGGCGTTGGTGGACTTCGACGCAACGCCGTACCTGGGAACGGCGGTACGTTTCAGTGCGACGTTGCCCAGGAACCTGTTGCAACGAATCGACGACAGGGTGAAGCAGGACAATCGCTACGCTTCACGCTCCGCATTCCTGGCTTCGGCGGCGCTGCGCGAACTGGCTGAGGTGTACTGAGCCTGCGCGCCCCGGTCATATTCAGACAGGCTCGGCCAAGCGATCGACCAGCATCGCGGCGTACCCCGGCAATGCGCTGAAATCCCGCGAACAGAGGAGCAAGTGGCGATTGGCCCAGTCCTCTTGCAGGGCAACCCAACGCAGCGGCAGGACGCCTTCCCAGCGCCGAACCGAGGCCAGTGGCACCACTGCCACGCCGGCCCCACCCGAGACCATGCGGATCACCCCATCGAACCCTTCCGCCCGAACCCGCACCTGCATGCGCCTTCCCTGACGCAGCGCCTGTTCCTCAAGGTGCAACGCGAGGGCGCTGTTGGCGCCAAGCCCCACATGCCCATGTTCCAGACTCGCGTTGAAACCTGCCTCATCATGGGCGTCCAGCGGATGTCCCCGGGGCATTACCAGCACCAGCGGATCATCGCGAAACGGCCGTGTCTGCAGATGCTCGCAAGGCGCGGCGCTGGAAATGATGCCCAGGTCCGCCATGCCCTGGGTGATCGCCTGGACGATGCCAAGGCTCGGCAACTCCTGGATATCGACACTCACCCCCGGGTGCTCGACCAGATAGCTGGCCAGCAACTCCGGCAGGTACTCGGTCAGTGCTGCCGTGTTGCACAGCAGGCGTACCTGTCCTTGCAGGCCTTGGGCGTACTGACCCAGGTCGTATTGCAGGCGCTCCAACTGCCGGGCAATCAGCCGCGCATGCTGCAGGAGCGCCTGGCCGGCGGGTGTGGGCTGTACACCGCGGCGATTGCGGGTGAGCAGGGGGATGCCCAATGAAGCTTCCATGGCGCGAATGCGGGCACTGGCCGCTGGCAGCGACAGGTGACTGCGTCGGGCACCTTCGGTGATGTTGCCGCTCTCGAGGGTATGCTGGAACAGCTTGAGATCGATCAGGTCGAAATGCATCTGCCTCTGTCCTGGAAAGAGTCTGCCTGAGTATATGGCAGATTTTCAGCGCGCTGGCCGCACGGCAGGATGACGCCATGAATACCTTCCTGGCGTTTTATCAGAGTATCGGGCCCGCAATTTCAATGCTGGTGATCATGACCTTCTTCCTGGCTGGCGCGGTCAAGGGGGTGATCGGCCTGGGGCTGCCTACCATTGCCATGGGCTTGCTGGGCCTGGCTATGTCTCCGGCGCAGGCAGCGGCGCTGCTGATCGTGCCGTCGACCGTGACCAACCTGTGGCAGCTGGCGGCAGGCGGTCACTTGCTGGCGCTGCTGCGGCGCCTGGGAGGGATGTTGTCGATGATCTTCATCGGCACCCTGTTGGGCAGCGCCTGGTCAGGTATCGACAGTGGCCCGTGGGCAGCCCATGGCTTGGGCGCTGCGTTGCTGATCTACGCCCTTTACGGCCTGGCCGGCCCGGGCTTGCGGGTGGCGCCTGAGCGGGAACGCTGGCTGGGCCCCGCCTGTGGGTTGCTGACGGGCGTGGTGACGGCGGCCACCGGGGTGTTCGTGATGCCCGCAGTGCCCTATTTGCAAGGTCTTGGCCTGAGCCGTGAGGAGATGGTCCAGGCATTGGGGCTGTCATTCACCGTCTCGACCCTGGCGCTGGCGGTCGGTCTGGCCGGTCAGGATGCCTTGGGTGGCCAGGCCTTGGGCGCTTCGTTGCTGATGCTGGCGCCCGCCTTGCTGGGCATGTTTGCCGGCCAGTGGCTGCGCGGGCGGATCAGCGCAGCGCTGTTCAAACGCTGCTTTTTCATCGGCCTGGCGCTACTGGGCACGCACTTGTTGATCAGCGGTTAGCAGACGAAGCGCTGAGCATGTCGATCATCTGGATATCAAAGTCGCGCTCCAGGTAATCCATGCGCTTTTCGAAGAACGCGGCCATGTGCGGCAGCGCCGAGTGCACGTCCAGGGCCGCCTTGCTCGCCCAGACCTCGAAGAACACGAACAGGCTCGGGTCTTCCTTGTCGCGCAGCATGTGGTACTCGATGCAGCCCGGCTCCTGGCGGCTGGGTTCGACGTAGGGACGGAACAGTTGTTCGAAGGCTTCGGCCTGTTCCGGGCGGGTCTTGGCTTTGAGGATGAAGGCGTGTTGCTCGCTCATGGGAGATCTCGGTAAGTGAGGAGGGTGAGCAAATTCTAAATCAACAATATGTTTACCATTCGTGATTCGCAGGCAAATGTATTTTGCCCTGAACCCGCTGTTTCCCCGCCCCGTGAGTGCCTAACCTGCCGGCAACTTCACTTACAGGGCTTACCCTCCCATGAAAAAGATCCTCCTGCTCAACGGTAGCAAACGCTTCGCCCACTCCGACGGCCGCCTCAACCAGACCCTGCACGACGCCGCGTTGGGCCACCTGGATCGTGCCGGCTTCGATGTGCGGGAGACCTTCATCGACGGCGGCTACGACGTCCAGGCCGAGGTGGAGAAATTCCTCTGGGCCGACGTGGTGATCTACCAGATGCCCGGTTGGTGGATGGGCGCGCCTTGGACGGTAAAGAAGTACATCGACGAGGTGTTCACCGCCGGCCACGGCAGCCTGTACGCCAACGACGGCCGTACCCGCTCCGATGCCTCGCAGAAGTACGGCAGCGGTGGTCTGGTCCAGGGCAAGCAGTACATGCTGTCGCTGACCTGGAACGCGCCGCAGCAGGCGTTCGATGACCCGAGCGACTTCTTCGAAGGCAAGGGCGTGGATGCGGTGTACTTCCCGTTCCACAAGGCCAACCAGTTCCTCGGCATGAGCGGGTTGCCGACCTTTCTCGCCGTCGATGTGATGAAGCGGCCGGATGTGCCGGCGGCGTTGGCGGCGTACGAGCAGCACCTGGATCGGGTGTTCGGCAAGGCCCATTGAGTCGCGGCCCATCGCGGGGCAAGCCCGCTCCCACGAAGCCTTGGGCCGCGCGATGGACTAACTGCTTGCGCATGCCTGGCCCAGCAGCTATCAATCACGGCATTCTCCAAACAGGTCCTTTCGTGTGAAAACTCGCTCCGAAGAACTCCAGGTCTTCGTCGCCGTCATCGACAGCGGTTCGATCTCCGCCGCCGCCGAGCAGATCGGCCAGACCCCGTCGGCCGTCAGCCGCACCCTGTCGCGGCTGGAGGGCAAGCTGGGCACCACCTTGGTCAACCGCACCACCCGGCGCATGGACCTGACCGAGGAAGGGCGCTTCTTCCTCGAGCGCGCGCGGCTGATCCTCGAGCAGATGGACGACATGGAAGAGCGCCTGTCAATGAACCGCCAGACCCCGTCCGGGCGCTTGCGCATCAACGCCGCTGCGCCGTTCATGCTGCATGCGATCCTACCGTGGATCGGCGAGTTCCGCCGGCAATACCCTGGCATCGAGCTGGAGTTGAACACCGACGACCTGATCATCGACCTGCTGGAGCAGAGCACCGACGTGGCCATCCGCATCGGCGAGCTGTCCGACTCCAGCCTGCATGCCCGCTCGCTGGGCTGCAGCCCGGTGCAGGTCCTCGCCAGCCCCGATTACCTGGCGCAGCACGGCACGCCGCACAGGGTCGAGGATCTCGACCAACATTGCCTGCTCGGCTTCAGCACCCTGGAATCGCTCAACCGCTGGCCGTTGCGCCACGCCCAGGGCGACCATTGGGTGATCCGTCCGCAGCTGCTCGCCTCCAGTGGCGAAACCCTGCGCCAGCTGGCCATCGCTGGTGAAGGCATCGTCAGCCTGTCGCACTTCATGACCCACGAGGACATCCGCGCCGGCCGCCTGCAGGTGCTGCTCGGCGAGCACAACAACGGCTATCGCCAGCCGATCCACGCGGTCTACTACCGCAACACCCAGCTGGCCCTGCGCATCCAGTGTTTCCTCGATTTCATCCAGAAGAAGCTGGCCGCCTACGCCTGCTGAGTTGCCTGAACGCGACAGCGTCTGCCCATCGGCGGCGCGATCCTGCAATGGTGTTTGCTTAGTCGGAGGGCTTCGGCCTTAATGACTGATCAACAAAAACAACACCAAGGAAGTGCGCATGCGTATCGTCATGTTCCAGCCGCTGGCCCTCGGGGTCGCGATCCTGAGCTGTTCCTCCGCCTTTGCCGTGACGCTGGAAGGCGGCGCGGTGGCCGCGCCTGATCAATATGGCGCACAGGTGGCCGCCGATATCCTCAAGAAGGGTGGCAACGCGGTGGACGCCGCCGTCGCCACCGCCTTCACCCTGGCCGTGACCTACCCCGAGGCCGGCAATATCGGCGGCGGCGGCTTCATGACCCTGTTCGTCGATGGCAAACCCTATTTCCTCGACTACCGCGAAGTGGCGCCCAAGGCCGCGACCAAGACCATGTACCTGGACGACAAGGGTGAGGTGATCGAGACCCTCAGCCTGGTCGGCGTACGCGCCGCCGGCGTGCCGGGCACGGTGATGGGGCTGTGGGAGGCGCATCAGAAGTTCGGCAAGCTCAAGTGGAGCGAGCTGCTGACACCGGCCATCGGCTACGCGCAGAACGGCTTCAAGATTGCCCAGAAGCAGTACCAGTACCGCGACGACGCCCAGGGCCTGTTCAAGACCGCCACCAACTTCAACGACTACTTCGGCCACATGAAGGTCGGCGAGCTGTTCAAGCAGCCGGAACTGGCGCAGACCCTCGAGCGCATTGCCGACAAGGGCGTCAGCGAGTTCTACCAGGGCAAGACCGCCGACCTGCTGGTGGCGCAGATGCAGGCTGACAAGGGCCTGATCAGCAAGGACGACCTCAAGGACTACAAGGCCGTGTGGCGCGACCCGATCGCCATCGGCTGGCGCGGCAATGTGGTCTACACCGCGCCGCCGCCAAGCTCCGGCGGTGTCGCCCTGGCCCAGCTGCTGGGCATCAAGGAAGACCGCGCCGCGGACTTCAAGGGCGTCGAGCACAACTCGGCCAAGTACATCCACCTGCTGGCCGAGATCGAGAAACGCGTGTTCGCCGACCGCGCCGACTACCTCGGTGACCCGGCGTTCACCAAGGTCCCGGTCGACCAGCTGGTGGCCAAGGACTACCTGGCCAAGCGCGCCGCCCAGGTCAACCCGGCTGCGATCTCCGAAACCGACAAGGTCAAGCCGGGTCTGGAGCCGCACCAGACCACGCACTTCTCCATCGTCGACAAGCAGGGCAACGCGGTGAGCAACACCTACACCCTCAACCTCGACTACGGCAGTGGCGTGGTGGTCAAGGGCGCGGGCTTCCTGCTCAACGACGAGATGGACGATTTCAGCGCCAAACCGGGGGCGGCCAATGCCTTTGGCGTGGTCGGCGGCGATGCCAACGCCATCGCGCCGGGCAAGCGCATGCTCTCGTCCATGAGCCCGAGCCTGGTGACCCGCGATGGCAAGGTGGCCCTGGTGCTGGGCACGCCGGGTGGTTCGCGGATCTTCACCTCGATCTTCCAGGTGATGAACAACCTGTATGACTACGGCATGCCGCTGGAGAAGGCGGTGGCGGCGCAACGTGTGCATCACCAGTTGCTGCCCAAGGACACGATCTACTTCGACAGCTATGCGCCGCTTACCGGCAAGGTGGCGGACGATCTGAAGAAGATGGGCTACGTGCTGGAAGACCAGGGCTGGGAGATGGGCGATATCCAGGCGATCCGGGTCACCGGGGAGAAGCTGGAGACCGCTTCCGATCCGCGTGGGCGTGGGGTGGGGATGATCGTCAAGTAAGGCTGGGGTGAAATGATCGCGGGGCAAGCCCGCTCCCACGATTGGTGGGAGCGGGCTTGCCCCGCGATGCGTTACAGGGTCAGACGCGGAACTGGCTGACCAGGGTCTGCAGGTGACCACCCAGGCGCGCCAGCTCGACGCTGGAGGCGGCGGTCTCGTCGCTGGCTGCGGCGGTCTGCTCCGACACGTCGCGCACGTTGAGGATGCTGCGGCTGATCTCTTCGGCCACGGCGCTCTGCTGCTCGGCGGCGGCGGCGATCTGCTGGTTCATCGACTGGATGTTCGACACCGTGCGGGTGATGCTCTCCAGCGAGCCACCGGCCTTGCGCGCCAGCTCGACGCTGCTGTCGGTCAGGCTGCGGCTGCCGTTCATCACTTCGGCCACCTGCTGGGTGCCGTGCTGCAGGCTGGCAATCAGGCCTTCGATCTCTTCGGTGGACTGCTGGGTGCGCTGGGCCAGGCCACGGACCTCGTCGGCCACCACGGCGAAGCCACGACCGGCCTCGCCGGCGCGGGCCGCCTCGATGGCGGCGTTGAGCGCCAGCAGGTTGGTCTGCTCGGCCACCGACTTGATCACGTCCATGACGCTGCCGATCTTCTGGCTTTCCTGCTGCAGCAGGGTCATCGCCTCGGTGGAGCGGTGCACTTCGTGGGCCAGGCGTTCGATCTGGCTGATGGCTTCACCGACCACCTTGTCGCCGACACGGGCTTCGTCGTCGGCGTTGGTCGCCGCGTGGGAGGCCTGCTCGGCGTTGCGCGCGACCTCCTGGACGGTGGCGGCCATCTCGTGCATGGCGGTGGCCACCTGGTCGGTCTCGACCTTCTGGCTGTTGGCGCCGGCGCTGGTCTGCTCGGTCACTGCCGACAGCTCCTCGGCGGCGCTGGCGATCTGGGTGACGCCGTCGCGGATGCCGGTGATCAGGTCGCGCAGGGTGGTGCCCATGCGGGCGATGCCCTGCTGCAGGGCGCCCAGTTCGTCGCGACGGGTGACGCGCAGTTCCTGGGTGAGGTCGCCGCTGGCGATGCGGTTGACCACGTCCATGGTCTCGCGCAGCGGGCGGGTGATCTGGCGGGTGATGATGAATGCGGCGAGCACGCCGACCAGCAGCGCCAGCAGGGTGGCGGTGGTCTGCAGGCTGCGGGCCTGGACGCTTTCGTCGTCACGGCGTTCGATCTGGATCTTGTACAGCTCGTCGCTGCGCTTGACGATGTCGGCGCCCTGCACGGTCATTTCAGCACGGGCCACGCCGATGGCGGCGGTGGCGTCGCGGAACTGGCGCACGGCGTCGCGGTAGGCCAGCACGGCGCTTTCGAACTGCTGGATGCGCGAGGCTTCGCCCGGCAGCTGACGCTTGAGGCTGTCGATTTCATTCAGGGCGTTTTCCAGCTGGCGCAGGGCGGCCTGCTCGGCTTCGCTGGTCAGGTCGGCGATGTAGCTACGTACATCCAGGCGCACTTGCACCAGTTGCTGCTTGGCCTTGCTGATCAGCAGGTACTGGGCCAGGCGGCTGGCATCGCTCTCGGAGCTGGACAGCACGGCGCTGCTGATCGCCTCGATGGCGTCATTGGCGCGGGCCGCGGCCTGGTTCATCGATTCACGGGCAGCGAGGGTGGTCTTGTAGCCCTGGCGCATCTTTTCCAGCGAGATCCGGTATTCGCTGATGCTCTGGCCCTGCTCGCGCAGCAGCTTGAGGTTCTCGGGGCTCTTGAAGGTGTTGACCAGGTGCTGCTGCTGGCTGCCGAAGGCGTCGAGCTTGGCCTGGACGTTGGCCGCCGAGGCGTCGTCGCCGTTGGTCAGCATCCACTGCAGGCGGGCCACGCGCAGGTTGGTCAGGTCACTGTTGAGCTGGGTGATGTCGCTCATCCAGTTGCTGCGGTCGATGAGGCTGCCCAGGCTGTTCCAGCCGGTCAGGGCCAGCAGGCCGGTCAGGACCAGGACCAGGCCGAAGCCCAGGCCGAGTTTGAGGTTGACGCTGATATTGGCGAACCAACTGTTCATGCACGCTCTCCCAGAGAATGATTTCGCTCACTTGATCTCAAAAGCTGGGCGTTGTTGTTGTCAGATAGCCCGCAGATTTGTGTAGGACTTATCGGCAAAGCGGGGAGAAGCTGAAACGCTTTTTCAGCAAATTTGTAACTTGTTGAATACGTTTGTGTTTTTGATGTGGTCAATCGCGGGTGCGCCCGCAATGCGCACCTGCAGGCGCGCATTGTGGTGATGGCGATCTCAAAGACTGCGCGCGCTGAAGGTATCGCACTGGTTCACGTCGCCACTGGAAAACCCGGCCTTGAACCAGCGCACGCGCTGTTGCGACGTGCCGTGGGTGAACGAGTCGGGCACCACCCGGCCTTGCCCCTGCTGCTGCAGGCGATCGTCACCGATGGCATTGGCGGCGTTCAGCGCCTCTTCCACATCCCCCGGCTCCAGCCAGTTCAGGCGTTTCTGCGCCTGGTAGGCCCAGACCCCGGCCAGACAGTCGGCCTGCAGTTCCTGGCGCACCAGCAGGCCGTTGTCGCCTTCCATGCGCTGGCCATTGCGGCGCGCGGCGTCGACCTTGGCCGAGACGCCGAGCAGGGTCTGCACGTGGTGGCCGATTTCGTGGGCGATCACGTAGGCCTGGGCGAAATCGCCGGCAGCCTTGAAGCGGGTTTCCATTTCACGGAAGAAGGTCATGTCCAGGTACACGCGCTGATCACCCGGGCAGTAGAACGGCCCGACCGCCGACGAGGCGAAGCCGCAGGCGGAATTGACCTGGCCACTGAACAGCACCAGCTTGGGATCGCGGTACTGCTTGCCGGCCTGGGCGAACAGCGCCTTCCAGGTGTCCTCGGTGTCGCCGAGGATCGAGGCGACGAACTCGGCCTGCTCGTCGTTGGCCGGCGGCGCCTTGCCGTCGACGTTGACCGGAGCGGTCTGCTGCTGCTCCATCTGCCCGGCCAGCTGGCCGAGGATCTGCAACGGGTCCTGCCCGGTGAGCCAGCCGATGCCGACGATCAGCAGGATGGCGCCGAGCCCCAGGCCCTTGCCGCCGCCGAAGCGCATGCCGCCGCCGCCCCCTTCGCCGCGGGCATCGACCACGTTGTCGCTGCGTCGACCTTTTCGCCATTCCATGTAGAGCTCTCCGGTTTGTGAAACATGAAGTCAAAGATTAGTTCAGCGCTGCCCCCGGCGTCGCCTCGGTCGCTGATGCATAACCAAATGGTTATGGCTAAGACCGCTGAATTCAATATTCATCCCGATTGGCCTGCCGGAAACTGCAAGTCCGCCTGCCACGCCCAGGCGTTCGACAATTCCAAGAGAGGAAACCGGCATGCCCGCCCAGGACACCAGCCGCTTCGTGATCCGTGATCGCAACTGGCACCCCAAGGCCTTCACCCCCGACTACAAGACCTCGGTGGCGCGCTCGCCGCGCCAGGCGCTGGTCAGCATCCCGCAGTCGATCAGCGAAAGTACCGGCCCGGACTTTTCCCATCTGCGCTTCGGCGAGCACGACCACGACCTGCTGCTCAACTTCAACCACGGCGGCCTGCCGATCGGCGAGCGCATCATCGTCGCCGGTCGTGTTGTCGACCAGTACGGCAGACCGGTGCCCAACACCCTGGTCGAGATGTGGCAGGCCAATGCCGGCGGCCGCTACCGGCACAAGAACGACCGCTACCTGGCCCCGCTGGACCCGAACTTCGGCGGTGTCGGCCGTTGCCTGACCGACCGCGACGGCTACTACAGCTTCCGCACCATCAAGCCCGGTCCGTACCCATGGCGCAACGGCCCCAACGACTGGCGCCCGGCGCATATCCACTTCTCCATCAGCGGTCCGTCTATCGCCACCAAGCTGATCACCCAGTTGTACTTCGAAGGCGATCCGCTGATTCCGCTGTGCCCGATCGTCAAGTCGATCGCCAACCCCGAGGCGGTCCAGCGGCTGATCGCCAGGCTCGACATGGGCCATGCCAACCCCATGGATTGCCTGGCCTACCGCTTCGACATCGTCCTGCGCGGCCAGCGCCAGACCCACTTCGAAAACCGCTGAGGAGGCCGTCATGGCTATCGAACTGCTGCCGGAAACCCCTTCGCAGACCGCCGGCCCCTACGTGCACATCGGCCTGGCCCTTGAGGCGGCGGGCAACCCGACCCGCGACCAGGAAATCTGGAACCGCCTGGCCAAACCGGACGTCCCCGGTGAGCACATCCTGCTGATCGGCCAGGTGTACGACGGCAACGGCCACCTGGTGCGCGACTCTTTCCTGGAGGTCTGGCAGGCCGATGCCAATGGCCGCTACCAGGATGAGTTCAACCACGAGAATGCCTTCAACAGCTTCGGCCGCACCGCGACCACCTTCGATGCCGGCGAATGGACGCTGCACACGGTCAAGCCGGGTGTGGTGAACAATGCCGCGGGCGTGCCGATGGCGCCGCACATCAACATCAGCCTGTTTGCCCGGGGGATCAACATTCACCTGCATACGCGCCTGTACTTCGATGACGAGGGCGAGGCGAACGCCAGATGCCCGGTGCTCAACCTCATCGAGCAGCCACAGCGGCGCGAGACGCTGATTGCCAGACGTTGCGAGGTGGATGGGAAGACGGCGTATCGGTTCGATATCCGGATTCAGGGGGAAGGGGAGACGGTGTTCTTCGACTTTTGATGGGGTTGGGGCTGCAAAGCAGCCCCTGTGCTTCAGCCTTTTGCAGGTTTCAGGTCAAAAGCATCGCCCTGATACTGGAACAACACGCAATCAGCTGCAGCGGTACAGCCGCTTTCATGCACCAGGTCAGCCGGCAACTTGTAGTAGGAACCCGCCGGATACTCGGTGCGCTTGCCATCGATCACCGCATAGAAAGTTCCACTCAGCACAACCGTCGGTAGCGTCTGGCTGTGCTGATGCAGCCCGTTGTCGGTACCTTTCCTGAACTTCACATAGGCCGAATAAGGCCCCTTGCCGAAGATATCGCCCTCGACATTGGCATAGCTGACGGCGCCTTTGGTATTGGGTACGTCCTGCCACTTCAACGCCGCGCTGTCAGTGACCGAAATGGTTTTTTCCGCTGCATGGACGCCGACGGCCAAGGTGCCGAGCATCAAGCCCGCAATGACTGCTTTCATGGTGGATCTCCTTCATTGAATGACTGTGCAATGAAGGCTAATCAAACAGCCAGCGCACAAATACGTGCAAAGCTGGCCATAACTTGTGCTCGAATTGCACAAATCACCATCTGGTTTGCGCGTAGTAGGCCTGCACGTAACCCACCAATGCCCGCACTTTGGGCGCCAGGTAGCGGCTCTGTGGATAAACCGCGTACAGGCTGCGGGCTGGCAGACTCCAGTCCTCCAGCACCGACACCAGCCGCCCGTCCTGCAGCGCATCGTGCACGATAAAACGGTCGAAGCTGGCGATGCCCAGGCCACCGATGGCGGCGGCGCGCAGGGCCATGGGTGAATTGGCGCTCAGGCGTCGGGGCATGAGGATGTCGCGCTGTTCCCCGCAGGCGCCGGTGAGTTGCAGGCGTTGCGGGTGCAGCAGCTGGCTGTAGCCGAGCAGGGCATGGCTGGCCAGTTCATCGGGGTCGGACGGGACGCCATGGCGCTCGAAGTACCCCGGGGCGGCCACCAGCAACACCTCGCTGCTCGCCAGCCGGCGTGCCACCAGGCTGGAGTCCGGCAGGTGGTCGGTGACCCGCAGGCACACATCGATTTCCTCCTCCAGCAGGTCGACGAAGCGATCGCTGCAGTGCAGTTCGATCTGCAGCAGCGGGTGGCGCTCGACGAAGTCCGGCAACCAGTGTCCCAGCTCCAGCTCGCCGAACGCCGTGGCCACGCCCAGGCGCAGCGTGCCGCTGGGCTGTTGCTGATGTTCGGAGAGCTCGAGGGTCATGGCCTGCATCTGCTCGAGGATCTGCACGCAGTGGCGATAGAAGAGTGCGCCGGCCTCGGTCAGGTGCAGGCGGCGGGTGGTGCGGGTGAGCAACTGCGTGCCGAGGTGGCGTTCGAGTTGCTTCACCTGGCGTGACAGTACGGTGTGCGACACGCCCGCCTGGCTGGCGGCGGCGCTGAAGCTGCCGAGGTCGACGACCCGGCGGAAGGTTTGCATGGCACTAAGCTGGTCCATCAACACTCCTGGCTGCGTGCGGTGGGGCCGGGGAGGCCCCACTGCAGCGCGGATCAGCGCCGAACCAGCAGCACCCCGCTTTCCATGTGATGGGTGTACGGGAACTGGTCGAACAGCGCACAGCGTTCGATACGGTGGGTATCTTGCAGCTGGGCGATGTTCTGCGCCAGGGTTTCCGGGTTGCACGAGATGTACAGGATGCGCTCGAAGCGGCGGGTCAGCTCGCAGGTGTCCGGGTCCATGCCAGCGCGTGGCGGGTCGACGAACACGGTGCCGAAGTCGTAGCTTTTCAGGTCGATGCCTTCCAGGCGGCGGAACGGGCGGACCTCGTTCAGCGCCTGGGTCAGCTCCTCGGCCGACAGGCGCACCAGGCGCACGTTGTCCACGCCGTTCTCGTCGAGGTTGTGCAGGGCGGCGTTGACCGAGGTCTTGCTGATCTCGGTGGCCAGCACCTGGCGCGCGCGGGTCGCCAGCGGCAGGGTGAAGTTGCCGTTGCCGCAGTACAGCTCCAGCAGGTCGTCCTGGCGCTCGCCCATGGCCTCGAAGGCCCAGCCGAGCATCTTCTGGTTCACCGCGCCGTTGGGCTGGGTGAAGGCGCCTTCGGGCTGGCGATAGCTGAAGGTGTGCCCGGCGATGTCGAGTTTTTCCACGGCGTAGTCGCGGCCGATCACCACGCGCTTGCCCTTGGAACGGCCGATCACGCTGACGTTCAGGTCGCTGGCCAGTTGCTGCGCGGCCGCTTCCCAGGCTTCGTCCAGCGGACGGTGATAGCACAGGGTGACCATCGCGTCACCGGCCAGGGTGGTGAGGAACTCGACCTGGAACAGGCGATTGTCGAGTGCTTCGTTGCCCTGCCAGGCGGCCTTCAGGCGTGGCATCAGTTCATTGATGCGTTCGCTGGCGATGGGGAAGTCGTCGATCAGGATCGCCTTGTGCTTCTCGCCCGGGGCGAACATCGCGTAGTGACGTTGACCGCCTTCGCGCCACAGACGGAACTCGGCGCGCAGGCGATAGTGCTCGCGCGGCGAGTCGAACAGCGCCGGCTCCGGCGCGCCAAACGGTGCCAGCAGCTCGCGCAGACGGGCGGCCTTGGCCGCCAGCTGCGCGTCGTATTGGGAAGGATCCAGGACAGCACTCATGCGGGGAACCAGCCCAGCTTGATGACGAACAGGATCGACAGGATCACCAGCGCCGGGTTCAGGTCACGGTGACGGCCGGAGATCAGTTTGATGGCGGTCCAGGCGATGAAGCCGAAGGCGATGCCGTTGGCGATCGAGTAGGTCAGCGGCATGGCCAGGGCGGTCACCACCACCGGCGCGGCTTCGGTGACGTCGTCCCAGTTGATCTCGGCCAGGCCCGAGGCCATCAGCACGGCGACGAACAGCAGGGCCGGCGCGGTGGCGAAGGCCGGCACGCTGCCGGCCAGCGGGGCGAAGAACAGCGCCAGCAGGAACAGCACGGCGACCACGATGGCGGTCAGGCCGGTGCGCCCGCCCGCGCTCACGCCCGCCGCCGACTCGATGTAGCTGGTGGTGGTCGAGGTGCCCAGCAGGGAACCGGCCATGGCGGCGGTACTGTCGGCGATCAGGGCGCGGCCCATCTTCGGCATGTGGCCGTCCTTGCCCATCAGGCCGGCGCGCTTGGCCACGCCGATCAGGGTGCCGGAGTTGTCGAACAGGTCGACGAACAGGAAGGCGAAGATCACGCTGATCAGGCCGACGTCGAGGGCGCCGGCGATGTCCAGCTGCAGGAAGGTCGGGGCCAGCGACGGCGGCATCGAGACCACGCCGCCGAACGGGGTGACGCCCATCGCGATCGAGGCCACGGTCACCGCCAGGATGCCGATCAGCACCGCGCCGCGGACCTTCAGCGACTCGAGGGCGACAATCAGGAAGAAGCCCAGGGTGGCGAGGATCGGCGCTGGTTTGCTGAGGTCGCCCAGGCCCACCAGGGTGGCCGGGTTATCGACGACGATACCTGCGTTATGCAGGGCGATCAGCGCCAGGAACAGGCCGATGCCGGCTGCGATGGCCGAGCGCAACGGCAGCGGGATGCTGTTCACGATCCACTCGCGGATGCGGAAGATCGACAGCAGGAAGAACAGCACCGCCGAGAGGAACACCGCGCCCAGCGCCACCTGCCAGGTGTGGCCCATGTGCAGGACCACGGTGTAGGTGAAGAAGGCGTTCAGGCCCATGCCCGGCGCCAGGGCGATCGGGTAGTTGGCGATGATGCCCATGGTCACCGAGCCGATGGCCGCGGCCAGGCACGTGGCGACGAACAGCGCGCCCTTGTCCATGCCGGTCTCGCCGAGGATGCTCGGGTTGACGAACAGGATGTAGGCCATGGCCAGGAAGGTGGTGACGCCCGCGAGAATCTCGGTGCGCACATTGGTGTCGTGTGCTTTTAGTTGAAACAGCCTTTCCAGCATGCCTGCTCCCCGGGCGCCCTCGCGCCGTGAATGTATCGACCCCAACAGCAAAGCACAGACCGTACCGGATACCGTGCTTTTGTGTGGGGCGGAAAAAAGCCGCGCATCATACCAGCATGGATGGCGGGGGCCTATGGCCATTGGGGAGAGGGTTTTCTCCAGCCTGTGCCGGCCCTTTCGCGGGCAAGCCCGCTCCCACAGATTTTTCACTGGGCCTGAGGGCGGCGCGATCCCTGTGGGAGCGGGTTTACCCGCGAAGAGGCCGGCACAGGCAACCGATCAGCCGTTATGCATACGGTCCCGATGGGTCAGCGTCGGGAACAGCTTCATCCACACCCCGGTCACCACCAGCGTGCTCACGCCGCCGAGCACCACCGCTGGTACTGTGCCAAACCAGTGCGCGGTAACACCCGACTCGAACTCGCCGAGCTGGTTCGAGGCACCGATGAACAGCCCGTTCACCGCGCTGACCCGGCCACGCATCTCGTCCGGCGTCTCCAGTTGCACGAAGGCGCTGCGGATGACCATGCTGATCATGTCCGCCGCGCCCAGCACCACCAGTACCGCCAGGGAGAACCAGAACGAAGTGGACAGGCCGAAAGCGATGGTCGCGACGCCAAATATGCCCACTGCGGTGAACATGGTCAGACCCACCTTGCGTTCCACCGGAAAGCGCGCCAGCCACAACGACATCAGCAATGCCCCGACGGCGGGCGCCGAGCGCAACAAGCCCAGGCCCCAGGCGCCGGTGAGCAGGATGTCCTTGGCGAACACCGGCAGCAGCGCGGTGGCGCCACCGAGCAGCACGGCGAACAGGTCCAGCGAGATCGCGCCGAGGATATCCGGGCGACTGCGGATGAAGCGGATCCCGGCCAGCAGCGAGTCGAGGTTGGCCCTGCCTGGCTGCGGCTGTTGACGACGGGCATCGAGGCTCAGGGTCAAAAGGCAGGCGATGAGATAGAGGGCTACGGTCGGACCGTACACCCAGGTACTGCCGAGGGCGTAGAGCAGGCCGCCCACCGCCGGGGCGACGATGGTCGCCGCCTGGGACGCCGAAGCAGAGGCCGCCACCGCACGCGGGAACAGCCCGGGTGGTACCACGTTGGGCAGCAAGGCCTGGGTGGCCGGCATCTCGAACGAGCGGGCGGCACCCAGCAGGAAGGCCAGCACGAAGATCAGCTCTCGGCTGACGTTGTCGGTAAAGCTGCCCACGGCCAGCGCCAGGGCGATCAGCGCCTGCAGGGTCTGGCACAGGGCGGCGACCTTGCGCCGGTCATAGCGGTCGGCGACATGCCCGGTGTGCAGCATGAACAGCACCCGCGGGGCGAACTCGACCAGCCCGACCAGGCCCAGGTCGAGCACATTGCCGGTGAGCTGGTAGAGGTGCCAGCCGATGGCCACGGTGAGCATCTGGAAGCCGCTGGCGGTGAATACGCGGGCCAGCCAGAAGGCGAGGAAGGGGCGGTGATGGCGCAGCAATTGCGGGGCGGAATCGGACATCGGGGAGCCTGCAGCCTCGGAGATAGAGGGGCCAGAAGAGTAACATCTGTTTGTAACAAATAGTTGCTGAAAGCCGTGTGGATCAACTTTCCACACGCAAAAAAAGAGGGTGAGGCAACCGGTCACGCGGCAATCAACCACACATCCGGATGGGTCATTCGGGACTATGCTTCCATTCAGTCGTTGACCTGGATCAATCGTTCCAGATGCAACGATCTTGGCCCTTGGGCCGGAATCCCCGCGATCGAACAGAACAATTCCAACGCGCCGCACTCGATACCCGTGGGGGCAGTGGGCGACAGGCCATGAGCCCGGTCGCCGGATTACCTGAAGAGGAAGCACCATGTTCGGATTGGAAGCCTTAGAGCTCGCCCGAATCCAGTTTGCCTTTACCGTGTCCTTTCACATCCTGTTCCCGGCCATCACCATTGGCCTGGCGAGCTACCTGGCGGTCCTCGAAGGCCTTTGGCTGAAGACCGGCGACAATACCTACCGTGACCTTTACCACTTCTGGTCGAAGATCTTCGCCGTCAACTTCGGCATGGGCGTGGTCTCGGGTCTGGTCATGGCCTATCAGTTCGGCACCAACTGGAGCCAGTTCTCCGACTTTGCCGGCTCCATCACGGGTCCCTTGCTCACCTACGAGGTCTTGACCGCCTTCTTCCTCGAGGCCGGTTTCCTCGGCGTCATGCTGTTCGGCTGGAACCGTGTCGGCCGTGGCCTGCACTTCTTCGCCACGTGCATGGTGGCGCTCGGCACGCTGGTGTCGACGTTCTGGATCCTCGCCTCCAACAGCTGGATGCAGACGCCCCAGGGCTACGAGATCGTCAATGGCCAGGTGATCCCGGTGGACTGGTTCGCGGTGATCTTCAACCCGTCCTTCCCCTACCGGCTGATGCACATGGCCACCGCGGCCTTCGTCGCCACCGCGTTCTTCGTCGGCGCCTCGGCGGCATGGCACCTGCTGCGCGGGCGCGACAACCCGGCGGTGCGCAAGATGCTGTCGATGGCCATGTGGATGGCATTGATCGTCGCGCCGGTGCAGGCGGTGATCGGTGACTTCCATGGTTTGAACACCCTCAAGCACCAGCCGGTGAAGATCGCGGCCATCGAAGGCCACTGGGAGAACAAGCCCGGCGAGCCGACCCCGCTGATCCTGTTCGGCATCCCTGACATGAAAGCCGAGACCACTCGCTTCAAGATAGAGATCCCGGCGCTCGGCAGCCTGATCCTCACCCACAGCCTGGACAAGCAGGTCCCGGCGATGAAGGAGTTCCCGCCTGAGGATCGGCCCAACTCGACCATCGTGTTCTGGTCGTTCCGGATCATGGTCGGGCTGGGCATGCTGATGATCTTCGTCGGCCTGTGGAGCCTGTGGCTGCGCAAGCGCGGCACGCTGTACAGCTCGCGTCCGTTCCTCTACCTGACCTTGTGGATGGGCCCGTCCGGGTTGATCGCCATCCTCGCCGGCTGGTTCACCACCGAGGTCGGCCGCCAGCCCTGGGTGGTCTATGGGCTGATGCGTACCGCCGATGGGGTGTCCAACCATAGCTACGCGCAGCTGGGCTTCACCCTGGTGATGTTCGTGGTGGTCTACTTCGCCCTGTTTGGCACCGGCATCGGCTACATGATGCGCCTGGTGCGCAAAGGGCCGAAGACCGGCGAAGGCGAGGAGCACACCCCGGGTGGCCCTGGCCAGAAACGCACGCCGGCGCGGCCGCTGTCCGCCGCCGATGAAGGCCATGAGGCCGAGTCCAGCAGCCTGAGCAAGGGGAACTGAGATGGGTATCGATCTTCCGCTGATCTGGGCCGTGATCATCATCTTCGGCGTCATGATGTACGTGGTGATGGATGGTTTCGACCTGGGAATCGGCATGCTCTTCCCGTTCGTTCAGGACGAGCGTGACCGTGATGTGATGATGAACACCGTCGCCCCGGTATGGGACGGCAACGAGACCTGGCTGGTGCTGGGCGGCGCGGCACTGTTTGGCGCCTTCCCGCTGGCCTACTCGGTGGTGCTGGAGGCGCTGTACCTGCCGTTGATCCTGATGCTGGTGGGCCTGATCTTCCGTGGCGTGGCCTTCGAGTTTCGCTTCAAGGCCCGGGCCAATAAACGCCACATCTGGGACAAGGCGTTCATCTGGGGTTCGCTGGTGGCGACCTTCTTCCAGGGCGTGGCCCTGGGTGCCTTCATCGAAGGCTTCAAGGTGGTCGACCGCAAGTTCGTAGGCGGCACCCTGGACTGGCTGACGCCGTTCACGCTGTTCAGTGGCCTGGGCCTGATCGTCGCCTACACCCTGCTGGGCTGCACCTGGCTGATCATGAAGACCGAAGGGCCGTTGCAGCAGAAGATGCACGACATGGCCCGCCCCCTGGCGCTGGTGCTGCTGGCGGTGATCGGCATCGTCAGCCTGTGGACGCCGATCGCCTACCCGCAGATCGCCGAGCGCTGGTTCAGCATGCCCAACCTGGTCTGGTTCATGCCGGTGCCGATTCTGGTGCTGGTGACCTTCTACGGCCTGCTGCGGGCAGTGGCGCGCAATGCCCATTACACGCCGTTCCTGCTGACCCTGGTACTGATCTTCCTGGGCTACAGCGGGCTGGGCATCAGCCTGTGGCCGAACATCATCCCGCCGTCGATCAGCATCTGGGACGCCGCGGCGCCGCCGCAGAGCCAGGGCTTCATGCTGGTGGGCACGCTGTTCATCCTGCCGTTCATCCTCGGGTACACCTACTGGAGCTACTACGTGTTCCGCGGCAAGGTGACCCATGAAGATGGCTATCACTAGGAGCGCATCATGATGAGCGTCGAAGAGAAGAAGCCGCTGTGGCAACGCCTGGGTTGGCTGGTGCTGATCTGGGGGCTGAGCGTGGCGGCGCTTGGGGTGGTGGCCTATGGCATGCGCATGTTCATGAGTGCGGCAGGCCTTAGCACTCACTAGGTTGCAAGGGCTGCCTTGCAGCCCGATCGCGGGGCAAGCCCGCTCCTACAGTACCAGTAGGAGCGGGCTTTTTTCGTTTACTTGAGGGCGCTTATTTACGGGCTTTGAGCACCACGAACTTCGGCGTCGCCGCCACCTGCTCGACCCCTCGGAACAACCGCGCCAACTTGCTGTGATAGCCCAGGTGGCGGTTGCCGACGATGTACAGCGCGCCACCGACCTCCAGCGCCTCCCGGGCCTGTTGGAACATGCGCCAGGCGAGGAAGTCGCCGACCACCTGCTGCTGGTGGAACGGCGGGTTGCACAGCACCACGTCCAGCGATTGTTTCTCCTGCCCGGCCAGGCCATCCGCAGCCCTGATCGTCACCTCGCGCTCGCCCAGCGCCGCCTGCCAGTTCTCCCGTGCCGACTGCACCGCCATGTACGACTCGTCGACCAGGGTGAACTGCGCATCCGGGTTGGCCAGGGCGCAGGCGATCGCCAGCACGCCATTGCCGCAGCCCAGATCGGCAATCCGGGCGCGGCCCAGGTCCCGTGGCAGGTGCGGCAGGAAGGCGCGGGTACCGATGTCCAGGCCTTCGCGGCAGAACACGTTGGCGTGGTTGACCAGTTCCAGGGCCGGGCTGTCCAGGCGGTAGCGGCTGGGGTAGGGGGAGCGTGCGGCCGGGCGTTCGGCGACGGTGGCAATCAGCAGACGGGCCTTCTTCTGCGCCAGCGAAGCCTGGACCGGGCCGATGTACTTCTCCATCAGGTCGCCGGCGGCACGGGGCAGGTGCTTGATCATGGCCCCGGCGATCACCTGGGCGCCGGGTGCCAGTTGTCCCTGCAGGCGGATCAGCTGTTCCTCGAGCAGGGCCAGGGTCTTGGGCACGCGTACCAGCACGCGGTCGAACGGGCCGTGGAAGGTCTCGCTGGCCGGGATGAAGGGCACGCTGTCGAACGGCTTGCCGTTACCCGCCAGGTTCTTCTCCAGGGCCAGGTGCGCCAGGTGCGAGTCGCCGCTGCTGCTCACCTGCACATGCCCCGCAAGGCTCGCGGCCAGGGCGCCGAAGCTGTCGTTGAGCACCAGCACCTTGCAGTTCGCCTGCGGCGCCTGGGCGGCCAGGTGTTCCAGCAGGTACTGGTCGGCGGCGTCGAAGGCCAGCAGCGGGTCGTTGGCCTGGGCCGGCTGGCGGATCAGGTCGAGGTCGGCGAAGGGGCTGTTGAACAGGGGCATGACGTGGGGCTCTGCTGCGAATCCTGCCCGGCGCGCTGTGCGGCGGGCTTGCGGCGGGTGATTCTACAGGGCTTTGCGCCTGGGCGGGGGACGGGCTGTCAGAGCAGGCCGCGCAAGGCTGCGATGGCAATGGCGCCGGCTTTGTTGGAGGCGTTGGTCTTGGTGATCACGCTGCGAATGTGGAAGTTCACGGTGCTGGTGGACAACGAGAGGATCATCGCCACATCGGCGGCGGTCTTGCCGGCGGCGGACCACTTGAGCACTTCGAGTTCGCGGTCACTCAACTGCGGCACCGGGTTGTACTTCTCCAGGTGGTGCGCGCCGAGCACGGCGTGCATGGTGTTGCACAGCCACATCACCTGTGCGCTTTTTTCAAACAGTTCCTCACGGGTGACCACACCCAGCGGCCTGGAGACGCTCAACTGGCTTTCGTTGTGCTGCTGGTCGTGCACTGACTGGCTCCAGCCATGGGTCATACCATGTGCCGAAGCGGCTTCACGCAGGTGGGGGACTTCGCTGAACAACTCATCGCACCAGACCAGCGGCATTGTGGTTTGGCGGCATTTTGATACCGTCGGGTCTATCTTGATGAGGTCTTTCGCCTGGTAGCGCTCATTCCAGGTGCTGGGGTAGTTGTTGTACAGGATCACTTGTGGACCGCGGGCGGCGACATGCAGGTGCAGCGAAAGGCCGACAAACTCCATGCCCAGTTGCTTGGTCAATGCAACGGCACGGTCAAAAAACTGCTTCGGCTGTCGCTCATTCAGCATCTGCTGAAGTTCTTCACTGTTCCAATGTGGCATTGATGAAGCTCCCTTTGCTTCGCGCTGGATCCAAAGTCAGCATTGCACGGAACGAAGTGTAGGAAATCTCCTAACTCTGTGCTGGGTTTTTTTGTTATAGCTGGCGCGTTTTCTTAGCTGATTGCGCGCAGTCCCAGGCGATACCTTACAAACCGACGGTGTTTATCTCCGCTGCTTTGCGCGACACTACGCGCATCTGTTCCATGGAGCCCGTCATGACCGCCAGCGCCGACAAATTTACCCGCCAGACCCTGCTCGACGTCCAGCCCCTGACGCCCAACCTGTTTTCCCTGCGTGTCACCCGTGATGCCGGATTCCGCTTCCGCGCCGGGCAGTTCGCCCGCCTGGGCGTGAGCAAGGCCGATGGCAGCGTCGCCTGGCGCGCCTATTCCATGGTCAGCGCGCCCCACGACGAATACCTCGACTTCTTCTCCATCGTGGTGCCGGGGGGCGAGTTCACCAGTGAGCTGAGCCGCCTGGGCGAGGGCGACACCCTGCTGATCGACCGCCAGGCCTTCGGCTACCTGACCCTCGACCGTTTCGTCGGTGGTCGCGACCTGTGGCTGCTGGCCACCGGCACCGGCATTGCGCCGTTCATGTCGATCCTGCAGGACTTCGAGGCCTGGGAGCGTTTTGACAACATCAAGCTGGTGTACTCGGTGCGCGAGGCGAAGGAGCTGGCGTATGTGGACGAGATCGCCGCGCTGGAACAACGCGACTACCTGGCGGAGTTCGCGGGCAAGCTGCAGTTCATCCCGGTGGTGACCCGAGAGCAGCATCCGGGCGCTTTGAATGCGCGGATCACCACGCTGATCGAGAACGGTGAGCTGGAAAAGGCGGCGGGGCTGGCGCTGTCGCCGGAGCACTCTCGGATCATGCTGTGCGGCAACCCAGAAATGATCGACGAGACGCGCAAGGTGCTCAAGGCGCGTGACCTGCAGCTGAGCCTGAGCAAGCGGCCGGGGCAGGTGGCGGTGGAGAACTACTGGTAAGGAATAACGGCACTGTTTGGATCGTCGCCACTGGGGCCGCCGCAAAGCGGCCCCAGTCGTTTTGTGCTTCAGGGCTGGCGGTTCTGCGCCTTGAGCAGGTCGCGAATCTCGGTCAGCAGGGTTTCCTCGGCGCTCGGTACCGGCGGTGCGGTCGGTGCCACGGCCTCTTCGCGCTTGAGGCGGTTGATCACCTTCACGCCCATGAAGATGGCGAAGGCGACGATGATGAAGTCGAGGATGGTCTGGATAAACTTGCCATAGGCCATTACCACGGCCGGCACATCGCCCTCGGCGGCCTTGAGCGTGATCGCCAGGTCGCTGAAGTCCACGCCGCCGATCAGCAGGCCGATGGGGGGCATGATCACGTCGCCGACAAAGGAAGAGACGATCTTGCCGAACGCCGCGCCGATGATGATACCTACCGCCATGTCGACGACATTTCCCTTGACCGCGAAGGCCTTGAATTCACTGAGCATGCCCATGCTGTATTCCTTTGTTACGAATGGAGAGGTAAACGCAGTGTAAGCCACTAAAACGCTTCATGCGTGACGTTCGCAGCTACAGACTGTGTTTAGCGCGAATAGTTTGGTCGCCTGCCGCGGCCTTCGGGACACGTCGGTGTTCGGCTATCATGGCGGTTTTTTCCAGGAGACCCGCCCATGGCCAAGGCCAAGCGCTTGTATGGCTGCACAGAGTGCGGCGCGACCTTCCCCAAATGGGCCGGCCAGTGCGGTGATTGCGGGGCCTGGAACACCCTGGTCGAGACCATGATCGAAAGTGGCGGCGCCGCGGCGCCGAGCGGGCGTGCCGGCTGGACCGGGCAGCAGGCGCAGATCAAGACCCTGGCCGAAGTCAGCGTCGAGGAGATCCCGCGCTTCACCACCAGCAGCACCGAGCTCGACCGCGTGCTCGGCGGTGGCCTGGTGGACGGCTCGGTAGTGCTGATCGGTGGCGATCCGGGGATCGGCAAGTCCACCATCCTCCTGCAGACCCTGTGCAACATTGCCACGCAGATGCCGGCGCTGTATGTCACCGGCGAGGAGTCGCAGCAGCAGGTGGCCATGCGTTCCCGGCGCTTGGGCCTGCCCCAGGACCAGCTCAAGGTCATGACTGAAACCTGCATCGAGACCATCATCGCTACCGCGCGCCAGGAAAAGCCGCGGGTGATGGTCATCGACTCGATCCAGACCATCTTCACCGAGCAGTTGCAGTCGGCCCCGGGCGGTGTCGCCCAGGTGCGCGAGAGCACGGCGTTGCTGGTGCGCTACGCCAAGCAGAGCGGCACGGCGATCTTCCTGGTCGGCCACGTCACCAAGGAAGGCTCGCTGGCCGGGCCCCGGGTGCTCGAGCACATGGTCGATACCGTGTTGTATTTCGAGGGCGAGTCCGATGGCCGTCTGCGCCTGCTGCGCGCGGTGAAGAATCGCTTCGGTGCGGTCAACGAACTGGGCGTGTTCGGCATGACCGACCGTGGTCTGAAGGAAGTCTCCAACCCCTCGGCGATCTTCCTCAACCGCACCCAGGAGGAAGTGCCGGGCAGCGTGGTCATGGCCACCTGGGAAGGTACCCGGCCGATGCTGGTGGAGGTCCAGGCGCTGGTCGACGACAGCCACCTGGCCAACCCGCGACGGGTGACCCTGGGCCTGGACCAGAACCGCCTGGCCATGCTGCTGGCGGTGCTGCACCGGCACGGCGGTATTCCCACCCATGACCAGGACGTGTTCCTCAACGTCGTTGGCGGCGTGAAGGTGCTCGAAACCGCCTCGGACCTGGCGTTGCTGGCCGCGGTGATGTCGAGCCTGCGCAATCGCCCGCTGGCCCATGGCCTGCTGGTGTTCGGCGAGATCGGCCTGTCGGGCGAGGTGCGCCCGGTACCCAGTGGCCAGGAGCGCCTGAAAGAGGCGGCCAAGCATGGCTTCAAGCGCGCCATCGTGCCCAAGGGCAACGCGCCGAAGGAAGCGCCCGCCGGGTTGCAGGTGATTGCCGTGACCCGTCTGGAACAGGCGCTGGATGCACTCTTCGAGTAATGCTGTTTCTTGCAAGTGATTCTCAATAACCAGTAGCATACCGCCACCTTGCGACCACCCCATGGAGAGCGTGTGGCGGAGTTCGACCTCAAGCGGCTGTTCACAAAGCACGCGAAAAATCTTCAGGGCCTGCTCTCGCGCAAGGTGCGCGACCCGCAGCTGGCGGCCGACCTGGTGCAGGACAGCTTCCTGCACCTGGCCGAGCAGCAACGTCACGAGCCGATCGAAAACGCCCAGGCCTACCTCTACCGCACCGCGCACAACCTGATGATCGATCATGTGCGCCAGCAGCAGCGACGCAAGACCGACTCGGTGCCCCACGAGGCCTTCGAGGCGATCGTCGAGGACGGCCCCGGGCTCGAGGAGCAGGCCGTGCGCGAGCAGCACCTGCGTCGCCTGCAGGCGATCCTCGGCGAGCTGCCCGAACGCACCCGGGAAATCTTTCGCCTCAACCGCCTGGAGGGCATGACCCACGCCGAGGTTGCCCGGCACCTGGGGATCTCGGACAGCTCGGTGCAAAAGCATCTGGCCAAGGCCCTGGCCTATGTGATGCAGTGCCTGCAGGAAACCGAATGACCAACGGTTTACTGACAAATGCCGCTTCAGACGTCAGCCCAGACATAACCAGATCGCGAGAGAACCGTGTGAGCAGCCAGAACGAGCAAGCCATCCGCGAGCAGGCCGCCGAGTGGGTGGTGCTGCAGCAGGCCGGTCCCCTGAGCCCGGCGCAGCAGCACGCCTTGGACCAGTGGTGTGCCAGCGATCCCCGGCACGCCCGTGCCTATGGGTTCGCCCAGGCCACCTGGGCTGACCTTGGGCTATTGGCAAGCTTGCCCGCCGTCTCGAGCGCTCGCCCCACGACTCCCCTTCAGGGCAGCCCGATGCGGCGACGGCGACCTCGGCTGCGCCGGGCTGTCGCCAGCGCGGCGGCGCTGTTGCTGGCCGTGCTGGCCGTGCAGCAAGGGCCGCAGGCCTGGCTAGGCTGGCGCGCCGACTACCTCACGGGTATCGGCGAGGTGCGCCGGGTGACCCTGCCCGATGGCAGCCAGGTCGAACTGGACAGCCGCAGCGCCGTCCAGCTTGCCTTCGACGATCAAGAACGCCGCGTGCGCCTGTTGTCCGGTGAGGCCATCTTCACTGCCGCACCGGTCACGTCCCGGGACGCACGCCCATTCGTGGTCGAATACGCCGGGGCTACCAGCCGCGCCCTCGGTACACGCTTCGTGGTTGGCGCGGCGGGTGAGGGGGGCTGGGTCGGCATGCTGGAGCACAGCGTTGCAGTCGAATTGCAGGTGCCGCCGTTGCGGGGCCAGGCCAGCCAGTTACTGGAGCAGGGCGATAGCCTGCGCTATGACCAGAGCAAGGGGGTGCGACCATGGCCGGAGCACGACCTGCGACGGGCCACGGACTGGCAGCGCGGCGTGCTGGTGTTCGAGCGCCAGCCGCTCGCCGAGGTGGTCGCCCGGCTCAATCGCTACCGTGCTGGCCAGCTGGTGGTTGCCAGTGACGCACTGGCCCGGCGTGAGGTCAGCGGCGTATTCCGCCTCGACCAGCTAGGCACCGCCCCGGCGGTGCTCGGTGACGAGCTCAAGGCCCGGCTGATCGAGCTTCCAGGCTTGGCCGTGCTGTACTGAATGCGGCTTCGGCAAAATACTTTCAATTTTATTTACTGACTTTTCCTGCGCAGCTCGTCTGATTGTTGAGATTGATTTTCATTACTAGAAAACGCCAACAACGGACGAGCAACCGCAGTGAGCACGCCACGACAACAACCCTTGCGCCCTCTGGGCCGCCTCGCCCTGGCCGGCAGCCTGGTCCTGTGCAGTTGTGCATTGCCGATGGGGATCGGCCAGGCACACGCTGCCGATTTGCCAAGCACCGCCAGCCGCAACCTGGTGCGTTTCGATATTCCGGCCCAGTCGCTCGACAGCGCGGTACTGGCCTACGCCGAGCAGTCCGGTGTGCAGGTGTTCTTCGACAGCCGCAAGCTGGCCGGCCTGCGCAGCGAAGGGCTGCAGGGCAGCTACCCGGCCGAAGAGGGCCTGCGCCAACTGCTGCGCGGCACGCCAGTACGCTACCGCTTCAGTGCCGCCGGCCAGGTCGGCCTGGAGCGAATCGTCCAGGACGGCGAGGCGCTGGAGCTGGGCGCGACCCATGTCGATTCGCAGCGCGATGGTGATTGGGTGTACCAGACCCCGCGATCGGTGAGTGTCATTACCCGTGAGCAGATCGAGCAGCGCGCCCCTCGTCATGCCGCCGACCTGCTCGAACAGACCGCGGGCGTGTACACCGCCGTCAACCAGCGTGACCCCGGACTGTCGGTGAACATCCGCGGCGTGCAGGACTATGGCCGGGTCAACATGAACATCGACGGCATGCGCCAGAACTTCAACGTCAACGGCCACCAGCAGCGCAACGGCGTGATGTTCATCGACCCGGAGTTCATCCAGGGTGTCGAGATCGACAAGGGCACCTCGGCCGGCATGGGCGGTGCCGGGGTGATCGGCGGCATCGCCAGCTTCAACACCGTCGATGCCCGTGACCTGCTCGCTCCGGGCAAGGAGATCGGTGGTCGCCTGCGCGCCGGCCACGGTATCGGCGAGTTGGGCAACGGCACCTACTTCAATGGCAGTGCACTGTTCGCCGTCGGCAATGAAGCCGGCGATATCCTGCTTGGCCACAGCGAGCGGCATTTCGGCAACTACCGCAGCGGTACGCAGAACGCCGACAACCTGGGCACGCAGATCCGCGGCAAGCTGGAGAATCGCCAGGCCTGGAAGAGCTGGCTGCATGGCGAAGTGGGAGCGATGGACAGCGTGACCCGCTCACAGCTGTTCAAGCTCGGCCTCAACTTCGCCGACGACCAGCGCCTGCAGTTCAGCTACATCGAGACCGACACCGACAGCAAGGACGCCTGGACCTACAACGACAGCAATGCCAACCGCTATTACTACCGGGTCACCGGCACCAACGACATCAATGCGAAGAATGCCGCGCTGGATTACAGCTTCACCCCGGACAACGACCTGATCGACTTCAAGGCCAAGCTGTACTACGTGACCACCCGCCAGGACCGCTGGAACGCCGACAACCTGTCCAGCGCCGCCACCGGCAACCGTGTCGAGGCCTACACCGACCGCTTCCAGACCGACACCTGGGGCCTGCAACTGCAGAACACCTCGCGTTGGCACCTGGGGCAGGCTGATACCCTGAGCTTCAACTACGGCACCGAGTTGTTCCAGGACAGCTTTCGCCCCAGCACCGAGCGCATCGCCGCGGCCAACGAGGTGGAGTCACTACCCTACGTGCAGGGCGCCAACCCCAAGGGCAAGCGGGTGATGGCCAGCCTGTTCGGCAAGCTCACCTACGAGCATGACGATTGGCTCACCCTGGATGCCGGGCTGCGCTATGACCGTTATCGCCTGAGCGGCAAGACCGGCGTCACCACCTGGATGTACCCCGAGGGCGTCACCGAGGTCGGCCTTACCCGCCAGCAGACCCACATGATCTTCGACGAGGATACCGAGGAGGGCCGCTTCTCGCCGACCTTCGGCATCGCGCTCAAGCCCGGGCCGGACTGGTTGCAGCTCTACACCCGCTGGGGCCGTGGCTGGCGCCCGCCAGCGGTGACCGAAGTGTTCATGAGCGGCCGCCCGCATGCCGGCGGCAGTGCCGAGATGGTCTACCCCAACCCGTTCCTCAAGGCCGAGGAGTCGCACAACTGGGAGCTGGGGCTGAACATCTTCAAGGAGTCGCTGCTGCGCGACGGCGACCGCTTCGGCGCCAAGGTCGCCTACTTCGATACGCGCATCGACAACTTCTCGTTCCTCGACACCAATGTCTCGCTGCCCGGCAGCAGCGTGGCAGGCATCGCCCTGGGCCGTTCGGCCTACCAGAACAACCTGGAGACCACGCGCTTTCGCGGCGTGGAATACAGCCTGGACTACGATGCCGGCGCCTACTACGGCCAGCTCAGCTACACCCACATGATCGGCAGCAACGAGTTCTGTTCCAACCAGTTCTACATGGGTGGCGCGCAGCGTCTGGTCAGCGCCGGCACCGTCATGCGCCCGGTGCGGGTGGGCAGCCGCATCATCATGCTGCCGGTGCGCGTCTCACGCGCCGAGGGCGCCGCAGACACCAACAGTATCGTCAGTTGCGGCGACATCATGGGCAACGCTTCGTACATGCCCGCCGACCGTGGCGCCCTGACCCTGGGCATGCGCCTGCTCGAACGCACCCTGGATGTGGGCATGCGCGTGCGCTACAGCGAAGGCAACGGCGAGAACCTCAAGAGCCATACCTACAACCAGATCGACCAGGCCCAGTGGCCGCAGTACACGGTCTACGACCTCTACGCCAGCTACTGGATGACCCCCAGCCTGAACCTGGCCCTGTCGTTGGAGAACGCCACCGACGAGGCCTACTTCGTGGCCATGGGCGACGGCAACAACCTGTCGCTGGCCCGCGGCCGCACCTTGAGCGGCATGCTCGAATACCGCTTCTGAACCAACCGGGTTTGCCCATTCCGGGCGACGCGAAGGCACGGAACGCGCCTTCGTCATCACTGTGCAACAACGAGGAACCGTTATGACCATCTCCGTTAACTATGACGCCGCCTTCGCCAGCTCGACCGTCGATGACTACCTGGCCTTCTGGAGTGCCGGCTTCGTCACCGCCGGCCATGGCTACAGCAACACCGGCGGTTTCAGCAACGGCACCTTCGATGGCGACCAGTACGCCACCCACGGTCGCAACAACTCGGACTACGCCTTCATTGCCGACAGCGACAGCGCCAACGGTCTGCACTATGTGTTCGACCCGTCCAAGGCCCCGGGCGACAACCTCAACCACTACCTGTGGGGCTCGCTGGACAACGTCTCCCTGGGTGAAGTGCTCGGTGGCGGCACCGGCAGCGACTTCAGCCTGGGCAACTACGTGGTCAGCTTCAACGGCCTGGACCTGGATGCCGCGCAGGGCGCCGGGCGTGCCGGCAACGAAGTGCAGGGCGTGATCTACGGCCTGATGCAGGGCAACACCTCGGCCCTGGAAGGCGTGCTGGACAACCTGCTGGCCGGTTATGGCGTGTCCACCAACAGCACTTTCGCCGAGATCGGTGCGGCCCTGGCTGCCGGCCCGGTTCACGCGGCTGCCGCCGAAGCGGTCGGCGTGCAGGCGCTGCCGGAGGATCTGGCCCTGGCGGCCTGAGCGCAGGCATGAAAAAGCGAATGGAAGGTCACCCCGCCATTCGCTGATCTGATGCACTTACCCCGCAGCCCGTGTCTTTGCCGGGCCCAGGCTGCGGCGGTGCGAATTCTGTGGCGACGACAGGGCGAATGCAATCACCGGTCGGCGCCTTCTACGAGGTTTCCAACAAATGCGAACCGCTCCCGCCGCGGCCAACGAAGTGCTGCGGGCGCTCAGGGCCTGTCGGGCCGGGCTTGGCAACGTTGCGCTGTTCACCGTGGTGATCAACGTGCTGATGCTGGCGCCGGCGCTGTACATGCTGCAGGTCTACGACCGGGTCCTGTCGTCGCGCAACGAGATGACCCTGCTGATGCTCAGCCTCATGGTGCTCGGGGTGTTCGCCTTCATGGGGCTGCTGGAGTGGCTGCGCAGCCAGGTGGTGATCCGCCTGGGCACGCGCATGGACATGGACCTCAATCCACGGGTGTTCGAGGCCGCCTATGAGGCCAGCCTGGCCGGGCACAAGGGCGCCGCGGGGCAGATGCTCGCCGACCTGACCGCGCTGCGCCAGTTCGCCACCGGCCAGGCCCTGTTCGCGTTCTTCGACGCGCCGTGGTTCCCGGTGTACTTGCTGGTGATGTTCATGTTCAGCCCATGGCTCGGCCTGATGGCACTGCTGGGGGCGGTGCTGCTGACGCTGCTGGCCTGGGTCAACGAGCGCCTGACCCAGGCGCCGTTCGCCGAGGCCGGGCAGTTGTCGCAGCAGGCCGGTCTGGAAGCCAGCGCCAACCTGCGCAACGCCGAGGTGATCGAGGCCATGGGCATGCTGGCGCCGGTGCGCCAGCGCTGGGCGCGCCTGCACCATGGCTTCCTGGCCCGGCAGAACCTGGGCAGCGAGCGTACCGCGGCGGTCACCGCATTGACCAAGACCGTGCGCCTGGCCCTGCAGTCGCTGGTGCTCGGCCTGGGCGCATGGCTGGCCATCGAGCAATTGATCACGCCGGGGATGATGATCGCCGGTTCCATCCTCATGGCCCGGGTACTGGCACCGATCGACCAGTTGATCGGTGCCTGGCGCCAATGGAGTGGTGCGCGCCTGGCCTATCAGCGCCTCAGCGAGCTGCTGCAGGCCCAGCCGCCGTGTCCGGCGGGCATGCCGTTGCCGGCGCCGCTTGGCAAGCTGACGCTTGAGCAGGTGGGGGCGACGCAGCCGGGTAGCAGCCGTCTGTGCCTGAACAACCTGGGCTTCGAACTGCCGGCGGGGGAGTCACTGGGGATCATCGGTCCGTCCGGCTCGGGCAAGTCGACCCTGGCGCGGCTGCTGGTCGGCGCCGTTGCCCCGGCGAGCGGCAAGGTTCGCCTGGATGGCGCGGACCTGAAGGTCTGGGACCGTGGCGCACTGGGTCAGCATATCGGCTACCTGCCCCAGGACGTGCAGCTGTTCGCCGGCAGCATCGCCGACAACATCGCCCGGCTCGGCCCGGTGGATGCCCAGCAGGTGGTGGCTGCGGCGCAGCTGGCGGGGGTGCACGACATGATCCTCAAGCTGCCGGGAGGCTATGACACGCAGCTGGGGGAGGGCGGGCTGGGTCTGTCCGGCGGCCAGCGCCAGCGCATCGGCCTGGCGCGGGCGTTGTATGGGCTGCCGGCGCTGATCGTGCTCGACGAGCCCAACTCCAATCTCGATGAGGCCGGGGAGCAGGCGTTGGTCGAGGCCATTGCCAGGCTGCGCGAGCACAAGCGCACGTTGATCCTGATCACCCACAAGTCCTCGCTGCTGGCCGGCCTGGACAACCTGCTGATGCTCAAGGGCGGCCAGTTGCAGGCTTTCGGCCCCACCGCCCGGGTGCTGCAGGACGCACAGCGGGCCGCCCGGCCGGCTCCCGCCCCCGTCGCGCCATCCTCCACACGCAACCCTATCGGCCTGAGCGTCACCTTCGGCCAGCCAAGAGCCTGACACCATGAGCGTACACGCCCTCTCCACGCAAAAGACCGAGGCGAGCCTGCTCAGCCTCGACGAACACCGCCCGGGCCGGGTGGGCCGCTGGCTGGTGCTGGCAGGTTTCGGCGGTTTCCTCCTGTGGGCCGCGCTGGCGCCGCTGGACAAAGGCGTGCCGGTCAGCGGCAGCGTGATGGTCGCCGGTAGCCGACAGGCCGTGCAGCACCCCACGGGCGGGGTGATCGAGCAGTTGCTGGTGCGTGACGGCGACACGGTGAGCGCCGGCCAGGTCGTGCTGCGCATGGACCCGACCCAGGCCCAGGCACAGGTCGGTTCGCTGCGGGTGCAGTACGTCAACGCCCGCGCCGCCGAGGCGCGCCTGCTGGCCGAGCGCGATGGCAGGGCTTCGATCGAGTTCCCCCAAGGTCTGCGTGACCAGGCTGCCAGCGCCTGGGTGGCCACGGTGCTGGAGAGCCAGCGGCAACTGCGCAGCAGCCGCGCCCAGGCGCTGGAGATGGAACTCGGTGGCCTGCGCGAGAGCATCGCCGGTGCCGAAGCCTCGTTGCAGGGCCTGCAAGGCTCGCTGGCCAGCAAACAGGCCCAGCGTGACGCGCTGGACGAGCAACTGCGCGGCCTGCGCCAACTGGCTCGGGATGGCTACATCGCCCGCAATCGCCTGCTCGACAGCGAACGTCTGCTGGCCCAGGTCAACGGCTCGATCGCCGAGGATTTCGGCAGCATCGGCCGCACCCGGCGTCAGGTGCTGGAACTCAAGCTGCGCATCGGCCAGCGCCAGCAGGAGTACCAGAACGAGGTGCGCCAGCAGCTCGCCGAACTGCAGGCCAGCGCCGAGGACCTGGACAACCGCCTGCGCAGCGCCGAATTCGAGCTGGCCCATACCCAGGTGCGGGCGCCCGTGGCCGGCACGGTGGTCGGCCTCAGCGTGTTCACCAACGGCGGGGTCATCGCCAGGGGCCAGCAACTGATGGAGATCGTGCCGCGCGATGCGCCGCTGCTGGTCGACGCCCGCGCCTCGGTGGACATGGTCGACCGCCTGCGCCCAGGGCTGCCGGTGGAACTGATGTTCGTCGCTTTCAACCAGAGCACCACGCCGCGGGTGGATGGCGAGGTCACGTTGGTTTCGGCCGACCGCCTGCTCGACGAAAAGACCCAGCAGCCCTACTACCAGGTGCGCATCAAGGTCAGCGAGCAGGGCCTCGGGCAATTGGCCGGCCTGGATATCCGCCCGGGCATGCCGGTGGAGGCCTTCGTGCGGACCGGCGAGCGCTCGATGCTCAACTACCTGTTCAAGCCACTGGCCGACCGGGTGCATGTCGCCCTGGCCGAGGAATAAAAGGATGTCAGTGTTTTTGCGTGCCGTCTGCCCGCTGCTGTTGTTGACCAGCCTCTCGGCCCAGGCCCTGGACCTGGGCGATGCCTACGCCCTGGCGCTGCGCAATGATCCTACCTGGCAGGGTTCGATCGCCGAGCGTGAGGCCGGGCTCGAGAACCTGGCGATCGGTCGCGCCGGGCTGCTGCCGAGGCTGTCGTATCGCTACAACCGTGCCCGCAACGATTCCGAGGTGACCCAGCGCAGCCAGTTCGGCGATGTGACCACCCAGCGCGACTACCGCAGCTACAGTTCGACCCTGACCCTCGAGCAGCCGTTGTTCGACTATGCCGCCTGGAGCGATTACCGCCGTGGCGTGGCCCAGGTCGCCCTGGCCGACGAGCGCTATCGCGGCCGTGGCCAGGAGTTGATGGTGCGCCTGTTCGGCGCCTACAGCGAAGCGCTGTTCGCCAATGAACAGATCGCCCTGGCCCAGGCCCAGCGACGCACCTACGCCGAGCAACTGACCCTCAACGAGCGGCTGCTCAAGGGCGGCGAGGGCACTCGTACCGATGTACTGGAAACCCGCGCACGCTACGAGTTGGCCCAGGCCCAGGAGATCGAGGCCGGCGACAATCTCGATGCGGCGTTGCGCGCCTTGCAGGCAATCATCGGCGAACCGGTGGCGGTCGAGGACCTGGCGCCGATGACCGGCGATTTTCGCGTCCAGCCGCTCACTCCCACACGTTTCGAACCCTGGCGCGACCTGGCCGTCGCCCACAACGCCGAGCTGGCCAGCCAGCGCCACGGGCTCGAGGTCGCCGAGCAGAACATCGAGCGGCAGCGGGCCGGGCACCTGCCTTCGTTGAGTGCCTATGCCAGCAAGGGCATTTCCAGTTCCAGCTCCGAGAGCAGCTACAACCAGCGTTACGACACCGACAGCATCGGCGTGCAACTGAGCGTGCCGCTGTTTGCCGGGGGCGGTGTGCAGGCATCGGTGCGTCAGGCCCGGGCCCAGCGCGATGCCGCGGGTTTCGAGCTGGATGCACAGCTGCGCGACACGCTCAACCAGCTGCGTCGGCAGTTCAACCTGTGCGCCAGCGGCACGGCGAAGATCCGTGCCTACGACCTGGCGGTGAAGGCCGCCTCGGCCCTGGTGCAGGCCACGCGCAAGAGCGTGCGGGGAGGGGAGCGGGTCAACCTCGATGTGCTGGACGCCGAGCAGCAGCTGTTCGGTGCCCGGCGCGACCTGGCGCAGGCACGCCATGAGTACCTGCGGGCGTGGTTGCAGTTGCGCTATCTGGCGGGAGTGCTGGAGGCGGGGGACCTGAATGTGTTGAACCGGTACTTCGTGGCGCACGGCTAGGGCGACTCAGCGGATCGATCGTGGGAGCGGGCTTGCCCCGCGATGGCGTCCTGTCAGGAAGTGATGTTGTACCGACAGACCGGATCGCGGGGCAAGCCCGCTCCCACAGTGCCCGCATCCCACAGTGCCTGCTCGCGCACATGCTCGAGACGAAAAAAGGGAGCCGACGATGCGCGTCGGCTCCCCCTCGATGACCGTCCTGGTCAGCGATCAGTGTTCGGCAACCGCCTTGCGCCTGGGCGCCTCGTTGCCGTGCTCGTCCAGTTCCAGCACCGGAACTTCGTTGCCGTCAGCGTCGAACAGCTTGCCATCCTTGAAGTAGTCGCCATCGCGCAGGGCCGAGATGTCCGAGTACTGGATGGTGCGCTCGTAGGCCGCGGCGAACACCGACTGGTTCTCCGAGTTGCCGGTGGTGAAGTGGTTGAAGATCAGGTTCAGCAGGATGGCCATGATCGCCGCCGAGCTGATGCCGGAGTGGAAGATGGTTTCGAACCAGCTCGGGAAGTTGTGGTAGAAGGTCGGCGCCGCGATCGGGATCATGCCGAAGCCCAGCGAGGCGGCGACGATGATCAGGTTGACGTTGTTCTTGTAGTTGACCTTGGACAGGGTGCGGATGCCGCTGGCCGCCACGGTGCCGAACAGCACGATGCCCGCGCCGCCGAGGACCGGGGTCGGTACTGCGGCGATGACCCGGCCCATGATCGGCAGCAGGCCCAGCACCACCAGGATCACCCCGCCGGTGGCCACCACGTAGCGGCTCTTCACCCCGGTCACGGCCACCAGGCCGACGTTCTGGGCGAAGGCGCTCTGGGTGAACGAGCCGAAGATCGGCGCCAGGATGCTCGACGCCATGTCGGCGCGCAGGCCATTGCCCAGGCGCTTGGAGTCGACCTTGGTGTCGATGATCTCACCCACCGCGAGGATGTCCGCCGAGGTTTCTACCAGGGTCACCATGATCACGATGCACATCGACAGGATCGCGGCGATATGGAAGGTCGGCATGCCGAAGTGGAACGGCGTGGGGAAGGCGAAGATCGGGCCTTCGGTGACCTTGCTGAAATCGGTCATGCCCAGCGCCCAGGCAATCAGGGTGCCGGCGACCATGGCCAGGAGGATCGACAGGCGCGAGATGCTCGCACTGCCCAGCTTGCTCAGCAGCAGAACGATGGCGAAGGTCAGCCCGGCCAGGCCGATGTTGGCCACGCTGCCGAATTCCGGCGAGGCGCTGTTGCCGCCCATCACCCAGCGTGCGGCCACGGGCATCAGGGTCAGGCCGATGGTGGTGATGACGATGCCGGTGACCAGCGGCGGGAAGAACTTGGTGATGCGCGAGAACACCGGGGTGATCAGGAAACCGATCAGCGAAGCCGCCATCACCGCGCCCAGCACCGAAGGCAAGCCGCCACCGCTCTGGCTGCCGAGGATCGCGCCCATGGTCGCCACGCCGGCGAACGATACGCCCTGCACCAGTGGCAGCTGACAACCGAAGAACGGCAGGCCCAGGGTCTGCAGCAACGTCGCCAGGCCCCCGGCGAACAGCGAGGCGGCGATCAGCAGGCCGATTTCCGCCGGGGCCAGGCCGGCGGCCTGGCCGAGGATCAGGGGTACGGCGACGATCCCTCCATACATGGTCAGGACATGCTGCAGCCCGTAGGCCAGGTTGGCGCCAAGGCCGAGGTTTTCGTCCTCGGGGCGCGGGGCGGGAGACGTGCTGGGGGACGTGGTCATTGGAGCAGGCTCTCTGTTTATTGTTGTGCAGCTACTGTAGACAACTACCACAAAAAATTGCCACAAAAATTGTATACAAAGTTTTGATCGTAGCGACGGAACGGATGCGTCCAGGGTGCGTGAAACCTGGATGCAGGTTGCGTTCCAACATGCAGGAGGCTGTTCCAGAGGGGTGTGTACAAACAGGCTGGCGGGTGCAGGAAAGCTGTCTGGCTGGACAGGAAAGCCGTCACAGCCAGATAGATAGCAGGCTAAGAGATATCAATCTTCGATGAGTTCGCGCAGCTCGCGCATCATTTCGGTGCTGTCGGCCAGGTTCAGTTCCACAAGACGGTGCAGATGGGTCAGCGAATCGATGTCGATGTACAGGCAGACGAAGCCCAGGCGGGTCGGTTCTTCGTGGCGCAGTTCGACCTGCATCCTTACCTGGGTCGTCTTGTCGTTGAGGTGAATGACGGCATCGAAATCCTGGGTGAGATCGACTTCCCAATGCTGCGGGCGCTCGATCAGCAAACCCTTGAGCGACAGGTCGAGGAGCTTTGCTGGCCAGCGCCGCTCACCCTGGCGCAGTTCGGTAGGGGCATCGAAGGCGATGCGTTGGAAACGGCGGCGTTCGTCGTGGTCGCTCATGGTGAAGGCCCTCGGGGGTTCAACCTGACTATAGTTAATCCTGGCGTCGTATCAGGTACCGCAATCTGGCCGCAGAGGCTCTAGACCAAAGCAAGTGTGGCAATGCGCGATGACTCGCCCTAGACTCGATGGGCGGTCTTTCCAATCCACCAGCTGGAAGTAAACCATGAACAACAATAATAGCCTGCTACGCCACATTCCGTGGCTGGCGCTGGCAGTCATAGGGGCCTGCGCGCTGGGTGTGGTTGCCCTGCGTCGCGGTGAGGCGATCAACGCCTTGTGGATCGTGGTCGCGGCAGTGGCCCTCTACCTGGTCGCCTACCGTTACTACAGCCTGTTCATCGCCACCAAGGTGATGCAGCTCGACCCCCGCCGGGCCACGCCCGCGGTACTCAACAACGATGGCCTGGACTACGTCCCGACCAACAAGCACATTCTCTTCGGCCATCACTTCGCCGCCATCGCCGGCGCCGGCCCGCTCGTGGGCCCGGTCCTCGCCGCGCAGATGGGCTATCTGCCCGGCACGCTGTGGCTGATCGCCGGCGTGGTGCTGGCCGGCGCGGTGCAGGACTTCATGGTCCTGTTCCTCTCCACCCGCCGCAACGGCCGCTCGCTGGGCGACATGGTCCGCGAGGAAATGGGCCGCATCCCTGGCACCATCGCCCTGTTCGGCTGCTTCCTGATCATGATCATCATCCTCGCGGTGCTGGCGCTGATCGTGGTCAAGGCCCTGGCCGAGAGCCCGTGGGGCATGTTCACGGTGATGGCGACCATCCCGATCGCGATGTTCATGGGCATCTACATGCGCTACATCCGCCCGGGCCGCATCGGTGAGATCTCGGTCATCGGCGTGGTCCTGCTGCTGCTGTCGATCTGGCTGGGGGGCCAGATCGCCGCGGATCCGGTGTGGGGCCCGGCGTTCACCTTCACCGGCGTGCAGATCACCTGGATGCTGGTCGGCTACGGTTTCGTCGCCGCCGTGCTGCCGGTGTGGCTGGTGCTGGCGCCGCGTGACTACCTGTCGACCTTCCTCAAGATCGGCACCATCGTCGGTCTTGCCATTGGCATCCTGATCATCGCGCCCGAACTGAAAATGCCGGCGCTGACCCAGTTCACCGACGGCACGGGCCCGGTGTGGAAGGGCACCCTGTTCCCGTTCCTGTTCATCACCATCGCCTGCGGCGCGGTGTCCGGCTTCCACGCGCTGATCTCCTCGGGGACCACGCCCAAGCTGCTGGACAACGAAACCAACGCCCGCTACATCGGCTACGGCGGCATGCTGATGGAGTCGTTCGTCGCCATCATGGCCATGGTTGCCGCCTCGGTGATCGAGCCGGGCGTGTACTTCGCCATGAACAGCCCGGCCGCGGTGGTCGGTGCCGACGTCGTCTCGGTGGCGCAGACCGTCAGCAGCTGGGGCTTCATGATCACCCCCGAGCAGCTCGAGGCCACCGCCCGTGACATCGGCGAGCACACCATCCTGGCCCGTGCCGGCGGCGCGCCGACCCTGGCGGTCGGTATCGCGCAGATCCTTCACCAGGTGCTGCCGGGCGAGAACACCATGGCGTTCTGGTACCACTTCGCCATTCTGTTCGAGGCACTGTTCATCCTCACCGCCGTGGACGCCGGTACCCGCGCTGGGCGCTTCATGCTGCAGGACCTGCTGGGCAGCTTCGTGCCAGCGTTGAAACGCACCGAGTCGTGGACCGCCAACCTGATCGGCACCGCCGGTTGCGTGGCGCTGTGGGGCTACCTGCTGTACCAGGGCGTGATCGACCCGCTGGGTGGCATCAACACCCTGTGGCCGCTGTTCGGCATCTCCAACCAGATGCTCGCCGGCATCGCCCTGATGCTCGGCACCGTGGTGCTGATCAAGATGAAGCGCCAGCGCTACGTCTGGGTCACCCTGCTGCCGGCCGTGTGGCTGCTGATCTGCACCACCACCGCGGGCCTGATCAAGCTGTTCGACCCGAACCCGGCGGTCGGCTTCCTGGCCCTGGCCAAGAAGTACAGCACCGCGCTGGACGCCGGCCAGGTGCTGGCCCCGGCCAAGGACATCGGCCAGATGCAGCACGTGATCTTCAACGCCTACACCAACGCCGGCCTGACCGTGCTGTTCCTGGTGGTGGTGTTCAGCGTGCTGTTCTTCGCCGTCAAGGTCGGCCTCGCCGCCCTGGGTCGCAAGGAGCGCAGCGACAAGGAAACCCCTTTCCAGGCCCTGCCTGACGCTTGAGAGGACCGCCGCGATGTTCAACGACCTGGGTCGACTGGGTAAGTACCTGGGGCAGGCCGCCCGCCTGATGGTCGGCATGCCCGACTACGACAACTATGTCGAGCACATGCAGAAGAAGCACCCGGACAAGCCGGTGATGAGCTACGAGGAGTTCTTCCGCGAGCGCCAGGAAGCGCGCTATGGTGGCAAGTCCGGGCCCAAGTGCTGTTGAACCCGCGACACGCGTGAACCAGTGGGAGCCCGGGCAACCGGGCTCCCACTTTCATTTTCAGCTGCAGGAGACAACCGCGTGCAAACGCCGATTCCCGTTACCGTGCTGACCGGCTTCCTTGGCGCCGGCAAGACCACATTGCTCAAGCACATGCTCAAGGCCGAGCATGGCCTGAAGCTCGCCGTGATCGAGAACGAATTCAGCGAGGCCGGCATCGACAGCCAGCTGCTGGGCGATGAACCGGTGCAGGTCATGACCCTGGCCAACGGCTGCGTGTGCTGCAGCATCCATGGCGACCTGACCCGGGCCCTGTACCTGCTGCTCGAACGGCTGGATGCCGGTGAAATCGCCTTCGATCGCCTGGTCATCGAATGCACCGGCCTTGCCGACCCGGCGCCAGTGGCGCAGACCTTCTTCATCGATGAAGAGTTGCGCGAGCGCTATATCCTCGACGGCATCATCACCCTGGTCGACACCGCCCACGCCGAGCTGCACCTGACCCAGGCCATCGCCCAGGCCCAGGTCGGCTTCGCCGACCGCCTGCTGCTGAGCAAGACCGACCTGGTCGAGCCACAGGTGGTCGACGCCCTGCGCGAGCGCCTGGCGCGTATCAATGGCCGGGCGGCGATCCGCGTGGTCGAGCACGGCCGCATCGACCTGGCCGAACTACTCGATGTGCGCGGCTTCAACCTCAACCCGGACCTGGGCATCAGCCTCAAGCCCACTTTGCGCCCGCTGCTCAAGCCCGCTACCCCTGACCGTATCTCGACGTTGGTGCTGCGCACCGAAACGCCGTTGGACATCGATCGGCTCAGCGACTTCATGAACGAGCTGCTGGAAGAGCACGGCAAGCAACTGCTGCGCTACAAGGGTGTGCTGAACATTGCCGGCGAGGACCGCCGTCTGGTGTTCCAGGGGGTGCTGAAGCTGTACGGGTTCGACTGGGACGCCGATTGGAAGGAAGGCGAGATGCGCGAAAGCGTGATGGTGTTCATCGCCGATGAACTGCCGGAGGAGAAGATTCGAATAGGATTTGAGGCGTTGAGTCACGAGGGAGTCAGAAGTATCTGACTTGCTAATGCCGCCTTATGGCCAGCCCTTTGAAGGTCTTTGTTGCGCGAGGCTATTGACCGAGTGAGGGCTGCCAAGTGTTCGCCACAGCCCTTGCAGCGCCTATCAGATCGAGCGCCGCGCGGGCGGCGCTGATCTCATAGGCGCAGTAACCTTAGCGGCGAGCACTGCGCCTTATGGCGGCATTTTTTTAGAGCGAGTTGCCAACCAGGCGAGTGACGCCAACCCAGCGCATAACATAACCAGCACAGTGGGACTCGTGCCCACGGCGCTGGATATCAAGTTCGTCAGGGCAGCCAGCAGTTGGTGAACAAGAGCGATCAGTGCCATGGCAGGAGAAGCAGCTCCTGTTGACTGCCTGCTTGCCAGTGACAGACTCACTGGGTATGCCACTCCCTGAGCTACAAGCATCAGGCAATAGGGTAGCCAGATCGCGTAAGCCGAGTTTTTCAACAGTGATGATGCAATAAGCATGATGAGTGCGCCAAGTAACAGCAAAGCGCTCGAAAATCGAAGCATCGTTACTTCGTTGTGACCGGTTGCAAGGGTGCTTGCCAGACGAGTGCCGAGCAGATAGGCAATGCTGATTGGCCATCCCAATAGCCCATATTCCCATATGGACCAGTTGAAGGACTGCTGGAGAAGCAAGGGCGCTGTACTGCTAAATACGACGATGATGGAGTACCCAAAACCTCCAGCAAGCACAGGTAGAATGAAGCGTGGTTGCACAATGAGCTTATGGAGATGGGGACTCTCATCTGTTCGGCGCGGGAGAACTATGTGCTGAGCTGCAATATTCCAGCCTTTCAGTGTTGCCATGAGTACACAGGGCATCGCGATGAGCAGCATGGCCACTCGCCAGTTCGTGAGCGTAGCAATCATCGCCCCGATAAACTGGGAGGCCCCGAGTGAGAGTACGAAGCAAAGTGAAAGGCTGCTATATGCGCGTGTCAGATCCTTGCCATCATACTGTTCGACCAGCAACGCACGAGCGGCAACTGATATGCCGCCTGCCAGGGCTCCCTGAAGCAGGCGTAGAACAAGAAATGCCCAGGCAACGGGTGATACTGCGAGCAGAAATGTGCAACAGCCGTAGAGGAGTAGCGTCCAGGTCAGCATACGGCTTGAACCGAGAGTGACCCCCAACCGACCCCAAAGCATTACGCATGCCCCCATTCCTCCGAGAAACAGGCTCAGGCTGAGTGCGGCGAATTCATCTGTTGCATTCAGATCGTCAGCAATGGCCGGGAGCATGGGTAGGTAGAAGGTTATACCCGACTGGCACAACAGTACGGCTAAGCAACTGAAGTAGAGAATTCGCCGTTTGGTCATGGCTGAGTGTTCAGTAAATGTGCGATGGAAGGGTTGCCGATTAGGTACTCAGCGACATTCCGGCAGAAGCTCTCGATTTCACCAGGCTGCATATCTGCTCTGAGCGTAATGCGCAGTGCTGCAGCATTCTTGGGTACGACAGGAAAGAAGACGGCTGAGGTGAGGAACCCGTTGTTGGCCAGGAAGGTCGATGCAGCAATGGCATCTTCAGCCTCTCCAAGCGGTATTAGCCTGATGGGAGATGCTGATCCAGCATGAGGTGTGGGCAAAAGCCTGTCGAACAGTTCGATGTTGTTTCTCAACTCTTGCTGCAGCGTATTCAGTAGAGGGCTGGAGTGAAGTCGGGCGGAGGCCCGGCCTGCACCGATAGCTGCGGCATTGAGACTTTGGGACCAGTTGGTAGGACCGCCATATCTTTGTACAAGGCGTTTCTGTTGGGTATTTGCCAGCATGACCAGACCACCGCTTGCGGCAAATGCTTTCCCCAAGGACGCTACAATGATGACCCCTTCATCCAGCTCCTGTAGTTGCCCCCTGACAAAGCCCTGCCCAAAAACACCTACCGTAGAAAGGGCATGTGAGTCGTCAAAGTACAAGAACAAACCGTAGCGCTCCTTGAGGTACAGCAAGGCGTCCATGTGTGCCGTCCCGCCCATGCTGTAGTAGCCGTCTGTGACATAGGCAACTCTTCCATGTTGCCTGCAGATGCTCTCGAGTTGGTCCATATCGTTATGGGGAAGCGTCTGGACCTCGGTCTCGTCCGCACAAGCTGCTTTGATATGGTTCAGGGAGTAGTGGGCAAACTTGTCGAACACCATATGGGGCGACATTCCATCGGTGAAAATGCCTGCGGCAACAAGAGGCAGTACTCCAGAGCTTGCTGCGCTGCATGACAATGTGGCCAGAGATGCGCATCCAAACAGTTCGGATAGTTCAGCCTCATATTGGTCTAGCACTTGAAGCTGGCAGCGATTGCGCGAGTTGGCGATACGTAGGGTGCGCGAATTTTCCAGCTCTTCGATCGCCCCTTGGAGGATATCCGGGTGGTAGTCCAGCCCAAGATAGGAGGTCGTACAGAAGTGTTGCAGCGTCCTGCCGTGTTGGTCCTGAAGTAGATTTCTGGCAATGGGCTGCACCTGCAATCCGGAAAGATGCTTGGCATACGATGTCTGCCAGTCCGCCTCGGACTTTTGAATCATGCTCCTGTAATTGGTGAATCGATTTCGAGTGACTGCCATGTCAAACACTTCCTGCAATGGTTTGGAGCAAGCAGTGTGCATTGCAGGAAAGCGTCGGTATGTCCGAAGCCGGGTGTTTTGACCGAGGTAATTCTCCGAGAAGAGCGTCAGAGATACCTTGGTGTGTCGCGGAGAATTAAACAATCACGTTCAAGGTTTTGTAGGATATGCATGCGTCCACACAAGGCACAAAAAAGCCCGGCACATGGCCGGGCTTTTTCACATCAGGCGTCTGCCAATCAGTTGCCGTATACCGGCAGCTTCTTGCAGATGGCCTTGACCTTCTCACGCACGGCGTCGATTACCGCTTCGTTGTTCAGGTCAGCCAGGATGTCGCAGATCCAGCCAGCCAGTTCGCGGCACTCGGCTTCCTTGAAACCACGGGTGGTGACGGCCGGGGTGCCGAAACGCAGGCCCGAGGTGACGAACGGCGAACGTGGGTCGTTCGGGACCGAGTTCTTGTTGACGGTGATGAAGGCCTTGCCCAGGGCGGCGTCGGCGTCCTTACCGGAGATTTCCTGCTTGATCAGCGACAGCAGGAACAGGTGGTTCTGGGTGCCGCCGGAGACGACGTCGAAACCACGCTCGATGAACACTTCGGCCATGGCCTGGGCGTTCTTCACCACTTGCTGCTGGTAGGCCTTGAACTCAGGCTGCAGCGCTTCCTTGAAGCAGATCGCCTTGGCGGCGATGACGTGCTCCAGCGGGCCGCCCTGGGCGCCCGGGAAGACCGCGGAGTTCAGCTTCTTCTCGATGTCGGCGTTGGCGCGGGCCAGGATCAGGCCGCCACGTGGACCGCGCAGGGTCTTGTGGGTGGTGGTGGTGACCACGTCGGCGAACGGAACAGGGTTCGGGTACACGCCAGCGGCGACCAGGCCAGCCACGTGGGCCATGTCGACGAACAGGTAGGCACCAACCTTGTCGGCGATTTCACGGAAGCGTGGGAAGTCCAGGACCTGCGAGTAGGCGGAGAAGCCGGCGACGATCATCTTCGGCTTGTGCTCCAGGGCCAGTGCCTCGACTTCGTCGTAGTTGATCAGGCCGTTGGCGTCGATGCCGTACTGGATGGCGTTGTACAGCTTGCCCGAGGAGGAAACGCTGGCGCCGTGGGTCAGGTGACCGCCGTGGGCCAGGCTCATGCCCAGGATGGTGTCACCGGCCGACAGCAGGGCCAGGTAGACGGCAGCGTTGGCCTGGGAACCGGCGTGCGGCTGGACGTTGGCGTAGTCGGCGCCGAACAGCTCCTTGGCGCGGTCGATGGCCAGCTGCTCGACGACGTCGACGTACTCGCAACCACCGTAGTAACGCTTGCCTGGGTAGCCTTCGGCGTACTTGTTGGTCAGTACCGAACCCTGGGCCTCCATGACCGCCGGGCTGGTGTAGTTTTCCGAAGCGATCAGCTCGATATGCTCTTCCTGGCGCAGGGCTTCTTGCTGCATGGCTTCGAAGAGCTCGGCGTCGTACTTGGCAATGGTCAAATCACGGCTGAACATGGCGGTCCTCAAGGATCGGGCAGAATTGGGGGTGCATTCTAACCGATTGATTCGCCGCTGGCATATGAAGTGGCATCAAGTCGCGGACCAATGGGCTTCATGTTGCAACCCGCGCCGTTTCTGGGCTGGAGTTGACTTCGGGGTCCGGTTTTCCGGCGCTGCGCTGTCCCCCTGTAGGAGCGGCCTTGTGTCGCGAAAGGGCTGCGTAGCAGCCCCAGGATTTTGGCGTTGGCTCAAAGATCGCCGGGACCGCCTTGCGGTCCATTCGCGACACAAGGCCGCTCCTACAGGGACCGTGTGGCAGCACGGTCACTGAAACATGAACAGGGTTTCGTTGCTGAACTGCGCCTCGAACTGGTTGGCCGGCATCGGCCGGCCGAACAGGTAGCCCTGCACCTCGTCGCAGCCGTGCTCGCGCAGGAACTCCAGCTGCTCGTGGGTCTCCACGCCCTCGGCGATCACCGCCAGGTTGAGGCTGTGGGCCATGGCGATGATCGCCCGGGCGATCTGCGCGTCCTGCTCGCCCTCGGGCAGGCCGTCGACGAAGGTGCGGTCGATCTTGAGCACGTCGATGGGGAACTGCTTGAGGTAGTTGAGCGACGAGTAGCCGGTACCGAAGTCGTCGACCGCGATGCTCAGGCCGAGGTTCTTCAGGCTGTCGAGGATCTGCATGGCCTCGTTGACCTCGCGCATCAGGATGCTCTCGGTCAGCTCCAGCTCCAGGCAGGCCGGGGGCAATCCGGTTTCCTCGAGGATGGTGGCAATGCGCGTGCCCAGCTGGCCGTCGGAGAACTGCCGGGCGGAAATGTTCACCGACACCTTCGGCACCCGCACCTTCTCCTTGTGCCAGGCCTTGAGCTGGCGGCAGGCCTCGCGCAGTACCCAGTCGCCGACGTCGACCACCAGGCCCAGTTCCTCGATCACCGGGATGAAGTCGCCCGGCGGCACCAGGCCGCGGGTCGGGTGGCGCCAGCGCAGCAGCGCCTCGGCGCCGGTCAGGCGCTTGCCGTCGCCGCTGAACTGCGGCTGGTAGTAGAGGATGAACTCGTTCTGCTCCAGGGCATGGCGCAGGTCGCTTTCCAGCTCCAGGCGCTCCAGGGCGCTGGCGTTCATGTCGGTCTGGTAGAACTGGAAGTTGTTCTTGCCGCGCTCCTTGGCGTGGTACATCGCCGTGTCGGCGTTCTTCATCAGCTGGCTGAGCTCGCTGCCGTCCTGCGGGCTCAGGGCGATGCCGATACTGGCGGTGACGAAGAACTCGCGGTTTTCCAGGACGAACGGCGTGACCAGCCCCTCGAGGATGTTCTCGGCGACATGGATGGCCCGGTTGAGCGCCTGCTCGCGGCTGGCCTTGGGCTGCAGCAGCAGGGTGAACTCGTCGCCGCCCATGCGCGCCACGGTGTCGTCGTCGTCGACGCAGGCCAGCAGGCGCTCGGCCATGTCCTTGAGCATGCGGTCGCCCGCGGCATGGCCGAGGGAGTCGTTGATCGGCTTGAAACGATCGAGGTCGAGGAACATCAGCACCACCCAGGCCTTGTGCCGTTCGGCCTGTTGCAGGGCGGTGTACAGGCGGTCCTGGAACAGCGTGCGGTTGGGCAGGTGGGTCAGGGCGTCATAGTAGGCCAGGCGGTGGATGCGCTGTTCGCTGGCCTTGCGCTCGCTGATGTCGGTGAAGAAGCACACGTAGCTGGCCAGGTCGCCCTCGTCGTCGAGTACTGCGGTGATGCCCACCCACGCCGGGTAGTGCTCGCCGTTGCGGCGCTTGAGCCAGACCTCGCCTTCCCAGGTGCCGCGCTGGCTCAGCTGCTTGAGCACGTAGCCCAGCTGGGCGCTTTGTTGCTGTTCGACGGTGAGCATGCCGGGCAGCTGGTCGAGCACTTCGGCCACGGCATAGCCGCTGACCCGGCTGAAGGCTTCGTTGGCCTGGACGATGTAGCCGGCCGGGTCGGTGATGAGGATCGCCGAGGTGGAGTGTTCGAACACTGTCGCGGCCATGCGCAGGTCTTTCTCGGCCCGGCGCTGCTGGCTGATATCACGGCCCACGCCGAGCACGCCCTCGAAGCGCTCGTGTTCGTCCCACACCAGCACCAGGCGCAATTCGATGGGGATCTTGCGGCCGTCGGCGCGCAGGCAGTCGAACAGGAACAGCTGGGTGGGCAGGGTGCTGCGCAACTGAGCCAACTGCTCGCTGTCGCCCAGCACCTTGCTGACCCGCTCCAACAGGTTGTAGACGCCGCTGAGCTGGGCGGGGTTGGCGACGATCGACTGCCAGCCGTTGGCGAAGATCCAGTCGGCCTGGTAGCCCAGCACCGCCTGCACCGAGGGGCTGACGTAGTTCAGCTGCAGCTGGCTGTCGGTGGAGAAGATCACATCGCTGATGCTCTCGGCGAGCATGCGGTAGCGCTGCTCGCTGTCGCGCAGGGACTCGCTGGCCTCGATCTGCACGGTGACGTCCTTGCCCACGCCGATGATGCGGGTGACCAGGCCCTCGCTGTCGCGGGTCAGCACCTGCTCGCGGATGTCGTAGCAGCGCCAGCCGCCGTCACGGTGACGGAAGCGCAGCTGGCAGTGCAGCGACTCGCCGTAGCTGGTATCGCGCTGCTGCTGGCGCAGGGCGCGGTAGTGCTCGGCGTCGCCGGGGTGCAGGAGCATTTCCCAGAAGCGGTCGCCCATCTGCGCCAGCTCCACGCGGTCGTAGCCCAGGGTCTGGCCGAGGTGGCGGTTGCTGAAGATCATCCGCTGGCTGTTGACGTCCTGCACGTAGAGCTGGTCGGGCACCGTGCGCACCACGTCCGACCAGAAGCCTTCGCGTTCGAGCAGCGACAGTTCCACCTGCTTGCGGCTGGTGATGTCGCTGATGCTCAGGATCACCGCCTGGTAGTCGCGACGCTGCTGGGGCAGGCGGGCCATCAGCCACAGGTGCAGCTCACCGCCCAGCGGGGCGGGCAGGCGCACTTCCAGTTCAAGCTGCTGGCGCTCTTCGATCAGCGCGTCGATCAGTTGCATGCCGACACTGTCGCGGCTGTCGCCGCTGCCTTCGATCAGGCGCTGCCAGGCACCTTCGTGGCAGTCGACGTTGAGCAGCTGGCGGGCCACCTGGTTGATCTCGGTGATCTTCAGTTCCGCCAGCAGCGTGCGGCGCAGCCTGGTGTCCAACGCCAGGCTCTGCTTGAGCGCGGCGCGGTTGCGCAGGTGGTAACGGTCGAGCTGGCCGGGCAGGCTGGACAGGTCGAGCACGCACAGGGCCACGCCGGTGCCCTCGAAGATTTCCTGGTAGCGTCGGCGATCTTCCTGCAGGGCGCGCTGGCGGCGGCGCATGTTGATCAGCGCCAGCACCGGCAGCAGGGCGCAGAACAGCACCAGCACGCACTTGCCGATCAGTGCCGGCAGCAGTTTGTCACGGGCAAGGCCGGCGTCGAACAGGCCGCGCAGTTGCCAGGTGCTGTTGTCGATGAACGCGAGCATCACGCTCTGCAACGGCTCGTTGCTGGTCTGGCGGTGGCCGTGGTGCTGGATGATCTCGCCGCTGCGGCTGTTTTCCAGCAGCCACAGGGGATGGGTGGGGCCGTCCAGGTGGCGGGTCAGCTCCTGGTAGTAGTCCGGGCTCAGGCGCAGCAGCCAGTAGCCGCGGTCCTGCTCGGTCGGCTGGCGCAGCAGCAGGTACACCCGCTGGTTGTCGGCACCGTTGCCATAGAAGAAGCCGCGGCCCTGGTTCAGTTGCAGGAGGTCGTCAATCAACTGACGGTCCGGCGTGCCGTCGAGGCTGTCACTGCGCACCTGCCCGGTGGCGTCGAGCCAGGCGAGGTCGCGCAAGGCCGGCAGGCGCGCCTGCAAGGTGCTGATCAGGCTCGGCAGGGCGGCGGGCGCCGGTGGTTTGACGTAAGGTTGGACCAGGTTCAGCGATTGCTGGGCCTTGAGTGCCATGTTCAGGCTCAGGTGATCGGCCAGTTCGGCGCTGGTCGCCAGGCTGTGCTGACGCAAGTCGGCCTGGGTATGGCGGAACTGGGCGAACAGTTGCCACAACAGCAAGCCCAGCAAAACCAGGGCGAGCAGGGCCAGCGCCCCCTTGAGCGAGCCACGCAGGTGTGTGCCGGCCGAGTTGTCGGCAGGCCGCAGGGATGACGGTTGCGTGAGATTGGTCAAGCGTTGGGTCCTGCGATTTGGCTGGCGATGGCAGGGATTGCGTCCTCGCAGCATGCACGGCGCGTGCCGTGGTCGCTGGGCGCACTATATGACGCACACGAGAAGCCGACTAGCATGCCCGCAAACATGGCAAAGTGCCAGTCTGCTTGTCGGCGACCCGCCCGGCAGCCGGTCATGTCGGTTCGGCAAGCCCCTGCAACCTGTGCGAGAATGCCGCCCGCTTCATAGTCAACGCAACGGAGATGTACGGTTTTGGTTACCCACTATTCCACCAATGGCCTCGATTCCGCCTGTGGGCGCAGCAGTCAGACCCTGGTCAGCACTGCCGTGACCGAGGACGTATCCTGCAAGACCTGCCAGCGTTCGCTGGCCAAGCCGGACACGGCTGCCGCCAGTGCCAACAAGACGCCGTCGCTGGCCGAACTGCGCAAGCAGGCCAAGCCCGCGGTCGAGGCCGTCGCCCCGGCGCCTGCCAAGCCTGCTGCCGCGCCCGCCAAGGTCGCGAGCAAGCCCGCCGCCAAGGCTGCTGAAAAACCTGCCCGCAGCGGCGGCTTCAGCGTCAAGGCCGCCTGGGCCGCGCGCCTGGCCGAGCAATCGGACCGTTGCCGCCTGCCGCGTGGCAAGGTCAAGCAAGCGCACGTCTGAGCCTGCGTCACCTCGATCGCGGGTCAAGTCCGCTCCCACGCAACAACACCTCGGCGTGGGAGCGGGCTTGACCCGCGATAGCCGCCGAACGGCGCCGCCATCTACCCATCTGTGCAACGCCGCGAGTTGGCGTAGAATGGCCCACTTTGTTCAACGACACCCCGTAATCACATCCCCCTGGCCCATGCCGGGGCGCGTGTCTTTACCTATCTGATAGAGGGCTTGGTTTTGGCTCAATACGTCTACACCATGCATCGGCTGAGCAAGGTCGTGCCGCCGAAGCGGGAAATTCTCAAGAACATTTCCCTGTCGTTCTTCCCTGGCGCCAAGATCGGCGTGCTGGGCCTGAACGGCGCGGGTAAATCGACCCTGCTGCGGATCATGGCGGGCGTCGACAAGGAATTCGACGGCGAAGCCCGTCCGATGCCCGACATCAACGTCGGCTACCTGCCCCAGGAGCCGCAGCTGGATCCGACCAAGACCGTGCGTGAAGTGGTCGAGGAGGCGGTCAGCGTGATCAAGGACGCCCAGGCCCGCCTGGACGAGGTCTATGCCGCCTACGCCGACCCGGACGCCGACTTCGACAAGCTGGCCGCCGAGCAGGCCAAGCTCGAGGCCATCCTGCAGGCCGCCGACGGCCACAACCTGGAGCGTCAGCTGGACGTCGCCGCCGACGCCTTGCGCCTGCCGGCCTGGGACGCCAGGATCGAGCACCTGTCCGGTGGCGAGAAGCGCCGCGTGGCCCTGTGCCGCCTGCTGCTGTCGGCTCCCGACATGCTGCTGCTGGACGAACCGACCAACCACCTGGACGCCGACTCGGTGGCCTGGCTTGAGCGTTTCCTCCACGACTTCCCCGGCACCGTGGTGGCGATCACCCACGACCGTTACTTCCTCGACAACGTCGCCGGCTGGATCCTCGAACTGGACCGCGGCGCCGGCATCCCGTACGAAGGCAACTACTCGGGCTGGCTGGAAGCCAAGTCGGAGCGTCTGGCCCAGGAATCCAAGCAGCAGAGCGCCCACGAGAAGGCCATGAAAGAGGAACTGGAGTGGGTGCGCAAAGGCGCGAAAGCCCGCCAGTCCAAGTCCAAGGCCCGTCTGCAGCGCTTCGAAGAGATGCAGTCGCAGGAATTCCAGAAACGCAGCGAGACCAACGAGATCTACATCCCGGCCGGTCCACGCCTGGGCGACAAGGTCATCGAGTTCAAGAACGTCACCAAGGGCTACGGCGATCGCGTGCTGATCGACAACCTGTCGTTCGCCATGCCCAAGGGCGCCATCGTCGGCGTGATCGGCGGCAACGGTGCCGGTAAGTCGACCCTGTTCCGCATGCTGATGGGCAAGGAGCAACCGGACTCGGGCAGCATCGAGATCGGTGAAACCGTGCAGCTGGCCTGCGTCGACCAGAGCCGTGAGGACCTGGACGGCAGCAAGACCGTGTTCCAGCAGATCTCCGACGGTTCCGACCAGATCCGCATCGGCAGCTACGAGATCCCGTCGCGCACCTACGTCGGCCGCTTCAACTTCAAGGGCGGCGACCAGCAGAAGTTCGTCAAGGACCTCTCCGGTGGTGAGCGTGGCCGCCTGCACCTGGCCCTGACCCTGAAGGAGGGCGGCAACGTCCTGCTGCTCGACGAACCGTCCAACGACCTCGACGTCGAAACCCTGCGTTCCCTGGAAGAAGCCCTGCTGGACTTCCCCGGCGCCGCCATCGTGATTTCCCACGACCGTTGGTTCCTGGACCGTGTGGCCACTCACATCCTGGCATACGAGGACGACTCGAGCGTGGTGTTCTTCGAGGGCAACTACACCGAGTACGAAGCCGACCGCAAGAAGCGCCTGGGCGACGCCGCTGCCCAGCCGCACCGTGTGCGTCACAAGAAACTGGCACAGTAAGCCGGTTTTCGCCGCACCGTAATGGGGCCCTTCGGGGCCCCATTTTTGTGCCTGGAAGATGCTGTTTGTCGTTGTTCGCGTAGGAGCGGGCTTGCCCCGCGATGGCCCGCGTTCAGGCAATCGCGGGGCAAGCCCGCTCCTACGATCCAGTCATTGATTCTGTATACACTTATAGAAAATGCACCAAATAATTTCATAAAAACGACATCTCGCCCTGTTCCAGTGCGATTGGTTCTTGGTACATTCGGGAAAAAACCAAAAACAATCCCTCTTGGTGAGATGTCTACCATGATCGAATCTGTCGACGATTTCCTGGCCCGCCTGCAGCAGCGCGACCCGGCCCAGCCCGAATTCCACCAGGCCGTGGAAGAAGTGCTACGCAGCCTGTGGCCGTTCCTCGAACAAAACCCTCACTACCTCAAGGCCGGTATTCTCGAGCGCATGGTCGAGCCCGAGCGCGCCGTGCTGTTCCGCGTGTCGTGGGTCGATGACCAGGGCAAGGTCCAGGTCAACCGCGGCTACCGCATCCAGATGAGCAGCGCCATCGGCCCGTACAAGGGCGGCCTGCGCTTCCACCCGTCGGTGAACCTGGGCGTGCTCAAGTTCCTGGCCTTCGAGCAGGTGTTCAAGAACTCGCTGACCTCGCTGCCCATGGGCGGCGGCAAGGGTGGTTCGGACTTCGACCCGAAGGGCAAGAGCGACGCCGAAGTGATGCGCTTCTGCCAGGCGTTCATGAGCGAGCTGTACCGTCACATCGGTGCCGACCTTGACGTGCCGGCCGGTGACATTGGTGTCGGCGCCCGCGAGATCGGTTTCCTGTTCGGCCAGTACAAGCGCCTGGCCAACCAGTTCACCTCGGTGCTGACCGGCAAGGGCATGACCTACGGCGGCAGCCTGATCCGCCCGGAGGCCACCGGCTATGGTTGCGTGTACTTCGCCGAAGAGATGCTCAAGCGCCAGGACCAGCGCATCGATGGTCGCCGCGTGGCGATCTCCGGCTCCGGCAACGTCGCCCAGTACGCCGCGCGCAAGGTCATGGACCTGGGCGGCAAGGTGATCTCGCTGTCCGACTCCGAAGGCACCCTGTTCTGCGAAGCCGGCCTGAACGACGTGCAATGGGATGCGCTGATGGAACTGAAGAACGTCAAGCGCGGACGTCTCAGCGAGCTGGCCGGGCCGTTCGGCCTGGAGTTCCGCAAGGGCCAGACACCATGGTCCCTGTCGTGCGACATCGCCCTGCCGTGCGCCACCCAGAACGAACTGAACGCCGAGGACGCCCGTACCCTGCTGCGCAACGGCTGCATCTGCGTGGCCGAGGGGGCCAACATGCCGACCACCCTGGAGGCTGTGGATATCTTCATCGAGGCCGGCATCCTCTATGCGCCGGGCAAGGCTTCCAATGCCGGCGGCGTGGCCGTGTCGGGTCTGGAGATGTCGCAGAACGCCATGCGCCTGCTGTGGACCGCGGGCGAGGTGGACAGCAAGCTGCACCACATCATGCAGTCGATCCACCATGCGTGCGTGCATTATGGGGAAGAGGCTGATGGCAGCATCAACTATGTGAAAGGCGCCAACATCGCGGGCTTCGTGAAAGTCGCCGATGCCATGCTGGCGCAGGGCGTGGTCTGATCTCGGATCGCAGGGGGCCGCTCTGCGGCCCTTTCGCGACACAAGGCCGCTCCTACAGGAAAGCGCAGGCATGTGAACCATGCAATTCCCTGTAGGAGCGGCCTTGTGTCGCGAAAGGGCTGCAAAGCAGCCCCATGGCCCTCAACCTTCAACCTCGATCCCAATAATCTCGATCATCTGATCCCCCGCCGGCCTTCGCCACAACACCTCATCCCGAGGCCCCGCCCCGAGCAACGCCCGCCCCAGCGGTGAACCCCAATTGATCAATCCATGCACCGCGTCAGCCTGGTCCTCGCCCACCAGTTGCACCTGATGCTCCCGCCCATCCTCATCGACGAATCGCACCCGACTGCCAATCTGTACCTTCTCCGTGGACGTGGCCGCTGGCACCACTTGCGCACTCTGCACGCGGGCATTGAAGTAGCGCAGGTCGCGCTCGGTATCGGCCAATCGCTGTTGGTCGGCCCGCTCGCCCTGCGCCTGCAGTTCGCCGCGCAACGCATTGAGCGCGGCCAGCCGTTGCTGCAACTGGGCAAGACCGGTGGCGGTGACATAGTTGGGCTGGTCGCTGACCCGTCGCTCCACCGGCTGGCTGGCCTGGGCGGCGGCCTGGTCCTCGTTGACGAATGCTCGGCTCATACAGGGGCCTCCTTGTACTGGAGACCATGGTGGCAGGTTGTGGGTTGCAACGGATGTCCGTTTGCGACGTCACTTGCGGCGATAGGCGCGGGCGGCGCCCTGGTCCTTTTCCTGCTGCCAGTCGCGGTCGCGCTCGTCCCAGTAGCGCTCGCGGTACTCGCGCAGGTCTTCGTTGGACTGCATCGCGTGGCACTGGCGAAAGCCATCGTCCCAGCCGCTTTCGTACTGGCGGTTGTGCAGGTAGCGCGGGACATCCTTGCGAAAGTCGCCGGCCATCAGCCCGGCGGCTTGGCGACCGCTGCTGCAGCCGTCCTGGAAGCCGTCGGCGTAGGCGGGGGGATAGCCCTGGTTGACCATCTGTTCATGGGTGGTCTCGCATCCCGCCAGCAGCAATGCGACACACAGGCCCAACCAATACCGCGACATATCCACAAGACCTTTGACGTAATGGTGGAAAGTCTAGGGGGTGAATTGTCGGCGCGATGTCAAAACGCTGTCGAAGGATCGCGGCGCAGTCGTGGGAGCGGGCTTGCCCCGCGATAAGCCAGCAGACATATCGCGGGGCAAGCCCGCTCCCACGAGGAAGGTCACGTTGATCAGTATTGGTACCACTTGAGCTCCAGCATCACCTCGTTCTGCGCCGTGGCCAGATGACTGAACTGCCGCGAAGCGCTCAACCTCAGCCCCAGGTCCCGGCTGATTTCCCACTGCTGGTTCAGGCTGATGCTGCGCCTTACCTCGCCATTGGTGAAGTAGTCACCCTTGGCCTCCAAGGTCAGGTTGCCCAGCCCATTGCGCCATAGCAGCCCGCCATTGAACCCGGCCGCCGGCGAGATGAACTCGGCGAAGTCGTTGTGGTGTTCCACCCGCACTGTGCCCAGGGCGAAGCCAAGCAGGTCGTCGCTCAACTGCCAGGTACCGCCGGCGCCACCGTTGACATGGCTGACCAGCACCTCGTCGTCGTGCTTGCCCGGCACCCGCTCCAGGCCACCGGCGACCTGCCACGACCAGGGCTTGAGCAACTCATTGCGCGGGGTCAGCGAGCGGATGGTGGCCAGGTCCAGGCGCTGCACCTGCCAGTCGTTGCCCTCGTACTGGCGCAGCTTGAGCTGGAGGATCTCGATCTGCGCGCCCAGCGGGAAGCCGTACAGGTTGTCGTTGAGGTCGTGGTAGGCCATGCGCAGGCCGTACTCGGCATAGGCGCGGTCCTCGCGGGTCCCGACGCCCAGTTGCCAGGTGCGCGACTGATGGCCGTCCTCGGGCAGGCCCGGACGCTCGATCGCCAGCGCTGGCGGCGGGTTGCGGTTGATCGCCCTGAGCAGCTCGAAACTGCGTGCGGCCTGGGCCGGATCGCGTTCCTGACCGTTGGCCCGGTAGCGTTCCAGGCGGTAGGCGGCATCCTGCACCAGCGCCTGGCGCTCGCGGGGCAGGGCGGTGAAGTCGGGGCTCTGCAACTGGGCGGTGTCGGCGCTGATGGCCAGCACCTGCAGTTTTTCCTCATGCGCCAGCGGCTCGGCGCGAGCCAGCAGCTCGCGCTCGCGGGAGGGGCGATAGCGCACGTCCGAGACCAACCCCGATTGCTTGACCGCCTTCACGGTGTCGGTGGGGATGGCGGTCAGCGGGAACTGCGAGGTCAGGTCCAGGCTCGGACGCGCCACCTGCAGCAGTTCCAGCAGGCGGTAGGAGCAGTTCTCGTCGAAGAAGAAGTAGTCGAACTTGACCTGCCTGAGCTCCCACACGTGCTCGACCATGCGCCCGGTTTCCTGCGGCGTCAGGTCCAGCTGGTATTCCCATAGGTCGCGGTTCTCAAGGCTGCGGTATTCGGAGAGTTTCTCCTGGTAGGGCATGATCGCGAACAATCCGGGGTAGCCGCCCATCAGGCCTTTCCAGGCGTAGAGGATGCTGTTGTCGCTGCCTTCGATGTAGGCACCGAAGTTGATCGCGTGGCTCAGCAACGTGGTGTCGTCGCGGCGGCTGCTGGACTGGTCGATGCGCAGCAGCGTGTGGCCGAACATCGACGACGGGCTGTTGAGGTAGGCCGCCGGGAAGATCAGCGTCGCGCTGTGCGGGTCGATGGACGTGTACCAGGTCTTGAACTCCTGGCAGTCCGGGCTCGGCAGGTCGGTCAGGCCCAGCTGCTCACTCAGCCAGCGGGTACGCGCGGGGAACACGCACTGGGCATGCTTGTCGCCCAGGCTGGCCGGGGCGTACAGGGCGGCGACCGTGGCCTGCAGCTCCTGGTCCGGGTGATGGGCACCATCTTCGGCGAGGAAGAAGCGTCGATCGTCCACATAGCTGCGCCAGCCGCCGAGTTTGGCGGTCTCGTAGTGCCCGAGGGCGATCCAGTAGGGCGTGGCCGCCAACTGCTGGACGCGGGCCGGGTCGAGCTGGGGTGCGGCATGAATCGGTGCGCTGACGATCAGCGCCAGGGAAGCGAGGCGTTTGAGCATGTCGGGCAACTACATCCTGATGATGCCGGAAGGTGAAGCGCCAAGCCCGCCCCGCAACCGGGGCGGGAGGCGTGGAACTCAAGCCTCGGTGGCGTACTTGGCCAGTTGCGGGTCGCTCTTGAGCACGGCCAGGGTGTTGGAGTGGACAGTCTCGGCAGTCACGTCGGCGCTGCTGAAGATCTGCTGGAAGTGCTCATGGGTGACGGCGGCGAAGCGCGCGCGGTCTTCAGGGGCCACACCGAGGACCACGGCATAGGTGGTCAGGGCTTCGCCCTGGCCCTGGGCCATGTCTTCGGAGAGCTCGTTCATCATGCCGTTCATGGCGAACCAGGATTTGCCGCCATAGGTGAGCGCGGCCTTGGTCGAGCAGCCGTTGGTGCCCGAGGTCATGCCGAAGGTTGCGTTGCCGGAGGTGCCGTTGGTGGTGGAAGCCAGGAAGTGGGCCGGTGTGCCGCGCTGGCCCTCGAACAGCAGGTTGCCCCAGCCGCAGTTCGGGCCGCCCGGCGCTTCGGCCATGGCGTTGATCGAGACAGCGGCGAACAGAGTACCCAGAAGAATCCGTTTCATAGCGTTGTTCTCTTTCTCAAGTGACGTACCAATGGTCAGGGTTCTGGCAACGCGGTTGCCAGGGCGGGAGGATTTCCATCCCCCTGCGCAGCTTGGAGTTTAGGCACGATCCAAAGGTTGCGTTGTTTATTGCGAAAAATTGCTTGCGCGATCGGCCATGTTGGGCTGTGACATAAAGTCCCACGGAGCCTTGCCGCTGCGCGCCGGCAGCGCCAGAATGCCTTTCATCCGCCCCGCCGAAGTAAGGAAACCCAATGCCCGATCCTGTCGCCTCGCGCCTGCGTCTCGCGCCCGAAGCCCTGACCCGGCGTTTCTCCGCTGAACAGTTCGCTTTCTCCAACACCGACGACCTGGAGCCGTTTCGCGGCGTCCTGGGCCAGGAACGTGCCGTCGAGGCCCTGCAGTTCGGCGTGGCCATGCCGCGCCCCGGTTACAACGTGTATGTGATGGGTGAGCCCGGCACGGGCCGCTTCTCGTTCGTCAAGCGTTACCTCAAGGCCGAAGGCAAGCGCCAGCACACCCCGGCCGACTGGCTGTACGTCAACAACTTCGAGGACTCCCGCGAGCCCCGTGCCCTCGAGCTGCCGTCCGGCAGCGCCCATGAGTTCATCAACGACATGAACGGGCTGATCGACAACCTGCTGGCGACCTTCCCGGCGGTGTTCGAGCACCCGTCGTACCAGCAGAAGAAGAGTGCCATCGACCGCGCCTTCAACCAGCGCTACGACCGGGCGCTGGATGTGATCGAACGGGCCTCGCTGGAAAAGGACGTGGCGCTGTACCGCGACAGCAGCAATGTCGCCTTCACCCCCATGGCTGATGGCAAGGCGCTGGACGAGGCCGAATTCGCCCAACTGCCGGAGGAGCTGCGCGAGCGTTTCCACGAGGACATCGCCGAGCTGGAGGAGCGCCTGAACGAGGAGCTCTCCAGCCTGCCGCAGTGGAAGCGCGAATCGAACAACCAGTTGCGCCAGCTCAACGAGGAGACCATCACCCTCGCCCTGCAGCCGCTGCTGGCGCCGCTGTCGGAGAAGTACGCGGAAAACGCCGCGGTGTGCGCCTACCTGCAGTCGATGCAGTTGAACCTGCTGCGCACCGTGGTCGAACAGCTGGTCGACGACAGCAAGACCGACGCCGTGGCGCGCAAGATGCTCGAAGAGCAGTACGCGCCCAACCTGGTGGTCGGCCATCCCGGCAAGGGCGGGGCGCCGGTGGTGTTCGAGCCGCATCCGACCTACGACAACCTGTTCGGCCGTATCGAATACAGCACCGACCAGGGCGCGTTGTACACCTCCTACCGCCAGCTGCGCGCGGGGGCATTGCACCGCGCCAACGGCGGCTTCCTGATCCTGGAAGCGGAGAAGATGCTCGGCGAGCCGTTCGTCTGGGACGCGCTCAAGCGTGCCCTGCAATCGCGCAAGTTGAAGATGGAGTCGCCGCTGGGCGAACTGGGCCGCGTCGCCACCGTCAGCCTGACGCCGCAGATGATCCCGCTCGGCGTCAAGCTGGTGATCATCGGCTCGCGCCAGCTGTACTACGCGCTGCAGGACCATGACTCGGACTTCCAGGAGATGTTCAGGGTGCTGGTGGACTTCGACGAAGACATGCCCATGGTCGACGAGAACCTGGAGCAGTTCGCCCAGCTGTTGCGTACCCGCACCAACGAAGAAGGCATGGCGCCGCTGACCAGTGACGCGGTGGCACGGCTGGCCACCTATAGCGCGCGCCTGGCCGAGAACCAGTCGCGGCTGTCGGCGCGGATCGGCGATTTGTTCCAGCTGGTCAGCGAGGCGGACTTCATCCGCCAGCTGGCCAACGAGGCCATGACCGACGCCGGCCACATCGAGCGTGCGCTCAAGGCCAAGGCCCAGCGCACCGGGCGGGTCTCGCAGCGGGTGCTCGACGACATGCTCGCCGGGATCATCCTGATCGACACCGAAGGCGCTGCAATCGGCAAGTGCAACGGCCTGACCGTGCTCGAGGTCGGTGATTCGGCGTTCGGCATGCCGGCGCGGATTTCCGCCACGGTCTATCCGGGCGGCAGCGGCATCGTCGACATCGAGCGCGAGGTCAACCTCGGGCAGCCGATCCACTCCAAGGGGGTGATGATCCTCACCGGCTACCTGGGTAGCCGCTACGCCCAGGAGTTCCCCCTGGCGATCTCGGCGAGCATTGCCCTGGAGCAGTCCTACGGCTACGTCGATGGTGACAGCGCCTCGCTGGGCGAGGCCTGCACATTGATCTCGGCGCTGTCGCGCACGCCGCTCAAGCAGTGCTTCGCCATCACCGGCTCGATCAACCAGTTCGGCGAGGTGCAGGCGGTCGGCGGGGTCAACGAGAAGATCGAAGGCTTCTTCCGCCTCTGCGAGGCCCGTGGCCTGACCGGCGAACAGGGCGTGATCATCCCGCGGGCCAACGTCGCCACGCTGATGCTCGACGAGCGGGTGGTGCAGGCGGTCGAGGCCGGGCGCTTCCATGTCTACGCCGTCAGCCAGGCCGACGAGGCGCTGAGCCTGCTGGTCGGCGAGGAGGCCGGCGCGGTCGACGACAAGGGCGAGTTCGCCGAGGGCAGCGTCAACGCCCGGGTGGTCGAGCGCCTGCGGGTGATCGCCGAGATGATCAGCGAGGAAGAGATCAAGGAGGCCGAGAAGGAGCGCATGGAGGAGGTCATCGCCCAGGCCAAGCCTGCCTGAGTCAATAAACCGGCGTTGGCGGCCATGTGCTACCGTTCAGCGCCGGTTTTCCAACTTTTTCCTCGGGTCGGCTAAAGTGGAACTTAAGGACGTTGTCAGGGTTCAGGATGGAAACAGCCTGAGGGTTTCAGGCTGAACAGGGCTTTACAGAGGGGACGCCGCCATGCGCAACCTCAGCCTCACCCGCCAGTGCCTGGGCCTGGTGACCCGCATCGAATGCAGCATCCGTCCGCTGGCCGGGGACAACGGCATGTGGACCTTGCTGTTCGCAGCCGGCATGGCCGGCGAACAACCCTCGGCGATCAAGGCCCAGGGCCCGTTCCATGGGCCGATGGTGGCCGAGTCGGTGATGAACGCCATCGTCGACAGCCTCACCCTTCATGGTTATCAGGTCGCGGAGGACCCGCAGATCTGGTGCCTGCACCTGCAGGCGCAGTTGCGCCGGATCAACGGTGAGCGGTGCCGGAACCTCGGGGATTATCAGTTCCATCCGGAAACCTGAGCGTTTTTCCTGTGGAACCAGGTTCCCGTGGGAGCGGGCTTGCCCCGCGATAAAGGCCCGGCCTGGCCATTGTGACAGGGCGGCTGGCGCCATCGCGGGGCAAGCCCGCTCCCACGAAGTAGCCTCCATAAAGTCTGCTCGCACGATGCACTGCGGCAACCAGCCGCAGGCTTTTGCTGTCACAGGTGGCTGGCTATACTCGCGCTCGCTTTTCCAGTCACTTCACGAGTCCCCCTACTGTCCATGGAACGTATCCTCGAAAACGCGATGTATGCCTCGCGCTGGCTGCTCGCCCCGATCTATTTCGGCCTCTCGCTGGGCCTGCTGGCATTGGCCCTGAAGTTCTTCCAGGAAATCATCCATGTCCTGCCCAACGTCTTCACCCTCGCCGAAGCCGACCTGATCCTGGTGATCCTGTCGCTGATCGACATGTCGCTGGTCGGCGGCCTGCTGGTGATGGTTATGATCTCCGGTTACGAGAACTTCGTCTCGCAGCTGGACATCGACGAGAGCAAGGAAAAGCTCAACTGGCTGGGCAAGATGGACTCCTCTTCGCTGAAGATGAAAGTCGCCGCCTCCATCGTTGCCATCTCCTCGATCCACTTGCTGCGGGTGTTCATGGATGCGCAGAACATCTCCACCGACTACCTGATGTGGTACGTGATCATCCACATGACCTTCGTCATCTCGGCGTTCGTCATGGGTTACCTGGATCGTATTACCAAGCACTGATTCGTTTGGGCGCTATCGCGGGGCAAGCCCGCTCCCACGCAACCTTCAAGGCCTGCGTAGGAGCGGGCTTGCCCCGCGATCTTTCTGACCGACGGCAGCTTGTGCTTTCGCCGTTGTCGTACAAAAAATGAGCACTCATGCGTGGTTCCCGCAGCGAGGTACGCCCATGAACCTGCATCAGCTCAATACCGAGGCCAGGGCTGGCCATGTCGACGAACTCAACCTGATCGCCATCGAGGGCGGTGACTACCTGCTCGAGGCCCGGGTCAAGGGCCGTGCCCACCCATTGGACGATGCGCGTGGCAAGCGTCTGCGTGTGCACTCGGTCGAAGATGCGCGTCAGCTTTTGCAAGCGCTTCCCCTGCTGTCGATGAACTTGGTGCACTGGTCCGTGCAGGACGAGATGTGCGGCCTGGGTCTGCACCCGGAAGAAGACCTCAAGGTCCCGATTTCCCAGCGTTCGGCCTGGTAGCTGCTTCGCGCGGCACCAGTGTGCTAGGCTGCTCGCCCTTTTCATTAGGGCGCGGATGCAGTGCGCCCTTAAGCGGAGCAAGCCAATGTCCGAACTCAACCTGTCCACCGACGAATCCCGCGTCAGCTACGGCATCGGCCGCCAACTGGGCGGCCAGCTGCGTGACAACCCGCCGCCAGGCGTCAACCTGAACGCTATCGTTGCCGGCCTGACCGACGCCTTCAACGGCGCTGACAGCCGCGTCAGCGAAGAAGACCTGTCCGCCGCCTTCAAGGTCATCCGCGAAGTGATGCAGGCCGAAGCCGCTGCCAAGGCCGAAGCCGCCGCTGCCGCCGGCAAGGACTTCCTGGCCTTCAACGCCAAGCGCGAAGGCATCGTGACCCTGGCCTCGGGCCTGCAGTACGAAGTGCTGACCGCAGGCGAGGGCGCCAAGCCGTCCCGCGAAGACAACGTGCGTACCCACTACCACGGTACCCTGATCGACGGCACCGTGTTCGACAGCTCCTACGATCGCGGCCAGCCAGCCGAATTCCCGGTCGGTGGCGTGATCGCCGGCTGGACCGAGGCCCTGCAGCTGATGAACGCCGGCAGCAAATGGCGCCTGTACGTGCCGAGCGAGCTGGCCTACGGCGCCCAGGGCGTTGGCAGCATCCCGCCGCACAGCACCCTGGTGTTCGACGTCGAGCTGCTCGACGTTCTGTAATGCCTGATCGCGGGGCAAGCCCGCTCCCACTGGTGCTCTGCTACCTCGTAGGAGCGGGCTTGCCCCGCGATGCCTTTCAGTTCCAATCCGTTCCCCCCGGGCGCAACGCCCGCGCATAGCAGAACAGAAACAGATTCCTCACCAGCTCCTTGAGCACCCCGGGTTCACTCGAATTCAGTCCCATGAGATCCAGGTCACCCTGGTCACGCAGTTCGTCGAGCGCGTCTTCCTCGAGTACGGCGCACACTTCGCCGGTCTCGCGATGCAGGATGCGCAGGTAGGGGTGGGGGCGGTCGAGCCAGGCGTCGATCAGATAGGTCATGGCTACTCTCCTTGGATAGCGTTTCCAATGAGAATAATTCTTATTATCAAAATAGCAAGAGGCTATTGGAAGAATTCTTCCGAGTGGTGCAGGCGATCCTGTTGCAGGATCTGTCAGGGCCGCCCGCAGGGCAGCCCCGAGGGGCAGGAAATCAGACCTTGCGCACGAACTCCGACTTGAGCTTCATCGCGCCGATGCCGTCGATCTTGCAGTCGATATCGTGGTCGCCGTCGCACAGACGGATGTTCTTGACCTTGGTACCGACCTTGACCACCAGGGACGAACCCTTGACCTTGAGGTCCTTGATCACGGTGACGGTGTCGCCGTCCTGCAGGACGTTGCCGACCGAATCCTTCTTCACCACGTCGTCGCTGGCGGCTTCGGCTTCGCCGTTGGCCGACCACTCGTGGGCGCATTCGGGGCAGATCAGTTGGGTGCCATCCTCATAGGTGTATTCGGAGTTGCATTTGGGGCAGGGTGGCAGAGTGCTCACGGCGTTTCCTTTCAAGTACAGGCGGGTAAAGGCGCACATTGTATAAGGTTTTGGTGCTGACTGCACAAATGCATCGCGGGGCAAGTCGCATCGGCGCACCGCCGCTCCCACGCCATGATGTGTGCCGGCGTGGGAGCGGCGGTGCGCCGATGCGACTTGCCCCGCGATGAGGGTGTTGCGATGAATCAGTGGGTGCGCGCGACCGCGAACTCGCTCAGCTCGACCAGGGCATCCCGGTACTCGCTGGCCGGCAGCACTTCCAGGCAGGCGATGGCGCGGGCGACGTAGTCGCGGGCCATCTGCGCGGTGTAGTCCAGGGCGCCGGACGCCTCGACGGCGATGCGGATCTGCTCCAGGTCTTCCAGGCCGCCTTTCTGGATCGCCTGGCGCACCAGCGCGGCCTGCTCCGGGGTGCCTTCGCGCATGGTGTAGATCAGCGGCAGGGTCGGCTTGCCTTCGGCCAGGTCGTCGCCGACGTTCTTGCCCAGGGTCTCGGAGTCGCCCTTGTAGTCCAGCAGGTCGTCGACCAGCTGGAAGGCCACGCCCAGGTGGTCGCCGAAGGTGCGCAGGGCTTCGCGCTGCTCGTCGGTGGCGCCGGCCAGCGCGGCGGCGCTGTGGGTCGAGGCCTCGAACAGCATCGCGGTCTTGCCGCGGATGACGTCCATGTACACCTCTTCGGTGGTGCTGGCGTCGCGCACCCGCGACAGCTGCAGCACTTCACCCTCGGCGATCACCCGGGTGGCCTTGGAGAGGATCTGCATGACCGGCATCGAGCCCAGCTCGACCATCATCTCGAACGAGCGCGAATAGAGGAAGTCGCCCACCAGCACGCTCGGCGCGTTGCCCCACAGGGCGTTGGCGGTGGAGCGGCCACGGCGCATGCCGGACATGTCGACCACGTCGTCGTGCAGCAGGGTGGCGGTGTGCAGGAACTCGATGGTCGCCGCCAGCAGGCGCAGGTCGTCGCCTTCGCGGCCCAGGGCCTTGCCGCACAGCAGCACCAGCAGCGGGCGCAGGCGCTTGCCGCCGGCGGACGTGATATAGTCGCCGATCTTCGATACCAGCGGGACGCGCGAGGTCAGCTGCTTCTTGATGATCTCGTCGACGGCGCTGAAATCATCAGCTACCGCGCGGTAGAAGGATTGGGGTTGCATCGGCTGCTCCATTGAGGTTGCGCGGCATGCTAGGTCGCAGGTCCCGGTGTGTCAAGGCGCGGTGGCCGTGGCCCCGGGCCGGTACTTGCAAGCATTTATGGGGTTGCGTACAATCGCGCACCCTAACTTCCTGGGCAGCACCTGCCTTACGCAATTGCACCGGGCCGTTCCAGCCCTGTGCAGCCATGCCAGCCAATACTCATCATATAAAGCGCTGGGTGAGCAGGATTATCGGAGAAATACCATGTCTTACGCAGTAATCGTTACCGGCGGCAAGCAGTACAAAGTCGCTGAAGGTGAATTCCTCAAGATCGAAAAACTGGAAGTCGCCACTGGCGAATCCGTGACCTTCGATCGCGTCCTGCTGGTCGCCAACGGTGAAGAAGTCACCATCGGCGCTCCAGTTGTTGCTGGTGCTAAAGTAGTGGCCGAAGTCGTTTCGCAAGGCCGCCACGACAAGGTTCGCATCATCAAGTTCCGTCGTCGTAAGCACCACATGAAGCGCATGGGCCACCGCCAGTGGTTCACCGAAATCAAAATCACCGGTATCCAGGCTTAATCGCCCCGATCCCCTGAATTTATTGGAGAATTGAACCATGGCTCACAAGAAGGCTGGTGGTAGTACTCGTAACGGTCGCGACTCAGAATCTAAACGCCTTGGCGTGAAGATGTATGGCGGCCAGGTGATCAAGCCGGGCAACATCATCGTCCGTCAGCGCGGCACCGAATTCCACGCTGGCTACGGCGTTGGCATGGGCAAGGATCACACCCTGTTCGCCAAGATCGAAGGCGTGATCAAGTTCGAGAAGAAAGGCGAGTTCATGCGCCGTTACGTGAGCATCGTCGCCGCTTAATCGCGACGTCGCTCCAGAAGCCCCGTCATGCGACGGGGCTTTTTCGTTTGTGGTGAGCCTCTTGCAAAGCTGTTTGAATGGGCTGCCGGCGTTGGTTTCTGGTTCGTACGGGGCCGCCGCGCTCATCTTCGCAAGAGCCTCATGGTTATCTGGTTTTCGACTCGTCATCCGACGAGAGGCGGTTTTGAATGAAGTTTGTAGACGAAGTATCGATCCGGGTTAAGGCCGGTGACGGCGGCAACGGTTGCATGAGCTTCCGCCGCGAGAAATTCATCGAGAACGGCGGTCCCAACGGCGGTGACGGTGGCGACGGTGGCTCGGTGTACATGGTGGCCGACGAGAACCTCAACACCCTCGTCGACTATCGCTACACCCGTCACCACGAGGCCCAGCGCGGCTCCAATGGCGGCAGCACCGACTGCACCGGTAAGAAGGGCGACGACCTGTTCCTGCGCGTGCCGGTGGGCACCACCGTGATCGACGCAGCCACCCAGGAAGTCATCGGTGACCTGATCACCCCGGGCCAGAAGCTGATGGTCGCCCAGGGCGGCTGGCACGGCCTGGGCAACACCCGCTTCAAGTCCAGCACCAACCGTGCGCCGCGCCAGACCACCCCGGGCAAGCCTGGCGATCAGCGCGACCTGAAGATGGAAATGAAGGTCCTGGCCGACGTCGGCCTGCTGGGCCTGCCGAACGCCGGCAAGAGCACCTTCATCCGTTCGGTCTCGGCCGCCAAGCCGAAAGTCGCCGACTACCCGTTCACCACCCTGGTGCCGAACCTGGGCGTGGTCAGCGTCGACCGCTGGAAGAGCTTCGTCATCGCCGACATCCCCGGCCTGATCGAAGGCGCCTCCGAAGGTGCCGGCCTGGGTATCCGCTTCCTCAAGCACCTGGCGCGTACCCGCGTGCTGCTGCACCTGGTCGACCTGGCGCCGCTGGACGGCAGCAGCCCGGCCGATGCCGCCGAGATCATCATCAACGAGCTGGCGCAGTTCAGCCCGGCGCTGGTCGATCGTGAGCGCTGGCTGGTGCTGAACAAGGCCGACATGATCATGGACGACGAGAAGGACGAGCGCGTCAAGGAAGTGGTCGAGCGCCTGAACTGGGATGGCCCGGTCTACGTGATCTCGGCCATCGCCAAGCAGGGCACCGAGAAGCTCAGCCACGACCTGATGCGCTACCTCGAGGACCGCGCCGACCGCCTGGCCAACGACCCGGCCTACGCCGAGGAACTGGCCGAGCTCGACCAGCGCATCGAAGACGAGGCCCGCGCCCAGCTGCAGGCCCTGGATGACGCCCGCACCCTGCGCCGCACCGGCGTCAAGAGCGTGCACGACATCGGCGACGATGATGACTGGGATGATTTCGAGGACGACGAAGACGGCCCGGAAATCATTTACGTGCGCGACTGATCGGTTGCAGTACACTGAACGCCGCTCTCTGGAGCGGCGTTTTTGTATCCACGGTATCTACAGATTCGACATAGGTTGGAAGAGAAGATGCGAAGCAAGGTGACTGGCGCCAAGCGCTGGGTCGTGAAGATCGGCAGCGCGCTGCTGACCGCCGATGGCAAGGGCCTCGACCGCGGCGCCATGGCGGTATGGGTCGAGCAGATGGTGGCCCTGCGTGAAGCGGGCGTGGAACTGGTGCTGGTCTCCTCCGGGGCCGTGGCCGCCGGCATGAGCCAGCTGGGCTGGACCTCGCGACCGAGCGCGATGAACGAGCTGCAGGCCGCCGCCTCAATCGGCCAGATGCGTCTGGTGCAGGCCTGGGAGTCGAGCTTCGGCGAGCACGGCAAGCACACCGCGCAGATCTTGCTGACCCACGACGACCTCTCCGACCGCAAGCGCTACCTCAATGCCCGCAGCACCCTGCGCACCCTGGTCGACCTGGGCGTGGTGCCGGTGATCAACGAGAACGACACCGTGGTCACCGACGAGATCCGCTTCGGCGACAACGACACCTTGGCCGCCCTGGTGGCCAACCTGGTGGAAGCCGACCTGCTGGTGATCCTCACCGACCGTGACGGCATGTTCGACGCCGACCCGCGCAACAACCCCGAAGCCCAGCTGATCTACGAAGCCCGTGCCGACGATCCGTCGCTGGACGCCGTGGCCGGCGGCACCGGCGGCGCCCTGGGCCGCGGCGGTATGCAGACCAAGCTGCGCGCCGCGCGCCTGGCCGCCCGTTCCGGTGCCCACACCATCATCATCGGTGGCCGTATCGAGCGCGTGCTGGATCGCCTGAAGGCCGGCGAGCGCCTGGGCACCCTGCTGTCGCCCGAGCGCGGTATGCTCGCCGCGCGCAAGCAGTGGCTGGCCGGCCACCTGCAGACCCGTGGCACCCTGGTGCTCGACGACGGCGCCGTGAAAGCCTTGCGCGAATCGAACAAGAGCCTGCTGCCGGTGGGCGTGAAGACCGTGCAGGGCAGCTTCCGCCGGGGCGAGATGGTGGTCTGCGTCGGCCCCGATGGCCTGGAAGTGGCCCGTGGCCTGGCCAACTACAGCGCCCTCGAGGCGCAGAAGATCATCGGCCAGCCGTCCGACGCCATCGAGAGCCTGCTGGGCTACAGCGCCGAGCCTGAGCTGGTGCACCGCGACAACCTGGTCCTGGTCTGAAGGAGATCACCGTGCTGAAAAGGATGTTTGCCGTGGCGGCGCTGCTGCTGCCGATGTTGGCCGGGGCCGAGGAGATCGGCCAGGTGTCCACCGTGTTCAAGTTCGTCGGGCCGAACGACCGTATCGTGGTCGAGGCGTTCGATGATCCGAAGGTCGACGGCGTGACCTGCTACCTGTCGCGGGCCAAGACCGGCGGCTTGAAAGGTGGGTTGGGGTTGGCCGAGGACCGTGCCGAGGCGTCGATTGCCTGCCGTCAGGTGGGGCCGATTCACTTCAAGGGTGAGCTGAAAGATGGCGAGGAGGTGTTCAAGGAGCGCACCTCGCTGGTGTTCAAGACCATGCAGGTGGTGCGGTTCCTCGACAAGAAGCGCAATACGCTGGTGTACCTGGTGTACAGCGACCGGGTGATCGAAGGCAGCCCGCAGAATGCGGTGACGGCTATTCCGATTGTGCCTTGGGCGCAGCAGTAATACCCGGTTGAAATGATCGCGGGGCAAGCCCGCTCCCACGCCAGGCACTCATGGCGTGGGAGCGGGCTTGCCCCGCGATGCTTTCTGCTGTCTGAATCAGGCCAGTTCCTCAGCCTCATCCTCGCGCACGATGGCTTTGACCTCGTCGCGACGGCTGATGTACTTCCAGTCCGCCTCGTCGATGTAGATACCGTTCGGCCCGCTACCACCTTCCAGGTCGATCGCCACCCGCGCCGACACCTGCGGCTTAACGCTCGCCAGGATCGGCACGAAGCCCAGCTGCTGGCTGGTCTCCAGCAGCGCCGCCTGGTTGCGTTCGTCGATGTCCGCCGCCTCGTCGAGGTAGTACGGCAGGCGAATGCGCCCGGCCAGGTCGCGGTCCATAAGGTGCAGCAACAGGTACATGTTGGTCAGCGCCTTGATGGTCATGGTGGTGCCGTTGGACGCGGCGCCGTCGATGTCGGCGTGGATCACCGGCTGGCTGTTGATCTTGGTGATCTCGAAGGCCAGTTCGAACAGGTCCTTCAGGCCCAGCTGGTTATGGTTGGCCGCCACCAGTCGTGCCAGGTACTCCTTGGCCTCTTCGTTCTTGTGATCCTGCTCGGCGCTCTGGGTCAGGTCGAACACCGACAGCGTTTCGCCTTCCTCGTACTGGCCGGCGCTGTGGATGATCTGGTCGATGTGCTTGAGCGCTTCCTTGTTCGGGGCCAGCACCACGCGGAAGCTCTCCAGGTTGGACACCTGGCGCTTGTTGATCTCGCGGTTGAACAGCGCCAGCTGGTGCTCGAGGCTGTCGTAGTCGCTGCGGATGTTGCGCAGGGTCCGGGCGATGTCGGTAACCGCGGCGCGGCGGGCCTTGGCCAGGGTCAGCGCTTCCTCGGTGCGGTGCGAGTAGGCGTTGATCAACAGCTGCAGGCGGCGCTCCATGTCGTCTTCGCTGTCGAACTTGGCCACGCCCTTGAGGCGCACCTGGGCGTACAGCGCCTCGATCTGGTTGTCCACGCGTTGCAGCGCCTGCCAGCTGTCCTGGTAGTCGTTGAGCAGCGGCAGCAGGTTGTCCATGGAGTCGTCGATGGCCTCCATGAACGGCGTGCCGAACGGCAGGTCGGCCGGCAGCAGTTGGCGACGGCGCAGGGCGTCTTCCAGGGTACGCTGCTTGGCCTCCAGGTCGGCGATCTGCCGGCCGACCAGTTGCAGCTTGGCCGACAGCTGCTGGACGCGTTCAGTGAAGGCGTCGCTGGAGCGCTTGAGCTCGTCCTGGGCGGCTTCCAGCTGGCCCAGTTGCTCCATCTTCTCCGGCTCTTCGGCGGCCAGGGTCTCGGTGCGGCGGAAGTCTTCCAGGGCCTTCTGCGCATCCAGCACCTGCTGGTACAGGGCCTCGGTCTGCGCCTTGCTGGCTGCGCGGTCGAGGGCCACGGCCTGCTGGGTCTTGAGCTGTTTGAGCTCTTTTTCCAGGCGCTCTTTCTGGTCGCGCAGGGCGGCGCGGTCGGCCAGAGCCTGCAGCGCCGGCGGGTCGATGTGCGAGATGTCGATGGACAGGCCTGGCACTTCGAAGCGTTCGCCCTTGAAGCGGTCGAGCACACCTTCGAGGGTCTTCACCCAGACGTCGCTGTCGTCCAGCTCGATGCCACGGTCACCCAGCGGCAGGCTGAACAGCGCGCCGTTGAACAGGCGCATCAGGCGGTCGACGTCCTGCTGCGAGAACTCCTCGCGCAGGCGGGCATAGCTGTTGTTGTCGGCGTGGTCGAGCTGCTGCTTGACCGCCTTCACGCGTTTTTCCAGGTCACGCACGCGCTCGTCGAGGTCCTCGGCGGAGAACTGCCGCGACTGGGCCAGGGCACCGGCCAGTTCGTCGTGGGCGTCCTTGGCCGCCAGCAGTTGCTGTTCCAGCACCTTGACGTCGGTGACCAGGGCGAAGCGGTGCTTGAGCACCGACAGCTCACCCAGCCAACGCTGGATACCGGTGATCTCGCGCTCCAGGCGCATCAGCTCCTGGGTGCCGCCGCGCTGGTCGTTCTGCAGGCGGTCCTGCTCGCCACGGTAGTGCTCGGACTGGATCACCAGCTCTTCCTTGCGCGCCATGGCGTATTCCTGCCAGGTGCCCAGCAGGTTGTCGAGCAAGGGCGAGATGCGGTGCAGCTTGCCGCGCAGGATGTCGCGCTGGGCCACGCCGCCGGCCAGGGCTTCGACCAGGGGACCTGCGGCCACCAGGGCGTTGTAGTCGCCCTCCATGCGGCGCACGTCGCGGAAGGCCTCTTCGCAGGCGGCGATGTAGTCGACGCTGCCCGAGCGCAAGCTGTGCTCGAAGGCGTCGAGGAACAGCTGCTTGAGCTTGGCGGCGGTAATTTCGCGCATGTGCAGCAGGTTGATGAACAGCGCGCGGAAGGTCTTCAGGCTTTGCTCGCTGGTCGAGCGCAGCGGGATCAGGGTCAGGTCCAGTGGCACCGAGGTATGACCGCCGACCAGCAACCGGCGCAGCTCGTCCGGCTTGAGCTCGTAGGCTTTCAGGCCATGGCGCTCGAGGTTGGTGAACAGCTCCTTCTGGCGCAGGCAGGTGTCGTCTTTCTGGTAGTGGGCCAGGTCCAGCTCGCCCTGGTAGGCGAAGAACTGGTGGCCGAAGCCGCCGCCCGGACCGCGGCCGACCACGCCGATCACGTGCGGTCCGTGGGGCAGGTTCAGTTCGGTGAGGATGTAGCTGGTATCGCTGGCGAAGTAGAAGCGGCGCGACTGCTCCAGGCTGTACTTGCCGAAGCTCATGTCGGACATGCGCGCCAGGATCGGGAACTGCAGGGCGTTGATCGACGCCGATTTACCCAGGTTGTTGGCGCCATAGACCGACAGCGGGTGTTCCAGGGGGAACAGGCCGAGGCTGTAGCCGGCGGTGTTGAGCAGTGCGAAGCGGCGGATGCCGTAGCGTTCCTGGCTCATGCGTCAATCTCCTGTTGCTCTTCGCGGATCGCCCGGGCCAGGGCGTCCTCTTCGCTTTCCTCGCCAGCAAACGGGGTGAGGTCGAGCGGGTCGTCGGTGCGGTTGAGTTCCTCGGGGGTTTCTTCCACCACCAGCACGGGCACCGGCAGCGGCAGGTCGCTGTGCAGGGTGGCGGCCAGGTCGCGGTCCTGCTGGACCGACAGACATACATCGAGGAAACGGTGCATCGGCGGCATGAAACGGTAGATGCCGCCCTCTTCGAAGGCGAAGCCCAGCTGGGTCATGCGGCGCATGATCTTTTCTTCGAGCTCGTCGACGGTCTGCACTTCGGCCTGCAGGAACAGGTCGCGGTACTTGTCCAGCAGCGATGGCAACTCGTCGCGACCGATGCTGCCGCCGTCGAGCACGGCCATCGGGTCGCGGCCCTGGTCGGCCAGGTGCTCGACCAGGATGAAGGTGAACAGCGACAGGCGCTGGGCGGTCTTGTTGACCTGCGCGGCGGCCTGCTCGGGGACGAAGTAGTAGAAGCCGCGGGTGTCGCAGACCAGCTCGAAGCCCAGGGCCTTGAACAGGGTGCGGTACTGGTCCTGGAAGTTCGACAGCTGGGCGTACAGCTCCGGGTCGCGGCGGCTGATGTGGAAGCCCTTGAACAGCTCGCGGAAGATCGGCGCGAGCTGGGACAGTTCGGAAAGATCAAGATGCATGGACGGGGCTCGCGGTGGATTCGGTCGGGGTCGCCGGCTTGTTGTCGCGGCTGGAGGTCAGGGCGAAGGAGCGCAGGCTGACCAGGTGTTCGCGGGTGAGGTATTGCTGGCGATCGAGGCGCTCGCGGCTGAAGCGCTTCTCGCGCGACAGGCGCGAGAACCAGTACAGCAGCTCGTCGGTGGCGCCCTCGGGCTCCTGCTCCAGCAGCCAGACCATCAGGTCCGGCAGCGGCAGGGCATCCTCGCAGCGCTCGAGCATTTCCTTGACCGTGCGCGGGGCGCGGGGCAGCGGGCCCTTTTGCGTCTTGTGCGCCTTGGGGAAGCGTGCAGGCTTGGGCTCGAAGCGAGCCAGCGCGTAGACGTAGGCCTCGACCTGGCTGGCGCTGCCGAGGAAGGTGCTCTGCGGCCGAGTGAACAGCGGCATGGCCGCCTGGGGCACGGCGTCGATGCCCTTCTTGCGGATCACCGACAAGGCCAGGGCGGCGCCACGGGTCACGGCGTTGTGCCGGCGCGCCTCTTCGCGCAGCGGCAGCAGCAGTTCGCGGGCGTGACGCAGGGTCAGCTGGGCGCTGGTCTGCATTTCGAGGATGCGCGCGTGGGTGCGCAGCAGCATGTCGTCGTCGACCAGGTGGCCCAGGCGCGCCTGCTCGCCCAAAAGGCGTAGCAGCACGGTCTCGACCTTGCGCACGCCCTGCTCGAAGGCACCGTCGGCGTTGACCAGCTGGATCATCGGCTCGACGTACTCGTCCCAGGTCGCCAGTACTTCGGCGTAGCGCTGGCGCAGGGGGATCTGCCGGTTGCTGGTCTTGGCCCGCTCGGCCACGGCCACCAGCGCCTGCTCGTCGTTGTCGAGCTTCTTCAGTACGTCGCGCACGCGCATGTCGAGCAGGCGCAGCTGGCGTGCCAGGTCGTCGCTGTCGCGATTGTCGAAGGCGTCCTGGATATGCCCGGCCAGGCGTTCCAGATGACGCAGGTAGGCCTCGATCTCCAGGCACAGGCCCAGCCGGTGTTCGCGGCGCAGGTAGGCGAGGAAGTCGTGGATCTGCGCGTTGAGCTCGAAACGGTTCGGGCTCTTGGCCACCGGGACCAGGATGTCCAGGCGGATCCACACGTCGAGCAGCTGGGTGATGTCCTGCGGGGTGCTTTCCACCTGCTGGCGGGCCAGCTGCTGGCGCAGCTCGACCAGGCTCAGGGTGCCCTGGTCGAAGCGCTCGCACAGCGGCTCGATCAAGGCCCAGTGTTCGGCTAGGGCGCGCAGGACGCGCTTGGGTTCGATCATTGGCGGGTCGACTCGTTGCCAAATAAAAGGGGCGATTGTACTGCATCCGGGGGGGAGGTTTTCACCCCTTGGTCTGTTATGGGGATAACCCTGAGGCTCAAGGGGGGATTTACCGGCCCCTTCGCGAACAAGCCCGCTCCCACAGGGCCCGCACGCCCTCTGTGGGAGCGGGTTTACCCGCGAAAGGGCCAGTGCAGGTAGTAAAATTCCGTCGACCTGTTGCGCCACGATGCTGCCAACGGCGTTAGAATGCCCGACTGTTTCGTCTATCCCCGGATACCCGCGCCTTGCTGATCGAGTCCCGCCGCCGCGCCTACCTGTCCGCCATGCAAGTGGTGCACTGGCTGCCGCGCGCCGAACTGCCGTTCGCCGCCCCGTCGCGGCCGGAGCTGCTGTTGCCGGTGGCGCCGGTCGAGGACCTCGACTTCGAGGTGCGTCCGGCCGCTTCCGTGCCTGCGCCGAGCACCGCCCCGGCGGCGCCCCAGGCGCGTGCCGAGCGGCCGAAGATCGAAATCCCGCGCCCGGGCAGCGCGCCGAAACCGGCCGCCAAGCCGGTCGAGGCCGAGCAGGAGGCCCCCGCGCCACGCCCGGCGCCGGTACCGCCACCACGCTTCGCCCTGCAGTTGCTGCGCGCCGGCAGTTGCCTGCTGCTGGTCGAGCTGGCCACCGGCCAGCCGTTCCAGAGCCGCGACCCGTCGTACCTGCTGCTCAAGGACATGCTGCGTGCCGCCGGCCTGCCGGATGCCCCGCAGATCATCGGCGAGCCGGTGCGCTGGCCGTTGCTGATGCGCGGCAACATGGACCAGGGCCCGGACGCCGCCCGCGACTTCGTCCAGGGTTTCATCGCCGCGCGCCTGGAAGAGGCGCCGTGCACCTGCCTGTGGCTGCTCGGCCTGCCGGCCATCCGCTTCGCCGGCCAGGCCGATGCCGAAGCCTACTACCAAGAACTCGAGGTCGACCTGCTCGGCAACGCCTGGGCCTTGCCCGGCCTTGAACTGTTGATGGACGAGCCGCAACGCAAGGCGGACGTCTGGAAAGCCATGCGCCGGCTGATGGCGCGCTGGAAGAGCGTTGAATGAGTGACTCGATCAGTTTCCGCCCGGCAACCGAGGCGGATCTGGATGCCCTGCTTAAGATCGAATATGCCGCCTTCAGCCACCCCTGGACCCGCGGCATCTTCCTGGATGCGCTGAAGTCCTATGAAGTGTGGCTGATGTTCGTTGGCCAGCAGCAGGTCGGCCATGGCGTGATCAACGTGATCATCGACGAGGCGCACCTGCTCAATATCACCGTCAAGCCGGAGAACCAGGGCTGCGGGCTGGGCTTGCGCCTGCTCGAGCACCTGATGGCGCGGGCCTACCAGCTCAATGGCCGCGAGTGTTTCCTCGAAGTGCGTGCCAGCAACCAGTCGGCCTATCGCCTGTACGAGCGCTATGGGTTCAACGAGATCGGCCGGCGTCGAGACTACTATCCGGTCGCGGGTGGGCGCGAAGACGCGCTGGTGATGGCCTGTACGTTGCTGGAGGACTGAGGCGCGCCGCCGCAGGCACCGGTTCAAGCCAGTGCCAGGCGACGGCTGAGGTTCAGGCGGCGAGAATCAACGCTCGATTGCCAGGGCTACGCCCTGACCGCCGCCGATGCAGAGGGTCGCCAAGCCCTTCTTCGCATCGCGCTTGATCATCTCGTGCAGCAGGGTCACCAGCACTCGACAGCCCGAGGCGCCGATCGGGTGGCCCAGGGCGATGGCGCCGCCGTTGACGTTGACCTTCGCCGCATCCCATTCCAGCTGTTTGCCCACCGCCAGCGCCTGGGCGGCAAAGGCTTCGTTGGCCTCGATCAGGTCCAGGTCGGCCAATTGCCAGCCGGCCTTGTCCAGGCAGCGCTGGGTCGCCGACACCGGGCCGATGCCCATGATCGCCGGGTCCACGCCGGCGCTGGCATAGGCGGCGATCTTCGCCAGCACCGGCAGGCCCAGGGCCTTGGCCTTGGCGGCGCTCATCAGCAGCACCGCGGCGGCGCCGTCGTTGAGGCTGGAGGCGTTGCCGGCGGTGACGCTGCCGTCTTTCTTGAACGCGGCGCGCAGCTTACCCAGGGATTCGGCAGTGGTGCCGGGTCGGGGCTGCTCGTCGGTGTCGAACACCAACGGCTCGCCTTTTTTCTGCGGGATGTGGATCGGGGTGATCTCGTCCTTGAAGCGGCCGGCCTCGATGGCGGTCACGGCCTTGCGCTGCGACTCGGCGGCGAAGGCATCCTGTTGTTCACGGGTGAGGGCGTACTTGTCCACCAGGTTCTCGGCGGTGATGCCCATGTGGTAGTCGTTGAAGGCGTCCCACAGGCCGTCGCTGATCATGCTGTCGATCAGCTGGCCGTGGCCCATGCGCTGGCCGGTGCGCGCCGAAGGCATCACGTAGGGCGCCAGGCTCATGCTCTCCTGGCCGCCGGCGATCACCACCTCGGCGTCGCCACAGCGGATGGCCTGGGCGGCCAGGTGCAGGGCTTTAAGGCCCGAGCCGCAGACCTTGTTCAGGGTCAGGGCCGGGACCTCGAAGGGCAGGCCGGCCTTGACCGCGGCCTGGCGGGCGGGGTTCTGGCCGGCGCCGGCGGTGAGCACCTGGCCGAGAATCACTTCGTCGACCTGGGCCGGGTCCAGCTGGGTCTGGGCCAGCAACTGGCGGATCACGGCGGCGCCCAGCTCCACGGCGGACACGTTGGCCAGGGCCCCCTGGAAACTGCCGATGGCAGTACGGGTGGCGGCGACGATGACGACTTCGTTCATTGTTGTTCTCCGGGATGCGGGCGTGATCCTGACAGCATCCCCGCCCGGGGCTTATTTGAGAAGTTTGTTTTTCTTTGCCATTGATCTGAAATTCAAATGAATGATTGGCGCGCGGTGGAGCCTTCAATCGGGCAGGGCCAGGCTTGGCTGGCTGATGGTGACGGGGCGAAGGCGGTCCGATGAGCCCTGAATCTGCCCATCGCGGGGCAAGTCGGGGCGCCGAACCGCCGCTCCCACGCCAGACCTGCATGTTCAAAACTGGCGTGGGAGCGGGCTTGCCCCGCGATGATCGTCTCTACAGCGCCGGGCACTGGTTGGTAACGCAGTGAATCCCGCCGCCACCCGCCGCAATCGCATCGATATCCAGCTGCACCACCTTGCGCCCCGGATACAGCTTCACCAGCAACGCCCGCGCCTTCTCGTCGGCACTGCGATCACCAAACTGCGGCGCGATCACCGCGCCGTTGATGACGAAGTAGTTGATGTACCCCGCCGCGAAGTCCGGGTTGTCATCGTTGAACTTGCTGCGCCGTGGCTTCAGTGGCGGCGACATCGTGTGGATCTCCAGCTTGCGCCCATCGGCATCGGTGGCGTTGCGCAGGATTTCCAGGTGCTCGAGAGTCACCTCGTGGTCGTAGGAATCCGGATCGTTGTCCAGGTTCGCCACCACCACGCCAGGCGCCGCGAAGCGCGCATAGAAGTCCACGTGGGCGTCGGTGATGTCCTTGCCCTTGATGCCCGGCAGCCAGATGATCTTGCGCAGCCCCAGGCGCTCCTTCAGTTCGGCCTCGACCTGGGCCTTGCTCCAGCCGGGGTTGCGGTTGCTGTTGATCCAGCTGCTCTCGGTCATGATCCCTGTGCCGTGGCCGTCCACTTCGATACCGCCGCCTTCGCCCACCAGTTCGCTCTGCTGGTACTGGGCGCCGGCCAGCCTGGCGACGCGGGCCGCGAGCTTGGCGTCGTAGCGGTGCTGCTGCTTGCCGCCCCAGCCGTTGAAGTTGAAGTCCACCGCGCCCAGCACGCCGTCGTCGTCGACCACGAAGTTGGCGCCGATGTCACGCATCCAGATATCGTCCAGCTCGGTCTCGACATAGGTGATGTTGTGGCTGCCGCATTCCTCCTCGGCGATGTCGCGCTCGCTGGCGCGACAGAACACCGTCACCGGCTGGAACGCGGCGATGGCCCGGGCGATCCGCCCGAGCGCGGCCTGGACGTCTTCTGTGAAGTCTTCCCAGATGGCGTCCTGGGCGCCGAAGGCGATGTAGGCGCGTGCGTGCTTTTCGCCTTCGTCGGGCATGAACCAGCGACCCGATTCGGCGGCGCGGGCGCTGTTGCCGCCGAACGGCAGGCCAAAGCTGGCGGCGGCGCCGAGGCCGGCGACGACGCTCATGTGCTGGAGGAAGGTACGGCGAGTAGGCATGGGGTCAGTCCTGTGCAGTCTTGAAGCGGGTCCAGACACGCATGCGCGCACGCATGTCGGCCTGGGGGATGTCCTTGCCCGGGATCAGCCGGGTGTAGGTGGCATCGCTGAGGTAGATGTCCGGGTTGTCACGCAGGCGCGCATCCACCAGGGCGCGGGCCTTGGCGCTGGCGGTGGGGTAGCCGGTGAAATTGCTGATTGCGGCCATGTTCTCCGGGCGCATGACGAAGTTGATGAAACGATAGGCGTATTCCGGGTGCTTGGCGTCGGCGGGGATGGCCATGGTGTCCATCCACACCGTGGTGCCTTCGCGGGGCACGCGGTACTGGAAGTCGATGGCCTTGCCGGCGGCCTCGGCGGTGCGCTGGGCCTGGATCACGTCGCCGCTGTAGCCCAGCGACAGGCAGGTGTTGCCATTGACCAGCTCGGTGACCGGTTGCGACTGCAGCTTGCGCACATACGGGCGGATGCCCTTGAGCAGCTCGCTGGCGGCGGCCAGGTCCTCGCGCTTGGCGCTGCGCGGCTCGCGGCCCAGGTAGTGGAGCACCACGGCCAGCACTTCGTCGGGCGAGTCGATCATCGAGATGCCGCAGTCGGCGAACTTGGCCGCCAGCTCCGGCTTGAACAGCAGGTCGAGGCTGTCCAGCGGGGCGTCGGGCATGCGCTCGCGGATCTTCTTCGCATCCATGGTCAGGCCGATGGTGCCCCAGGTGTAGGGCACGGTGGCCTGGCTGGCCTTGGGGTAGCGGTCGTGCAGCTGGCGCAGGCCGGGCTCGATATCGTCGAGCGCGGTCAGTTGCTTGCGGTCCAGGGCCTGCAGGCTGCCGGCGCGCATCAGCCGTTCGGCCACGGTGTCGCCGGGGAACACCAGGTCGTAGCCGCTGCGCCCGGACATCAGCTTGGCCTCGAGCACTTCGCTGCCGTCCATGACGTCGTAGATCACCGGGATGCCGGTCTCGGCGGTGAAGCGCTTGAGGGTGTCCTCGGCAAAATAATCGGCCCAGTTGTAGAGGCGCAGGGCATCCTGCTCGGCCTGGGCGACGCTGGCGCAGGCCAGCAGGGCGGCGATGGCGAGCAGTTTCGATGGACGGCTTGGCATGGTTCAGGCCCTCGCGGTCTGTGGGGTGCGGCCGTCCAGGCTGAGCAACGGCGCGTACATGCTGGGGCGACGGTCGCGGTAGATGCCCCAGGTCAAGCGGTCCTCGCGCATGCGTTCCAGGTCCAGGTCATGCAGCCACACGCCGCTGCTGTCGCGGTCGGCCTCTTGCAGCATCGCGCCTTTGTGGTCGCAGATGAACGACGAGCCGTAGAAGCGCATCGACAGGTTGTCGTCGCTGCGCGCCACTTCATGGCCGACGCGGTTGGCGGCCACCACCGGCAGCAGGTTGGCGGCGGCGTGGCCGCGCATGGCCATCTGCCAATGGTCACGCGAGTCCAGCTCGGCGGCGCCCGGCTCCGAGCCGATGGCGGTGGGGAACAGCAGCACCTCGGCGCCCATCAGCGCCAGGCAGCGGGCGGTTTCGGGGAACCACTGGTCCCAGCAGATGCCGATGCCCAGGCGGCCGAAGGCAGTGTCCCAGACCTTGAAACCGGTGTCGCCGGGGCTGAAGTATTCCTTTTCCTGATAGCCGATGGCGTTGGGGATGTGGGTCTTGCGGTATACCCCCAGCAGGCGGCCGTCGGCGTCGGCCACGGTCAGCGAGTTGAAGAAGGCATTGCCGGCGCGCTCGTACCAGCTCAGCGGCAGCACCACGCCCAGCTCCTTGGCCAGGGCGGCGAAGCGCTTGAGCAGCGGGCTGTCGTGGTAGTCCTGGGCCAGGGCCTGGTGGCTGTGGCACTGCTCGATGCAGAAGTACGGGGTGGCGAACAGCTCCTGCAACAGGATCACCTGGGCGCCCTGGGCCGCGGCCTGGCGCACCAGCTGCTCGGCGCGCTCGAGGTTGGCGGCCAGGTCCCAGCTGCAGGCCATCTGCGTGGTGGCGATGCGCAAGGTGCTCATGGGCGCGCTCCCTGCCAGGCCGGCTGCTGCTGGGTGATGCAGTGGATGCCGCCGCCGCCGTGGGCGATGTGGTCGATGCGTACCGGCACGACTTCGCGGCCGGGGAAGGCCAGGGCCAGTTGCTGGGCGGCGGCCTGGTCGGCGTCGATGCCGTAGGCGGGCATGATCACCGCGCCGTTGGCCAGGTAGAAGTTGGTGTACGAGGCGCAGAACACCTCGGCCTCGGTATCCACGGCCGCCGTGGCCTCGTACAGGTCGAGCAGCTCGAACGAGCGGCCTTGGGCATCGGTGGCCAGCTCCAGGGCGCGGCGGTTCTCGCGGGCCACTTCGGCGTACACCGAACCCTGGTCGTGGGTGGCGTCCACCAGCAGCACGCCGGGACGGGCGAAGGCGCACACGCCATCGACATGGCCGTCGGTCATGTCGCCGGTGACGTACTGTGGGTCACCCGGCAGCCAGATGGTCTTGCGGATGCCCAGCAGGCGGGCGAAACAGTCCTCGAAGTCAGCCTTGCTCAGGCCCGGGTTGCGGTTGGGGTTGAGCAGCACCGACTCGGTGGTGATCAGCGTGCCTTCGCCGTCGACGTGGATGGCGCCGCCTTCGTTGCACAGCGGGGTGCTCAGGCCTTCGAGGCCGAGATGATCGAGGATACGCCGGGCCAGGCTGCGGTCCTTGCCGTGCTCGGACTTGTCGCCCCAGGCGTTGAAACGCCAGCTCAGGCCGGCCACGCCCTGCTGCGGGTGGATGAGGAAGGTCGGGCCGCTGTCACGGCACCAGCTGTCATCGACGGCCAGTTCGACCAGCTCGATGCCGGGGCCGCACAGTTCGCGGGCAATGGCCATGGCCGAGGGATCGACCACCATCTTCACCGGCTCGAAGCGGGCGATGGCGGCGGCCACGCGGGCATAGTCGCGCTGCACGTCGGCCAGGGTCACGCCCCAGCCCGACTCCCACAGCGGCTTGTTGTGTGGCCAGATCATCCAGGTGGCGGCGTGGCGGGCCCATTCGGCAGGCATGCGCCAGCCGCTGTCGCGGGACAGGGTCATAGTGAACTCCGATCTATTAGGGATTTTTATCAACGAAGCCCGCCGTCGCGGGTGTTGCTGCCCATGTTATGGCTGGGAAACTGGAGCGACAAACGATAGATTTAGCGTATTTCTGATCAGTCAGGCTTATCAGCATGCTCAAACACTGGCCCCCGCTCAACGCCCTGCGCGGCTTCGAAGCTGCCGCTCGCCTGGGCAGCTTCCACAAGGCCGCCGAGGCCCTGAACCTCACCCAGTCGGCGATCAGCCAGCAGATCCGCAGCCTGGAGAGTTACCTGGAACAACCGTTGTTTCACCGTAGCGGGCGTAGCGTCAGCCTGACCGATGCCGGGCACGACCTGCTCAGCACCACCCAGGCCTTGCTGCAGCAGCTGGCGGTGGGGATTCGTCGCCTTGACCAATACCGCAAGCCCAACCAATTGGTGGTCAATACCACCCCGGCCTTTGCCCGGCATTGGCTGTTACCGCGCCTGGCGGATTTCCATCAGCGTCACCCGGATGTGGACCTGTGGCTGTTCACCAGTTTCGAGGTGCCGGACATGGCCAACGAGACCATTGACCTGGCGATTCGCGACGATATCGGGCCGCAGGCTGAATGCAGCTTCACTGTGCTACACCAGGACACGCTGTATCCAGCTTGTCACCCGACGTTACCCGGGACCGGGCGCACGACCTTGCACGGCGAGCGCGAGATGGACTGGAGTCACTGGCAACTGGAGGGCGGCGAGGAGGTGGGGCAGCAGGGCAAGGGGCTGAACTTCTCTGACCCGGGGCTGCTGCTGGAGGCGGCGGGCGAGGGGCTGGGGATCGCCCTGGTCAGTCAGTTGCTGGCACAGCGGATGGTCGACGAGGGACGTTTGCGGCCTTTGTCGGCACAGCGCGTACGCGGGCCGGTGTGGAGCTGCCTGGTGCATTGGGAAAGCCAGGAGGATCCGTTGGCGCGGCAGTTTCTGGTGTGGTTGAAGGCGGCGTTGGCAAAGGATTAGTGGTGCCTGTGCCGGCCCTATCGCGGGCCGCTGGTGTTTTGCATCGATCCGATCAACTCGTAATATGTGTCGGATATCCCACGAGGGTAGTCTCACCCTCTAGATCAAACGGCAGTGCCCCGAATCCGGGCGCTGTCCCAGCCTAAACCTGACGAGGTACAGACATTGGCCATCATTCATCCCAAGGTTCGCGGTTTCATCTGCACCACGACTCACCCCAAGGGCTGCGAGCTCAACGTCCGTGACCAGATCGAAGCCACCCGCAAGCTGGGCGTGCGCGAGGATGGTCCGAAGAAAGTCCTGGTGATCGGCGCCTCCAGCGGCTACGGCCTGGCCGCGCGCATCACCGCGGCGTTCGGCTTCAAGGCCGATACCCTGGGCGTGTTCTTCGAAAAGCCGGGCACCGAGACCAAGGCCGGTACCGCCGGCTGGTATAACGCCGCCGCCTTCGACAAGTTCGCCAAGGCCGAAGGCCTGTACAGCAAGTCGATCAACGGTGACGCCTTCTCCGACGAAGCCCGCGCCAAGGTCATCGAGCTGATCAAGAACGAAATGGGCGGCCAGGTCGACCTGGTCATCTACTCCCTGGCTTCGCCGGTGCGCAAGCTGCCGCAGACCGGTGAAGTGATCCGCTCGGCGCTCAAGCCGATCGGCCAGCCGTACAAGTCGACCGCCATCGACACCAACAAGGACACCATCATCGAGGCCAGCATCGAGCCGGCCACCGAGCAGGAAATCGCCGACACCGTCACCGTCATGGGCGGCCAGGACTGGGAGCTGTGGATCGACGCCCTGAACGCCGCTGGCGTGCTGGCGCCGCAGGCGCGCACCGTGGCCTTCAGCTACATCGGCTCCGACATCACCTGGCCGATCTACTGGGAGGGCGCGCTGGGCAAGGCCAAGCAGGACCTGGACGAAACCGCCCAGCGCCTGGGCAAGAAAGTCGGTGGCAGTGCCAACGTTGCGGTGCTGAAGTCGGTGGTTACCCAGGCCAGCTCGGCGATCCCGGTGATGCCGCTGTACCTGTCGATGGTCTTCAAGATCATGCAGGAGAAGGGTATTCACGAAGGTACCCAGCACCAGCTGGACCGCATGTTCCGTGACCGCATGTACCGTGCGGACGGTGCGCCGGCTGCCCTGGACGACGAAGGCCGCCTGCGTCTGGACGACTGGGAACTGCGTGATGACGTGCAGGACGCCTGCCGTGCCATGTGGCCCAAGGTCACCACCGAGAACCTGTTCGAGCTGACCGACTACGCGGGCTACAAGAAGCAGTTCCTCAACCTGTTCGGCTTCGAGCGCGCTGACGTCAACTACGACGAAGACGTGGCCACCGACGTACGGTTCGACTGCATCGAGCTGTAAGCAAGTCCTTGACCGCGCAGCCGTTGATGACGGCTGCGCGGTTCCCGCCGACGACTTGTTAATATTCTGAAACAAATCCTCCAATGGCCCTTGGCCATGGGCACCCTCCGCCTGATCTATACCCCAGCTATTGGCCTGGCAATTCCGCCGGGGCCGAGGAGGGAGCAATGGGCGCGCTGCAAAAACTACAAGAACGCATTCGCCAGAAGGGCCTCAAGCGCACCTTCAAGACCTTGTTCGAACGTTACGTGTTTTTCCACTGGGAATTGTTGTGGATGGAACGCGACCTGATCAGTCCGGTGCCTCCCTACAGCCTCAAGGCCCACACGCCGGTCACCCTGGTGCAGATCACCACCGCCAACGCCGACGCCTTCGCCGCGAATTTCGGCGACCGTGTCGAGACCATGCGTGAACTGGCCGCCGCAGGGCACACCGGGCACATGTACCTGGACGAGCAGGGCGACGCCGTGGCCTTCATCTGGGCCAGCGTGGTCGACTATCACGACAAGCACTACTACGGTTGCACCTTTCCGGTGAAACCGGGCGAATTCTTCGAGTTCGGCGGCGAGATGACCCGGCCCTACTTCGGCAGCGAGCTGTCGGTGACGGCCCAGGTCGAGCTGTGGAACACAATGCGGGAGAAGGGCTGCCACAAGGTGGTGGACGTGGTGGAGACCCACAATGTGCCGGCCATGAAGCTGCACCTGCGCATGGGCTACCACGAGCAGGGACGGGTGATGCATGTGTACGGCCTGTTCGGCCGCTGGAAGCTGTTCCGCGAGACCCGCTACGATGGCTCGCGCCTGGCGGTGCTGCGCAAGCCGGGCGTGGCGCGAGCCTTGCCGACTGCTTGAACTATCGCGGGGGGGGGGGGGGGGGGGGGGGGGGGGGGGGGGGGGGCCCCGCGCCCCCCCCCCCCCCCCCCCCCCGCGATAGGGCCGGTACAGGCACCGATTTTCTTGCTAGCGTGGGCGCACGACAACAGCCCGTCCGCCAGCATGGCGCGACGCCGCAGGGAGCGCGCCATGAGCAGCCTCACCCAACCCGCCTGTGCCTTTCGTCATGTCGCCGCTGACGGCTACAGCCTCGGCGGGTTCCGCTGGCGCCACGCCGAGCCCGATCCAGGGCGAGCACTGGTGATCATCAACGCCGCCACCTCGGTGCGCTGTCGTTACTACTCGCGATTCGCTGACTACCTGTTCGCCCAGGGCTTCGACGTGCTCACCTACGACTACCGTGGCATCGGCGAATCGCGCCCGGCCACGCTGCGCGGTTTCCAGGCGTCCTGGAGCGACTGGGGGCGGCTGGACTTCGAGGCGATGCTGCAACTGGCCGCCGCCGAGCATCCGGGCCAGCCGGTGCATGTAGTCGGCCACAGTTTCGGCGGCTGGGCGCTGGGGCTGGCGCCGTCGGCGGGGCAGGTGCGCCATGCGGTGCTGGTGGGGGCGCAGTTCGCCTACTGGCGTGACTATGCGGCGGAGCAGCGTTGGCAGCTGTTCGGCAAATGGCATGTGCTGATGCCGCTGTTGACCCGGGTGTTCGGCTACTTCCCCGGCAAGCGCCTGGGCTGGCTGGAGGATACCCCGGCCGGTGTCGTGCACGACTGGAGCACCCGCACGCCGCGCTACGAGCACCGCCCCAGCGGGCGCCTGCTCGAGGCGGTGCCGTTCGAACAGGTGCGGGCGGCGACCCTGGCCGTCAGCCTGACTGACGATCCATTCGGCACGGTGGCGGCCACCGAGCGGTTGTTGGGGTATCTGCAGAAGGCCGAGCGTCGGCACCTGCGGGTGGCGCCTGTGGATATCTCGGTGGAGGAGATCGGGCATTTCGCGTTCTTTCACGATCGGTTTCGTGAAAGTTTGTGGCCGATTGCGCTGGGGTGGCTACGAGAAGGGCAGTTGGAGGGCCTGGTACCGGGTAGCGTTATCAGTTGAGGGCCCCTTCGCGGGGCAGGTCGCATCGGCGCAACGCCGCGACTTGCCCCGCGATGGGCGAGACGCGAAGTCAGGCCAGGCGCGCGAGCGGCTGGGCGGTGAACTTCACCCCGGCCAGCCCATGCTTGATCAGCGCACGGATGTTGCCATGGTCGCTGCCCTCGGGGGTGGCCACCACGCTGCGGTAGTGCTCGCCGAAGGCCAGCAACGCCTCTTGGTCGCTCAGCCCTTCCAGCAGCGCCAGGCCCAGGGTCTTGCACGAACCTTCGTTCTGCCCGGCGGCGTTGTGCACGTCGCCGTTGTCGAAGGCCTGGGGCTGGTAGCTGTAGTTCGCGGCGATGAACGCCAGGGTGTCGGCGAACACGTGTTCGCCGCTGGCGAGGCTGCTGCGCAGGGTGTTCAGGTCAGTCACGAGGTTTTCCTTGTTCGAACGCCGCCTGTTGCTCGGCGCTGGCTTCTTTCTGGTGTTGGGCTTTCCACTCGGCGTAGGGCATGCCGTACACCTGCTCGCGGGCATCGTCCAGGCTCAGCTCGATCTGGCGATCGTCGGCGGCGGCCTTGAGCCATTTCGACAGGCAGTTGCGGCAGAAGCCGGAGAGGTTCATCAGGTCGATGTTCTGCACGTCGGTGCGCTTCTGCAGATGGTCGACCAGGCGCCGGAACGCGGCGGCTTCGAGTTCGAGCTGTTGTTGCGGGGTCATGGGCGGTGTCTCTTCAGGTCATGCGGTTCTTCAGATGGCGGCCACCGTTGATGACCACCTGGCTGCCGGTGCTGTACTGGCTTTCGAGCAGGAACAGCACGGCGTCGATCAGCGGGCGGGCGCCGGGTTCGAATTCGAGCAGGGCCTTTTTCAGGGTCTGCTGGCGGTATTGCTCGTCGCCGCCTTCCTTGAGGATCAGGAGGCCCGGCAGGATACCGTTGACGCGCACCTTGGGCGCGTACTTTTCGGCGAACGACAGCACCATGTTCTGCAGCGCGGCCTTGGTCGCGGCGTAGCCGATATGGCTCTTGCTGCCGCGCGAGGAGGTCTCGTCGCAGATGTGGATGATATCGGCCTTGTCCACCTTGTTCAGCCACTCGCCGAGGGCCAGGTTGAGGTGGTAGGGCGCCTCGACGTGCAGGCGGAACATGGTGTCGAGGTTGTCCAGGCCATCGTCGAGCCACAACGAGGCGTTGTGGATGATCCCGCGCAGGCCGTCGTAGTGGCCGTGCAGGTGGTCGATCAGGGCCTGGCGGTCTTCGCTGCGGGTCAGGTCGGCCTGGAACTGCCGGATGTTCGGGTGGGCCGCCTGGGGATGCAGGCTGCGGCTGGCGCTGACCACCGTATGGCCGGCCTGGGCCAGCTCCAGGGCCAGGGCCAGCCCGACGCGCTGGCTGGCGCCGGTGATGAGGATTGGGCTGTTCATGTGCGGGCGGTCTGTTCGTCTGTCCGTGCGTGATGCCCCAGCATACCCGAACTGCGCGGCCTTGCGAGCCTGTGCCTCAGCGGCTGCGCAGCCCCTGGGCGCGGTCACTCGGGGCAGGCGGCGCGGCGTTCAGCCAGCCGGCCAGCAGGCGGGTGGACAGCGGGATGAACAGGTACACCATCAAGGGGGTCAGGGCGAGAGTGCTGAGCAGCACGCGGGGCAGCAGTTCCAGCGCTGCCAGCCAGTGGCCGAACAGCAGGTTGAACAGCAGCGAGACCGGGAAGAACGCCAGCCAGATGGCCGTGGCCTGTTTCCAGCGCGGCGGTTTCTGCACCATGTTGGTGCCGAACCAGTCGTCGATGCCGCTCACGCGCCTCTCTTTGGGGCGTTCGAACAGGCCGTCACCGCGCTCAAGCCAGGCTCGGCGCGAGGCGGAATGCTCCCAGGCGTGCAGGGTCTGCTCGTCGGTGAAGCGGAAGATGATCTGGAATTCGTCGCCCTCCGCCGGTGGCGCGAGGATGCCCGAGCCCAGGTAACCGGGGAAGTCGGTGGCCAGCTGCTCGCCTTCATGCAGCCAGGCCAGCAGGTCCTGGTAGCGGCCACAGGCGGCGCGGCGCGACACCATCAGGGTGACGGGTGGGGTAGACATCGTGTATCTCCTGGCGACGGGGCTGGCGGGTAGCCGGCCCCTTGGCATGCGGCCCGGGGTGGTGGGCGGCGCAGGCGTGCTTGCAAGAATCGGGCGCAGATTATGCGCGATCACCCATGACCGGTCAGTTTCAGCGGCTGGACGGTCGTCAGCAGGCGGCGGGAGCCTGGGCGTGCAGTTCGGGGTGGGCCTGGCGGTGGGCCTGCAGGATGTACTCGCGCAGGCGTTCGATTTCTTCGGCCGGGCTGTGCGACAGGTCATAGGCGGCCAAGCGCGGGCCGATGCGCCGGCGCAGCACGCCATGCAGGCCGATCGGCGGGATATCCGCGGCGGCAAAGCGCAGCTTGAAGTGGGACGGTGCCTCGCGCCGGCCACGGACTTCCAGCAGCACGCCCTTGAACGAGATATCCCGCACCCACAGGTCGCTGGCCTGGCCATGGTCGTCGAGCAGGGCGCTCGGCCGCTCCAGCGATAGGCGCCAGGGCCGCAGCATGGGGCCGTCCTCATAGATGTCCGGCGAGCCCAGTTGCAGGTGCAGGGCGTGGAATTCGTCCTCGACCAGTTGCAGGGGGAAGCTCAACTGCTGGTTGTTGAAGCTGGCCTGCAGGGTCACCTGCTCGTTGGCCACCAGGCGGGTGAGCAGGTCCTTCAGACGACGGTCACCATTGACCAGCAGGCTCGACATGGGGTCGGCCAGGTTCAGCTGGGGCGAATGCTGCATGTCCTGGATGAAATCCAGTTCGTCCTGGGAGAGTAGGGCGTCTGCTTGCATGGTCGAACTCGAAGGGGCGATCGGTAAGGGCGATTTCTTCACGGCTGTCGACAGTAGGCAATACGCTTCGTTCCGGTCATTCGTCGGATAATCCTGAAGCGTGTGACTTTAGGCATAGGCGGCCTTTTGCCACTGTCGAGTGCTAGTATCCTACGTTTTCACTCAGTTTCGGAATCCTCACCCGATGAAAGTCGCCATTATTTCCGGTTCGGTCTACGGCACCGCCGAAGAAGTCGCCCGTCACGCCGAGTCGCTGCTCAAGGCCGCCGGCCTTGAAGCCTGGCACGCCGCCCGCGCCACCCTGCAGGACATCGAGGGCTTCGCCCCGGATGCGCTGCTGGCGGTGACCTCGACCACTGGCATGGGTGAGCTGCCCGACAGCCTGATGCCGCTGTATAGCACCATTCGCGATGTGCTGCCGGCGGCCTGGCGCGGTTTGCCTGGGGCGGTGATCGGCCTGGGCGACTCGAGCTATGGCGATACCTACTGCGGCGGCGGCGAGCAGATGCGCGAGCTGTTTGCCGAGCTGGGGGTGAACGAGGTGCTGCCGATGCTGCGGCTCGATGCCAGCGAGACGGTGACGCCGGAGACCGATGCCGAGCCGTGGCTGGCGGAGTTTGTGGCTGTCCTTAAAGGCTGATGTTGCCTGGACCGACCCTATCGCGGGGCAAGTCGCAGCGATAGGGTCGGTCGCCTCAACGCATGGCTGCATGTTCGCGCAACAACGCCAGCCACGCCTGCGCCGCCCGCGACAGGTACGCCCCGCGCCGCCAGATGAAGGCGATGTCCCAACGCAGGTACTCAGGCGCCCGCAACGGCAAACGCACCACCCCGGGCCGCTCCAGCGCCCGCGCGACGATCGCCGGCAGCAGCACCACGCCTTGACCGGCCGCCACCAGCGCGGCGAGAAAGTCCGCCTGGCCGCTGCGTCCGCCTTCCCTGGGCGTGAAGCCCTCCTGCTGGCAGGCACTGAGCAAGCGATCGTTCAACACGAAGCTGCGCTGGTACAGCAGGAACGGCGTGTCGGCCAGTTGCGCCAGGGCGACGTCGGCTTGCCCGGCCAGCGCGTGGCCGGCGGGCAGCAGGGCCTCCAGCGGCTCGTTGCAAAAGGGTTGGTAGTCGAACGCCGGGTCGCTCGGCGTCAGGCTGCCGCCCAGTTCCAGCTCGCCATTTCTCACCGCCTGCTCGACCATGCGGCTGCCGCCTTCGAGCAGCTGGATCGAGATGTTCGGATGCCGTCGCCGGTACTCGGCGAACAATCCGGCGAACAGCGCGTCGCTGCCCAGCAGCGGCAGGCCAAGGCGCAGCTCGCCGCGGGCCATCTGGCTGAGGTCGTCCAGTTCGCTTTGCAGTTCCTGGCGCTGGCGCAACAGCGCCTCGCCCCGCTCGAGGACGATGCGTCCGGCGGCGGTCAGCAGCAACTGCGAACCCTGGCGCTCCAGCAACGGCTGGCCGATAGCCTGTTCCAGCTGGGCGACCTGCTTGCTCACCGCCGACTGGCTGATGTGCAGGGTGGTCGCCGCCTGGGTGAAGCCGCCCTTGTGGACGACTTCGATGAAACTGCGCAGTTGTTTGAATTCCATGATCGCTCGATTCCATTCTGGAATGGCTGTCAGTCTAACAATTCGCTTCTGGCCTAGGTATGCGACTTCTACAATGGGCGTGTTGTCGAGGAACCCCCGCCCATGAATCCTGCATTGCTGAAGAAAACCCTGCGCCTGCTCGCCGAGCTGGCGGTGCTGCTGGCCCTGTTCCTGATCGGTGGCCAGTTGGCCGCCTGGCTGGCCTGGCCGATCCCCGCCGGGGTGATGGGCCTGGCGCTGCTGCTGGTGCTGTTCGCCTGCGGCGTGCTCAAGCCGGCCACCCTGCAACTGGGCGCCGGCTGGCTGATGGCCGAGATGCTGCTGTTCTTCATCCCGGCGCTGATGAGCCTGCTGGACTACGGCAGCCTGCTGCGCAGCGAAGGCTGGCGCATCCTGCTGGTGATCGCCCTGAGCACCCTGCTGGTGATGGTGGTCACCGCGCTGACCGTGGAACTGGTGTGCCGCTGGAGGTTGCGCCATGAGCCTTGAACCCATGCCGCTGTTCTGGCTGGCGCTGACCTTGGGTGCCTACCTGGGCAGCCGCTGGCTGTACCGGCGCAGCGGGCGCTACCTGCTGTCGCCGCTGATCCTGGTACCCGCGCTGCTGCTGGCGGTGGCCGTGCCGCTGCACACCGCCTACGCCGAGTACGCCCGCAACACCCACTGGCTGATGGGCGTGCTGGGCCCGGTCACCGTCGCCTTCGCGGTGCCGATCTGGCAGCAACGGGCATTGCTGGCGCGGCATTGGCCGGCGCTGCTGGTGGGCATGCTGGCCGGCAGCGTGGCCTCGATCGGCAGCTCCTGGGCGCTGGCGCATTTGCTGGCGCTGGACGAGGCGGTCAGCCTGTCGCTGCTGCCGCGCTCGATCACCACGCCGTTCGCCATGCCGGTGGCCCAGGACCTGGGCGGCGTGCCGGAACTGACGGCGGTGTTCGTGATGTTCACCGGCGTGCTCGGGGCGATGTTCGGCGGCATCCTGTTGCGCTGGTTGCCGCTGCGCACACCGTTGGCGCGGGGCGCGCTGTTCGGCGTCGGCGCCCATGGCGCGGGCGTCAGTCGGGCCCAGGAGGTCGGCCGCGAGGAGGGCTCGGTGGCCGGCCTGGTCATGGTCTTGACCGGGTTGCTCAACCTGCTGGCGGCGCCGCTGCTGATGAAGTTGATCTGACCGTTCGTGCCACTGACTCGCACGGTCATCAGGCTGGCTGCCAAGGCGACTTATCACCTTCGTATAGGCTTCTAGACTGAGCCTCGACATAGAGAGCACATGTATGTGCCGAGGTGACATGCAATGAACGCAGCCTTGCCCTATTCCGACACTTATCCACCGGGACGACCGTGATGCCACTGGCCGAGATTCCATTGTGCGTCTGGCGCACCCGGAGCCAGGGTTTCACCTTCCGGGGCCAGAGCATCCGCTACTGGACGGCAGGGCAAGGAGAGCCCCTGCTATTGCTTCACGGTTTCCCCACGGCCAGCTGGGATTGGCACTACCTGTGGGCACCCCTGACCCAGCGCTTTCGCGTGGTGGCCTGCGACATGCTCGGCTTCGGCGACTCGGCCAAGCCTGCGGACCACAACTACAGCCTGCTCGAGCAGGCCGACCTGCAGCAGGCGTTGCTGGCACACCTGCACATCAACCAGCCGGTGCACCTGCTGGCCCACGACTACGGCGGCAGCGTCGCCCAGGAACTGCTGGCCAGGCACCACGAGCAGCGGCTCGAGGTGGCCAGTTGCGTGTTCCTCAACAGCGGGCTGTTCCCTGAGAGCTGCCGTGTGCTGCTGGTGCAGAAGCTGCTGCTCAGCCGCCTGGGCTGGCTGGTCGGGCGATCGTTCGGGCGCGACGACCTGGTGCGCAATGTCACCCAGGTCTATGGCCCCTGCACCCATCCCAGTGAAAGTGCCCTGGACGACTACTGGAGCCTGATCGCCTCCAATCGCGGCCCACGCATCCTGCATCGGCTCATCAGCTTCCTGCCCGAGCGCAGGGCCCAGCGCGAACGCTGGGTCGCGGCGCTGCAACGCCCGGGCGTGCCGCTGCGCTTCATCAATGGCGCGGTGGATCCGCTGTCCGGCGCGCACATGGTCGAACGCTACCGCGAACTGGTGCCGGAGCCGGATACCGTGGTGCTGCAGGGCATCGGCCATTACCCGCATACCGAGGCGCCGGTGCAGGTGCTGCGCCACTACCTGGCCTTTCGTGAACAACCGATGAGCTATGTGCCGCTGAAGGTCGCCTGGTCCTGACCGGGCGATCATCGCCGGGCGTTATCGGGCGGCATTCGCCACGGTGCGCTTGATTGCCCGGCCCCGGCGGCTGGCGGAGACTGCGTTGCATCCCTTCATTGCCAGGAGCCTTGAGCATGAGCGAACCAGTACGTCTGCAGGATCGAGTGGTGATCGTCACGGGGGCCGGTGGCGGCCTGGGCCGGGCCCATGCGTTGCTGTTCGCCGCGCGCGGCGCGCACGTGGTGGTCAACGACCTGGGCGGGTCGACCCATGGCGAAGGCGCCAATGCTTCGGCGGCCGACCGCGTGGTGGAGGAGATCCGCGCCGCGGGCGGTTCGGCGATCGCCAACCATGATTCGGTCACCGACGGCGCACGCATCGTCGAGCAGGCCCTGGACACCTACGGCCGCGTCGATGTGCTGGTCAACAACGCCGGCATCCTGCGCGACAAGACCTTCCACAAGATGGAGGACAGCGACTGGGAGCTGGTCTACCGCGTGCATGTCGAGGGTGCCTACAAGGTCACCCACGCCGCCTGGCCGCACCTGCGGGCGCAGAACTGGGGGCGGGTGATCTTCACCTCGTCCACCTCGGGCATCTACGGCAACTTCGGCCAGGCCAACTATGGCATGGCCAAGCTCGGCCTCTACGGGCTGACCCGCACCCTGGCCATCGAGGGCCGCAAGCACGGCATCCTGGTCAACGCCATCGCTCCGACCGGCGGCACGCGCATGACCGAGGGGCTGATCCCGCCGCAGGTGTTCGAGCGGCTGCAACCCGAGCTGATCAGCCCACTGGTGGTGTACCTGGGGAGCGATCAGTGCCAGGACAGCGGCGAGCTGTTCGAGGTGGGCGGCGGCTGGGTCGGCAAGGTGCGCTGGGAGCGCAGCCAGGGCGTGGGGTTCGATCCGCGGGAAGGGTTCACGCCCGAGCAGGTGGCGGACAACTGGGCGCGGATCGGCGACTTCGAGGGCGCCGGGCATCCGCAGGACAGCCTGCAGGCGTTGCAGCAGATGATGGCGAACCTGCAGAAGTATCCGTTGGGTTGAGGCGCGCCAACTTCTGATGCTCGATTCTTGCACAAATAAAAAAGGCCGCTGCAATCGCAGCGGCCAATCGAGACGTTAGATCAAGGAGCTTCAAAATCAACGTCGGTGAACCTGGGCGGGCCCGAAAGGCGGGGGGAGAGCCCTTCGTGCCGGCCAGTGAGATCAGAATAAGCGCTTGATCCCGTGGGAAAAATAGCGGCTTATGACATTCACCTTTACGTTTCGGGTAAAAGTGCAAGGCGGACTATAGCCAGCCTGTGCAGTGAAAATCCGTAATGCTTTGTAAGCCCTTTCACTGATCCGCACCGTATCCCATCCGCCAGCTGGTGGCCTGGGTGGCGGCGAGCAGGCGCCGGGCAGCCGGGCCGTGCTCGTCGGCATGGAAGATCGAGGTCGGCCCGACCACGGTCATCACCGCGGCGATCTGGCCCATGGCGTTGAACACCGGCGCGGACAGCGCATCCACCCCCGGCATCAGCAACCCGTGCACATGGTGCAGGCCGCGCTGGCGGATCTGCTCCAGCAGGGGCGCATAGTCGGCCGCCGTCTGGCCGAGCGTGGCCAGTTCCTGGTCGCGCAGCTCCACGGTCTCCCGCTCGGGCAGATGCGCCGCGAACACCAGGCCGGTGGACGAACTCAGCAACGGCAGCACCGAGCCGATCTGGGTCACCACCGTCACCGCCCGCACCGCCGGCTCGATGCTCACCACGGTCGCGCCCTGGTTGCCCCACACGGCGATGAAGCAGCTTTCGTTGAGCTCGTCGCGCAGCTGCGACAGCGGCAGCGCGGCCACCTTCAGCACATCGATGCTGCCCAGGGCCGCCATGCCCACCCGCAACGCCTCGCGGCCCAGCCCGTAGTGGTTGGTGGCCGGATCCTGCTCGGCGAAGCCACTGGCGATCAGCGCCTGCAGGTAACGGTGCACCTTGCTCGCCGGCATCTCGACATGCTCGGCCAGGCGCGACAGCGAGGTCGAGGGGGAGAGCTCGGCCAGGGCCTTGAGGATGTCGGTGCCGACTTCCGCCGAGCGGACCTTCTGTTTGCCGTTGTCGGCGTTGCTGCTGGCTTTGGCCATGGGGGACTTCTATGCGGATTTCTTGGGGTGGCGCCTTTATAGCTTGACGACTGCGCACGGGCAAATTACGTTATTCGTAATCTGATTACGATAAAAACAATGCAGACGCGCTGCTGCCCTTGGTGCCGGTTTCAGGATCGGGCCCGCAGCCAGCTGCCCGCAACGGCTCCCAGCAGCCCGGAGGCACCGATGACCCGCGACACTTCCCCTGAACTCGAGTACCTGAGCGGCTTCGGCAACGAATTCGCCAGCGAAGCCTTGCCCGGCGCCCTGCCGGTCGGGCAGAACTCGCCGCAGAAGGCCCCCTACGGGCTGTACGCCGAGCTGCTGTCGGGCACTGCCTTCACCATGACCCGCAGCGAACTGCGCCGCACCTGGCTGTACCGCATCCGCCCGTCGGCGCTGCACCCGCGCTTCGAGCGCCTGGAGCGCCAGCCGCTGACCGGCGCGCTGGGCGCCATCAACCCTAATCGCCTGCGCTGGAGCCCCCAGCCGATCCCGTCCGAGCCGACCGACTTCATCGATGGCTGGCTGCCGATGGTGGCCAACTCGGCATCGGAGAAACCGGCCGGCGTGAGCATCTACATCTACCGCGCCAACCGTTCCATGGAGCGGGTGTTCTTCAATGCCGACGGCGAGCTGCTGCTGGTGCCTGAACAAGGTCGCCTGCGCATCGCCACCGAGCTGGGCGTGCTCGAAGTCGGGCCGCTGGAGATCGCGGTGATCCCGCGGGGCATGAAATTCCGTGTCGAACTGCTCGATGCCCAGGCCCGTGGCTACATCGCCGAGAACCACGGCGCGCCGCTGCGCATTCCGGACCTCGGCCCGATCGGCAGCAACGGCCTGGCCAACCCGCGTGACTTCCTCACCCCGGTCGCCCATTACGAAGAAAGCACCGGCCCGGTGCAGCTGGTGCAGAAGTTCCTCGGCGAACACTGGGCCTGCGAGCTGCAGCATTCGCCGCTGGACGTGGTTGCCTGGCACGGCAGCAACGTGCCGTACAAGTACGACCTGCGCCGCTTCAACACCATCGGCACGGTCAGTTTCGACCATCCCGACCCGTCGATCTTCACCGTGCTGACCTCGCCCACCAGCGTGCACGGCATGGCCAACATGGACTTCGTGATCTTCCCGCCGCGCTGGATGGTGGCCGAGAACACCTTCCGTCCACCATGGTTCCACCGCAACCTGATGAACGAGTTCATGGGCCTGATCCACGGCGCCTACGACGCCAAGGCCGAAGGCTTCCTGCCCGGCGGCGCTTCGCTGCACGGGGTGATGAGCGCCCACGGTCCGGACGCCGAGACCTGCGACAAGGCCATCTCGGTGGACCTGGCGCCGCACAAGATCGACAACACCATGGCCTTCATGTTCGAGACCAGCCAGGTGCTGCGTCCGAGCCGCCAGGCCCTCGAAAGCCCGCAGTTGCAGGCCGACTACGATAGTTGCTGGGCCACCTTGCCGAGCACCTTCAACCCGAACCGGAGATAACCGATGAACCACACCGCCATTGCCCGCAGCTGGGTCGAGCACGCCAACGGGCACCGCGACTTCCCGCTGCAGAACCTGCCCCTGGGCATCTTCAGCCGTCCAGGGCAGGCGCCACGTTGCGGCGTGGCCATCGGCGACGCGATCCTCGACCTTGAGGCCGTGCTGGCCGCCGGCCTGTTCGACGGCGCGGCCAAGGCCGCCGTCGAAGCCACCGCAGGTGGCGCGCTGAACGCCTTCTTCGCCCTCGGCCGTACGGCCCGTGTGGCCCTGCGCGAGCGCCTGCTGGCACTGCTGGGCGAGGGTAGCGAGCACCAGGCTGCGCTGAAGGCCGCGCTGTACCCGGCCAGCGAATGCCAACTGCACCTGCCGGCGAAGATCGGTGACTACACCGACTTCTATGTTGGCATCGAGCATGCCAAGAACGTCGGCAAGCTGTTCCGCCCGGACAACCCGCTGCTGCCCAACTACAAGCATGTGCCGATCGGCTACCACGGCCGCGCCTCGACCATCCGTGCCTCCGGCGCCGATGTACGCCGCCCCAAGGGCCAGACCCTCCCGGCGGGCCAGACCGAGCCGAGCTTCGGCCCTTGCGCGCGCCTGGACTACGAGCTGGAGCTGGGCATCTGGATCGGCCAGGGCAACGACATGGGCCAGCCGATCCCGGTGGGTGATGCCGCCGAGCACGTGGCCGGCTTCTGCCTGCTCAACGACTGGTCGGCGCGGGATATCCAGGCCTGGGAATACCAGCCGCTGGGCCCGTTCCTGTCCAAGAGCTTCATCACCACGGTGTCGCCGTGGGTGGTCACCGCCGAGGCCCTGGAGCCGTTCCGCTGCGCCCAGCCGTCCCGTCCGGAGGGTGACCCGCAGCCGCTGTCGTACCTGCTGGACAAGCGCGACCAGGCCGCCGGCGCCTTCGACATCGAGCTGGAAGTGCTGCTGCTGACCGAGCGCATGCGCGAGCAGAACCTGCCGGCTCATCGCCTGACCCTGAGCAGCACCCGCAGCATGTACTGGACCGTGGCGCAGATGGTTGCCCACCACAGCGTCAACGGCTGCCAGCTGCAACCGGGCGACCTGTTCGGCTCGGGCACCCTGTCGGGCGCCGCGCCGGGTTCGTTCGGCAGCCTGCTGGAGATCACCGAGGGCGGCAAGCACCCGGTGGAACTGGCCAGCGGCGAGGTGCGCAAGTTCCTCGAGGACGGTGACGAGATCATCCTGCGTGCCCGTTGCGTGCGCGAGGGCGTGGCCAGCATCGGCTTCGGCGAGTGCCGTGGCACCATCGTCGCGGCCAACTGAGGGGGCAGGGCGATGGAACTGTTCACCTACTACCGCTCCACCTCGTCGTATCGGGTGCGCATCGCCCTGGCGCTCAAGGGCCTGGACTACCAGGCCCTGCCGGTAAACCTGCTCAAGGGCGAGCAGCGCGACGCGGACTACCTGGCGATCAACCCCCAGGGCCGGGTGCCGGCCCTGCGCCTGGAGAGCGGCGAGCTGCTGGTGCAGTCGCCGGCGATCATCGAGTATTTGGAGGAAGCCTTCCCCCAAACGCCACTGCTGCCCCGTGGACCTGAAGCCCGGGCCAGGGTGCGCGGCGTGGCGGCGATCATCGGTTGCGATATCCACCCATTGCACAACGTCAGCGTGCTCAACCAGCTGCGTCAGTTGGGGCACGACGAGGCTCAGGTCAACCAGTGGATCGGCCACTGGATCAGCCAGGGGCTGGCGGCGGTCGAGCAATTGATCGGCGATGAGGGCTTCTGCTTCGGGGCGACGCCGGGCCTCGCCGACGTCTACCTGATCCCGCAGCTGTACGCGGCCGAGCGCTTCAACATCGACCTTGGTGGTTACCCGCGCATTCGCCGGGTGGCCGCCCTGGCCGAGCAGCACCCGGCCTTCCACCAGGCCCACCCGGCGAGGCAGCCCGACACGCCCGACTGATCGCCACCGCCCGCACCTGCACTCATAACAACAAAAGACAGGGACCTTGCGATGCACAACCAGATAGCCAGCTTTCGCGCGGCGCTCGACGCGCGCCCGGTGTCACCCTACCAGTGGCGCCTGCTGCTGCTGTTGATCCTGCTGTTGGTCACCGATGGTTATGACGCCCAGGTGCTGGGTTATGTGATCCCCGCGCTGGCCCAGGACTGGGGGTTGGAAAAGGCCGCTTTCGGGCCGGTGTTCAGCGCCAACCTGCTGGGGCTGACGGTCGGTTCGCTGGCACTGACGCCACTGGCCGACCGCTTCGGCGTGCGCCGGGTGCTGCTGTGCTGCGTGCTGCTGTACGCCAGCCTGACGGTGCTGATGGTGTTCGCCTCCTCCCTCGACAGCCTGATGCTGGCGCGCTTTCTCTGCGGCATCGGCATGGGCGGCGCCATGCCCAGCGCCATGGCGCTGATGGCCGACTACGCGCCGCCTCGACTGCGCACCCTGATGGTCACCCTGGCGGCCTGCGGCTTCTCTCTGGGCGGCGCGGCGGGGGGCTTCGTTGCCGCGGGCTTCATCGACCATTACGGTTGGCAGGCGGTGTTCCTTGCCGGCGGCGTGGCGCCGCTGCTGTTGTTCCCGTTCCTGGCCTTGTACCTGCCCGAGTCGCTGCCGCGCCTGCTGCGCGATGCGCCGCCGTATGCCCGGTTGCAAAGGATTACCACCCGCCTGCTGCCGGGCTGGCAGGTGCCGGCGACGCAGGTCGCCACCGATGAGCCAGCGGATAGCAAGCTCACCATGATGGCGTTGTTCCGCGACGGTTTCGCCCGGCCGACCTTGCTGCTGTGGGGTACCTTCTTCGTCAGCCTGATCCTGTTGTACTTCATGATCAGCTGGCTACCGTCGCTGTTGCAGGAAAGCGGGCTGGCGTTGAACCAGGCCAACCTGGTCACTTCGCTGTTCCTGTTCGCCGGGACCTTCGGCGCGGTGTGCCTGGCCTGGTGCGCCGACCGAATGAAGAACAAGGCCCACCTGTTGGCTGGCGTATTGCTTGGGGCGGCAGTATTCAGCGTGCTGGTCGGCCTTAACCACGACGATCCGCGCTGGCTGGTGCCTAGCGTATTCGCCGCAGGCTTCTGCATCATCGGTGGCCAGCTGACGCTCAATGCCTTCGTCAGCAACTTCTACCCGGCCCAGGTGCGCGCCACCGGTACCGGCTGGGCGCTGGGCGTCGGGCGCTTCGGCTCGATCCTCGGGCCGCTGCTGGGCAGTCTGCTGCTGACCTTGCACATGCCGGTGGAACAGATCTTCTTCTTCTGCGCCATCCCGGCATTGCTTGGGGCGCTGCTGGTCAGCCAGGTGCGGGCGCCACGGCCACGTGAAGTGGCGCCCAAGGGTGAAGCGCTAATGGATTGAGCGCTTGCCGCTGGGCAACTGACCGAGGCGTTCGCTGAGTTTCAGGCGCTGCAGCGGGTCGTCGGTCAGCAGCAGGGCGTGCTCCAGGTCGAAGCGTTCGGCCTGGAGGCAGTCCAGGTGCTGGTACAGCGTGGCGCGGGCCAGGTAGTCGCTGACCTGCACCGGGCCCAGTTGCATGACCCGTTCGGCATCGACCAGCGCGGCCAGGTCGTTGTCGTTGCTGGTATGCAGCTGGCGCAGGTTGCGCGACAGGCGCTGGAGCATCTGCATCGGCGAGGCGCTGCGCAGGTGCTCGGCGCTCAGCGGCATCTGCGGGCCGTACTGACGGGCGAGCAGTTCGCGGCAGTCGCTGGGATAGAGGCGTCGGCCCCCGCAGGGGTCGAGCAGATGATCGGCGCCGGGTACGCGCAGCAGGAAGTGGCCGGGAAAGTTGACGCCCTCCAGCGGGATCGACAGACGGTGGGCCAGTTCCAGGGCGAGGATGGCCAGCAGCAACGGCTGGCCGCGGCGGCGCTGCAGCACCTTGTCCATCAGGGCCGCCTGCGGTCGCAGCGGGTGGTACTCGTCCTGCTGGAAGCCCAGGGCGTTGAGCTGGCGCAGCAAGGGTTGGGCCAACTCGTTGAGCGGCAGTATCGGCAGGCTGGTGCTGATGTCGCGTTGCAGTTCGTGCAGCCGGGCCAGGCCGGCCGTGGGGTCGACAGTGCCATCATGCTCGGCGGCGATCCACAGGGCGGCCTCCAGCAGGGCGACCGGCTCGCGTTCCAGGCAGGCCAGGCAGGCTTGGCGTGGGTTCATGGGACCTCTCCATCACGCTTAACTTGTAGCCCTGGCGCGGCTTTTCGTCCAGTGGTCCGCCCGTGCGGTGTCCGGCCTCGACCTGTTTATACTGGTAGCAGCACCTCTTTGGGGAGCCCGTCTATGTTCGAGCTCATGCAAAGCACCCGCGCCCAGTCACTGCACCTGTTCATCGACCCGCCCACGGGCCTGAAGGCCGTGGTGGTGATCCACAGCGAACAGCTGGGCCCAGCCATGGGCGGCTGCCGCTACCTGCCCTATGCCGACGACGAGAGCGCCATGACCGACGCCATTCGTCTGGCCCAGGGCATGAGCTACAAGGCGGCCCTGGCCGGGCTGCCGATGGGCGGTGGCAAGGCGGTGATCGTGCGCAATCCGCACGTGGAAAACCGCGCGGCGCTGTTCGAGGCCTTCGGCCGCTTCGTCGACAGCCTCCAGGGGCGTTTCATCACGGCGGTGGACAGCGGCACCTCGACCCTCGACATGGACTGCATCGCCCAGTCCACTCCCTACGTGACCAGCACCACCGCCTCGGGCGACCCGTCGCCCCATGCGGCCATGGGCGTGTTCGCCGGCATTCGCGCCACCTCCATGGCCCGGCTGGGCAGCGACAACCTGGAGGGCCTGCGGGTGGCGGTGCAGGGCCTGGGCAACGTGGGCTATGCCCTGGCCGAGCAACTGCATGCAGCGGGCGCCGAGTTGCTGGTCAGCGACCTGGACCCGGGCAAGGTGCGCCTGGCGGTGGAGCAGTTCAGTGCCCACCCGGTGGCCCACGAGGCCTTGATCAGCACCCCGTGCGACATCTTCGCGCCCTGTGGCGTGGGGCCGGTGCTCAACGGGCAGAGCGTGATGCAGCTGCGCTGCGCGGCGGTGGCCGGGTCGGCGAACAACCAGCTGACCACCTTGCAGGTGGCCGACCAGCTGGAGAGTCGGGGGATCCTGTACGCGCCGGACTACGTGATCAACGCGGGCGGGTTGATCTATGTGGCGTTGACTCATCGGGGTGAGGCCGTGGGCACCATCACCGCGCACCTGGCGCGAATTCCCACGCGCCTGACCGAGGTGTTCGCCCATGCCCAGGCGGAAAAACGCTCGCCGGCAAGGGTGGCGCAGATGTTGGCGGAGCGGTTGCTGTATGGCTGAGGCTCGGACCGGCGGCTTGTGGTGAAGATCGTTCCTCAATACCATCGAAAGGACCTCCGTCTTATTGCGCAGGGCGACTCCGAGCGGTCGTCATCTGTGATGTTCCCAGGTAGACATGAATCCATTACCCACCCTTATTCGTGAAACCTTTCCCGTCGGCCCGCTGCAGTGCAACTGCACCCTGATCGGCGACCCGCTGAGCAAGAAGGCCATCGTCGTCGATCCGGGCGGCGACGAGCAGAAGATCCTCGCCCGCCTGCAGCACCACGGCCTGACCCTGGTGAGCATCATCCACACCCATGCCCACTTCGACCATTTCCTCGCCTCGGGCAAGCTCAAGGAACTGACCGGTGCCACGTTGCACCTGCACAAGGCCGACCAGCCGCTGTGGGAAAACCTGGAAATGCAGTGCCAGATGTTCGGCATGCCCTACACGCCGGTGCCGTCGCCGGATCGCTGGCTGAGCGATGACGAGGAGCTGGCCTGCGGTTGCGGCGTGGCCTTGCACACCCCAGGGCATACGCCGGGCTCGATGAGTTTCTGGTTCGCCGAGCACAAGCTGCTGATCGCCGGCGATACCCTGTTCCGCCGTGGCGTCGGGCGCACCGATTTGTGGGGTGGCGATCAGCGGGCTATCGTTCGTTCCATCAAGGAACGGCTGTACCGCCTGGATGAGGAAGCCATCGTGGTGACCGGTCATGGCCCGGACACCCGCCTCGGCGACGAGATGCGCGAGAATCCGTTCGTGCGTGCCTGAGGTTTCATGGAATTTTTCCGCTGCGCTGCAATCCAAGGCTGGCATAGATCCGTAGGCGATCCGCTGCACTTTTGAATTTCAGTAGGAGCTTGTCCATGTTCACCATGCGTCGTCTGATTATCGTCGCTACCGCTGCAGCCCTGATGTCCGGTTGTGCCAGCCCCAACCCGTATGACAACCAGGGCCAGGCACAGGGCTCCACAGGGATGAGCAAGACCGCCAAGTACGGTGGCCTGGGCGCGCTGGCCGGCGCCATCGCCGGTGCCGCCATCGATCACAACAACCGCGGCAAGGGCGCGCTGATCGGCGCCGCCGCGGTGGGCGCCGCCGCCGCCGGCTACGGCTACTACGCCGACAAGCAGGAAGCCGAGCTGCGGGCCAAGATGGCCAACACTGGCGTCGAGGTGCAGCGCCAGGGCGATCAGATCAAGCTGATCATGCCGGGCAACATCACCTTCGCCACTGATTCGGCGAACATCTCCCCAAGCTTCTACTCGCCGCTGAACAACCTGGCCAACTCGTTCAAGCAGTTCAACCAGAACACCATCGAGGTGGTGGGCTTCACCGACAGCACCGGCAGCCGCCAGCACAACATGGACCTGTCGCAGCGCCGTGCCCAGGCGGTCAGCACCTACCTGACTTCCCAAGGCGTGGATTCGTCGCGGGTCAGCGTGCGTGGCATGGGGCCGGACCAGCCGATCGCCAGCAACGCCGACGCCAATGGCCGTGCGCAGAACCGCCGGGTCGAGGTCAACCTGAAGCCGATCCCGGGTCAGCAGTATGACCAGCAGGGGACTGTGCAGCAGTACCCATAATTTGTAGTTCTGAACAGATGGGGCTGCTTCGCAGCCCCATCAGTTTTCAGCGCTCGGTACTGGCCTGGATCGCCGTCAACGCGATGGTATGCACGATATCGTCCACCTGCGCCCCACGGGGCAGGTCGTTGACCGGCTTGCGCAGCCCTTGCAGCATCGGCCCGAGGCTGACGCAGTCGGCGCTGCGCTGCACCGCCTTGTGGGTGGTGTTGCCGGTGTTCAGGTCGGGGAACACGAACACCGTGGCGCGTCCCGCCACCGGGCTCGACGGCGCCAGTTGCCGGGCTATCTCGGGGTTGGCGGCGGCATCGTACTGCAACGGCCCGTCGATCAGCAGGTCGTGCTCGGCCTGTTGCGCCAGGCGCGTGGCCTCGCGCACCTTCTCGACCTCCTCGTCGCTGGCCGCCGAATCGCTGGAATAGCTGAGCATCGCCACCCGTGGCGCGATGCCGAACGATTCAGCGGACTCGGCGCTCTGCCGGGCGATCTCGGCGAGCTCCGCGGCACTGGGGTGCGGGTTCATCACGCAGTCGCCGTAGACCAGCACCTGGTCGGGGAACAGCATGAAGAACACCGATGACACCAGGCTGCTGCCCGGCGCGGTCTTGATCAGCTGCAAGGCCGGGCGGATGGTATTGGCGGTGGAGTGCACCAGGCCGGAGACCAGGCCGTCCACTTCGCCGAGGGCCAGCATCATGGTGCCGATCACCACCGGGTCTTCCAGTTGCTGTTCGGCCATCGGCGCGTTGAGGTTCTTGCTCTTGCGCAGCTCGACCATCGGTTCGACATAGCGGCCACGGATCAGCTCGGGGTCGAGCACCTCCAGGTCCGGCGGCAGGCTGATGCCCTGGGCGCGGGCCACGGCCTGCACGTCCTCGGGCTTGGCCAGCAGCACGCAGCGAGCAATACCACGGGCCTGGCACAGGGCGGCGGCCTGCACCAGCAGGGGCTCGGCGCCCTCCGGCAGGACGATGCGCTTGTTGGCCTGTTGGGCGCGCTGGATCAACTGGTAGCGGAACACCGCCGGCGACAGGCGCAGTTCCCGTGGCGTGCCGCAACGCTGGTGCAGCCAGGCGGCGTCCAGCTGGCTGGCGACGAAGTCGGTGATGAACTCGGCGCGCTCGCGGTCGTCCACCGGGATCTCACGGTTCAGCGAGTTGAGCTGGTTGGCGGTGTCGTAGGAGCCGGTGCTCACCGACAGGATCGGCAGGCCGGCCTGCAGGGCGCCGCGGCACAGCTCGAGGATGCGCGGGTCGGGCTTGCTGTCGCTGGTCAGCAACAGGCCCGCCAGGGGCACGCCGTTGATCGCGGCCATGCACACGGCGAGGATGATGTCGTCGCGGTCGCCCGGCGTCACCACCAGGGTGCCGGAGGTCAGCAGCGGCACGGTATTGGCCACGGTGCGGGCGCAGATGATGATCTTGCTCATGCGCCGCTGGTCGTAGTCGCCGGCGTTGAGTACCTGGGCACCGAGCAGCTCGGCCACGTCGCGGGTTCGCGGGGCGTTGAGCTCGGCCTGGTAGGGGATGCAGCCGAGCAGGCGGAAGTCGTTGCCGCGCAGCAGCGGCGAATGCTCGCGCAGGCGCGTGGCGAAGTCGGCCATGCTTTCGTCGGTGCGCACCTTGTTGAGGATCACCCCGAGCACCTTCGGGTCGCGCGGGCCGCCGAACAGCTGGGCCTGCAGCTCGACGCGGCCCGACAACTCGCTCAGTACCTCGTTCTCCGGTGCCGATACCAGGATCACCTCGGCGTCCAGGCTCTTGGCCAGGTGCAGGTTGACCCGGGCGGCATAGCTGGCGTGGCGGGTCGGCACCATGCCCTCGACCACCACCACGTCCTTGCCGACGCAGGCCTGCTGGTAGAGGCGGATGATTTCCTCGAGCAGTTCGTCGAGCTGGCCGTCACCGAGCATGCGCTCGACATGGCCCAGGCTCAGGGGCGTGGGTGGCTTGATGCCGTGGGTGCGGGCGACCAGTTCGCTGGACCGCTCCGGGCCGGTGTCGCCGGGGTGCGGCTGGGCGATCGGCTTGAAGAAGCCGACCTTGAGCCCCGCGCGCTCCAGGGTGCGCACCAGGCCCAGGCTGATGGAGGTCAGGCCGACGCCGAAGTCGGTCGGCGCGATGAAAAATGTCTGCATGCGTGCTTCTCGAAATAAGCGGTGCAAGGAATTCAGCGGCCAAGGGTATCGCTAACCGCCCCCTGCGCGCACCAGCCGCAGGCGAATACCTGGCCGATGCGCCGGGCGCGCTCGTCGGCATCGAGCACCCAGGGCCGCGCCTGCCACGGCGGCTGGTGGCGCAGGTGCTGGGTATGGCCGCAGGACAGCTCGACCACCCAGTGGCCCTCTTCGTCGAGGTGGAAGCCGGTGATCCGACTGATGGGCGGCCCTTGGTCCGAGTCGCGTTCGCAATCGGTCGATGCGTTGGTTACACTTGTCCGTTCTACATTCTTTTGCAAAAGGTCTTGCCCCATGCTGATCGCCGCCAACAAGGCTGTCTCCATCGACTATACCCTCACCAACGACGCTGGTGAGGTCATCGACAGCTCCGCCGGTGGTGCGCCGCTGGTCTACCTGCACGGTGCCGCCAACATCATCCCGGGCCTGGAAAAAGCCCTGGAAGGCAAGCAGGCCGGTGACGAGCTGACCGTTGCCATCGAACCGGAAGAAGCCTACGGCGAGTACTCGGCCGAACTGGTCAGCACCCTGAACCGCAGCATGTTCGAAGGCGTCGACCAACTGGAAGTCGGCATGCAGTTCCACGCCTCGGCGCCGGACGGCCAGATGCAGATCGTCACCATCCGCGACATCGACGGCGACGACGTCACCGTCGACGGCAACCACCCGCTGGCTGGCCAGCGCCTGAACTTCAAGGTCAAGGTTGTCGACGTGCGTGACGCCAGCGAAGAAGAAATCGCTCACCGTCACATCCACGGTGAAGGTGGTCATCACCACTGATTTTCTGCGCTAAGCTCAGAGAGTCGCCAGGCGCTCGGGCAAGCCGGACTTGCCCTCCTCAGGAGGGTGGACGGTTTGGCCGCGCGCCTTTTTAGTGGGCGGGATTCGCCCCAGCGGCAATCGGGAACCTGAGAGGGGATTTCATCATGAGTGCATTTCACGACCTGACGTTGAAGGCGTTGAACGGCGAGGACCTGCCGCTGGCTCCGTTCAAGGGCCAGGTGGTGCTGGTGGTCAATGTCGCCTCCAAGTGCGGGCTGACGCCGCAGTACAAGGCCCTGGAGAACCTGTATCAGAATTACCGGGACAAGGGCTTCAATGTGCTGGGCCTGCCGTGCAACCAGTTCGCCGGCCAGGAACCTGGCAGCGAGAAAGAAATCCAGGAATTCTGCAGCCTCAACTATGGGGTGAGCTTCCCGCTGGGCGCCAAGCTCGAGGTCAACGGGCCACAGCGTCATTCGCTGTATCGCCTGCTGGCGGGTGAAGGGGCCGAGTTCCCCGGCGATATCACCTGGAACTTCGAGAAGTTCCTGGTTGGCAAGGATGGCCGTGTATTGGCGCGTTTCGCCCCGCGTACCGCGCCGGATGATCCGACCGTGGTGCAGGCGATCGAGAAGGCGCTGGCGTGATTTGCGCTATTTGCCGGATACACGCTCTTCTGGCTACACCACATCCTCTGTAGGCGATCGCCCACGCAGTCGCGCAGGGGACCATTTCCCTGTGGGAGCGGCCTTGTGTCGCGAAAGGGCTGCGTAGCAGCCCCCGATTTCCGTGTTGATGCAACAATCGCCGGGGCCGCTTTGCGGCCCTTTCGCGACACAAGGCCGCTCCCACGCTGGAGCTCTGTTCCCTGCGCGACAGCGTAGCCCGAAGGGCTGGGCGATCTCCTACAGGTAATGCGTCATACCCCTCTGGCCCGCGCTGTCAGAACGCTACCGACGTCTGCACATACAGCGTCCGTGGCTCACCCACGTACTTGCCCTTGTTGTTGTCGTCGAACGAGCGGGTGTAGTACTCGCGGTTGAACAGGTTCTTCACCCCCACCGCCACCTTCAGGTTCGAAAGCGCAGGGCCGAAGTCATAGCCGGCGCGGGTGCTGACCAGCATGTAGCCGGGGATGCGCCCGGTGCTGCCGTCGGCGCTCTCGCTGGCGGTGTTGGCGTTGTCGGCGTACTGGCTGCTCTGGAAGCTGCTGTCCAGGTTCAACTGCCACGGGCCTTCGGTGTAGCCGATCCCCAGCGTGCCCTTGTGACGGGACGAGAACGGTACCTGGTTGCCCTTGTTCGGGCCGTTCTCGCGGATGGATGCATCGACGAAGGCGTAGCCGGCGTGCACGTCGAAGCCGGCCAGGGCCGGGCTCAGGCCGTCGAGGGCGTAGCGCACGCTGGTCTCGATGCCCTGGTGGCGGGTTTCGCCACGGGCGATCACCGAGTCGTTGGTCTGGTTGCTTTCGTACTGGTTGTCGAAGTTGATCAGGAAGGCACCGATCTCGGCTTGCAGGTCGCCATTGTCATAGCGGGTGCCGACTTCCCAGGTGCGCGCTTTCTCCGGTTTCACCTCGCCGCTGCTGACCCGGTTGGGCATCTGGCTGTACTGCACGCTGCCGAACGAGCCTTCGGTGTTGGCGTAGAGATTCCAGTTGTCGGTGAGGTGGTACATCACGTTCAGGGCGGGCAGGGCTGTGTTGTAGCTGCCTTGGTACTGCTGGCCGTTGAGCTTGTTGCTCTGCTCGGAGTCGATCATCTCGTAGCGGATGCCCGGGGTGATGGTCCAGCGGCCGATGTCGATGCGATCATCCAGGTAGATGGCGTGGGCTTCGGTGCTGCCGCGGGTGTCGCGGTCGTTGCGGCTGGCGGTGGTCGGCAGGGCGCCGTTGACCGGCTCGCGGTAGCGCAATTCGTGGCCGGCCTCGTTGACGTAGCGGTAGCCGATGCCCAGTTCGTGCCAGCTGTCGCCCAGGGCCAGGCCCTGCGAGAAGCGGGTCTCGATGCCGCGTACCCAGTACTCGCGTGGCGACAGCGAGACGAAGCTGCCCTGGTCGAGGTAGCCGCTGCGCAGGGTCTTGGTGAAGAAGCTGTTGACGCTGAACTGGCGGTCGTCCTGCTTGTAGTCGTAGCCGAGGTTGAACAGCGTGCGGCGGCCCCAGAACTTGTCCTTCAGGCGGGTCGACTGGTACGGGTCGGCGTCGAAGGCGGCAGTGCTCAGGCCACCGGGCATCTCGGCCTCGCCCTCGTAGTACTGGGCCATGGCGTGCAGGCTGTTGGCTTCGTCCAGTTGCAGCTTGCCCTTGAGCATCAGGTCGTCGATCTGCGTGTCGCTGTGTTCGCGCCAGTCGCTGCCCCGGGTGCCGGAGTAGAGCAGGGCGCCGCCCAGGCCGTTGGCGTTGGTGCCGCCGATCAGCAGGTTGGCGCTGTTCTTCAGGCCATCCTGGCTGGACGACGGGCTGATCTGGTTCTGCATTGCGGCCTTGAAGGTGGCTTCTTCAGGGATGGCGCGGGTGACGAAGTTGACGATGCCGCCGACGTTCTGCGGCCCGTAGCGCACCGCGCCGCCGCCGCGCACCACGTCCACGGCGTCCATGTTGCCCAGGCTGATCGGCGCCAGCGACAGCTGCGGCTGGCCATAGGGCGCGAAGGGCACCGGGATGCCGTCCATCAGCACTGTGGAGCGCGAGGCCAGGCGTGGATTCAGGCCACGGATGCCGAAGTTCAGCGCCAGGTCGTGGCTGCCGGTGCCGTTGTTCTCCGGGGCGTTGACGCCGGGAATGCGGTTGAGCACTTCGCGGGCGCTGCTGGCGCCGCTGCGTTCGAATTCCTCGCGGCGCACCACGTCGCGGGCGCCTGGGTGCTCGAAGACGTTGTCCTGGCGGGCCTCGGCCAGCCAGTCGCCGACCACGGTCGAGGCGCCCAGCTCGACCGCGGCGTTGCCACCCATGGCCGGCAGCGGTTGCAGGCTGTAGGCGTTGTCGGTCTCCTGGCGCGCCTGCAGGCCGCTGCCGCGCAGCAGGGCATCGAGCCCCTGGCCGACCTCGTACTGGCCTTCCAGGCCGGGGCTGCTCAGGCCCTGGGTGAGGCCCGGGCTGAACGAGATCAGCGCGCCACTTTCGCGACCGAACTGGTTCAGGGTCTGTTCCAGTGTGCCAGGTGCGATGTGATAGGCGCGGGGCTCGCCTGCCAGGGCGAGCGGGGCGGCGAGGATCAGGGCGTAGGCGAGGGGGCTGAGGCGCAGGGGCATGTGACGGAGGTCCTGTGACAAGGGGTTCTGTCTTCTCTGTCACGCGAGGGTCGGGAAATGGCTCAACGGATTTGAAATAAATTTGGGTTGGAGCCGATATTCGTGGGAGCGGGCTTGCCCCGCGATGGCCATGTCGGTTGCTTGCCTCTCAACCCGTTGACGCCGCCTCGAGCGACACCCAGTACCGGGTGAACCGCCGCACCTTCACCGGCAGCGTCACTTCCAGCATCTCCAGGATCCGTTCACTGTCTGCCAGCGGATACGATCCGGAAATCCGTAGATCCGCCACCCGCTCGCTGCATCCCAACTGTCCGAGTCGATACCGCGACAGCTCGGCGAGAAAGTCACCCAGGCGCATCTGTGACACCACCAACATACCTTCCACCCACGCCGCCCGGTTGGGGTCCAGCGGTGCGACCGCCTGCCAGCCGCCACGGGCGAAGCGCGCCTGGTGCCCGGCCAGCAGCGGTGTGCCGGCCACGCTGGCGCTGCCGCTGAACACCGACACCAGGCTGAAACCGTCGAACTGACGGACGTCGAAGCGTCCGCTGTCCAGATGCAGCTCGCCCTGGGCCGTGGCCAGGCGCAGTGGCCGTGGATCGTTGATCACCTCGAGCAGCAGCTCGCCTTCCTGCAAGCGCACCAGGCGTTGCCGGCCGTCGAAGCGCACATCGGCGGCGCTGCGGGTGTTCAGGTGCAACTGGCTGCCGTCGTCGAGGGTCATGCGGCGGCGCTGGCCGACCGGACTGCGGTAGTCGGCCATCAGCCCGGGTAGCGGATTGTGTTGTTGCAGGCCGAGCCCGGCGGCACTGGCCACTCCCGCCAGCAGCAGCGCCTTGAGGGCACGGCGCCGGGCCGGTGAGGGCGGCGCCTGCAGGGTGGCATGGACCACCGGGGCGGCGACGCCGCGCAGGCGCTGGTTGACCTGCTGGATATGGGCCCAGGCCCGCTGGTGTTCGCTGTCGGCTTGCAGCCAGCGCTCCAGGGCCTGGTGCTGGTCGAAGTCGTCGCTTTGCGACTCGATCAGCCAGTGCACCGCCTGTTCGGCGATTTGCGAGGAAAAGGCTGCGTTCACAGGGCGAAATAGCAGCGCAAGGCCGCCTTGTGCAGGTAACGCTTGACCGTCGCCAGGGAAATGCCCAGCTCGCGGGCGATCTCGCCCTGGCCCAGGCCATCGACCTGGGCCAGCAGGAAGGCGCGCTTGACCAGCGGCGGCAGGCTATCGAGCAGGCGGTCGAGTTCAAGCAGGGTGTCGAGGATGATGGCTTTGTCTTCCTCGCTGGGGGCCACCTGCTCGGGCAGTTGGGCCAGGGCCTCGAGGTAGGCGCGCTCCAGTTCCTGGCGGCGGAAGTGGTTGCACAGCACGCGCTTGGCCACGGTGGTGAGGAAGGCACGGGGCTCGATCAGCTGCGGCGTCTCGCGGGCCTGGAGCAGGCGCAGGTAGGTGTCCTGGGCCAGGTCGGCGGCACTCTGCGGGCAGCCCAGGCGCCGTCGCAGCCAGCCGGTCAGCCAACCGTGATGGGCGTGGTAGAGGCCTTCGACGGTGGAAGAGAGGGCACTGGACACCGATACGACTCCGGCGCCGCAAAGCGCAACTGGAAGTAAGAATTGTTCGCATTGTATTCATGCTGTTGGTGTTCGGCAATCGCTGCCGACGCAAGGCAGGCGTACCGCTGGTGCCGGCATGCTTTGCTTATGAGAATTGAAATCATTAGTATTGCAGCCCCAATTCCCGGACCCTCGCCATGAAGAGCAAAGCCGCCGGCCTTCCCCTGAGCTACCGTCTGGCCGTGACCTCACGCAGCCTGGCCGCGTTGCTGGGCGGTTACCTGCTGGCGTCGATGGCCAGTGTCTGCATTACCCTGCTTGCGCCGATGACCCAGGCCGACGCGACGATGACCGGGATGATGCTGTCGTTCGTCTTCTACCTGATCGCCTTCATCTGGTGCTTTGCCTGCCGCAGCGCCTGGCGCGCCTGGTTGGGCGTGCTGCTGCCAAGCCTGGCCCTGGGGCTGATCAACGCACTGGCATACTGGATGAACCTGCCATGAAAGAAGGCTTCCGCCAGGCCATGGCCTGGCTGCACACCTGGACCGGCCTGATCTTCGGCTGGCTGCTGTTCGCCATCTTCCTCACCGGGACGCTGTCGTACTTCAAGGAAGAGATCAGCCACTGGACCCAGCCCGAGGTGCAGAGCCATCCGCTGGACCCGGTGAGCAGCCTCGGCCTGGCCCAGCGATACCTGGAATCCAATGCCGGCCACGCCAGCACCTGGTTCATCCGCCTGCCCAGCGAGCGCGAGGCGGCGCTGAGCGTCAGTTGGCGCGACCCGAACGGCGGCGGGCGCCGGGGTTTCACCGACAAGGAACTCGACGCCCGCACCGGCGAGGCGGTCGAGGCCCGTGACAGCCGTGGCGGCGAGTTCTTCTACCGCTTCCACTTCCAGCTGCAGATGCCCCACCCCTGGGGTCGCTGGCTGTCGACCTTCTGCGCCTTCATCATGCTGCTGGGGCTGGTCACCGGGATCATCACCCACAAGAAGATCTTCAAGGAGTTCTTCACCTTCCGCCCGGGCAAGGGCCAGCGCTCCTGGCTCGATGGCCACAACGCCATCGGCGTGCTGGTGCTGCCGTTCCACCTGATGATCAGCTACAGCAGCCTGGTGATCTTCATGTACATGGTCATGCCGGCCAGCATCCTGGCCAGCTACGGCGACAGCAGCGGCTATTTCAACGATGTGTTCGGCCGCGACGAAGTCCCCAAGGCGGCGGCCCAGGCCGCGCCGCTGGCGCCACTGACCGAACTGTACGCCAAGGTCCAGGAACAGGCGCCGGGTGCGCGCATGGGCTACATCCAGGTGCACAATCCCGGCGACCGCAACGCCCGGGTCACCTTCACCCGTGCCTCGGCCGACAGCGTCGCCTACCAGCGCAGCGCCATCTGGACCTTCGATGGCGTCAGCGGCGAGCTGCTGCGCCGCGGCGCGCCGGAAAGCGCGGCGATGACCACCTCCTTCACCTTCGTCGGGCTGCACATGGGCAACTTCGCCGGGCCATGGTTGCGCTGGCTGTACTTCGCCTTCGGCGTGGCCGGCACGGCGGTGATCGGCACGGGCCTGGTGATGTGGTTGGGCAAGCGCCAGCTCAAGCATGCCAAGAGCGAGCGCATGCCCGGCGAGCTGCGCCTGGTCGAAGTGCTGAACATCGCCAGCATGAGCGGCCTGTTGCTGGGCGTGACGGCGTTCTTCTGGGCCAATCGCCTGCTGCCGACGGCCATGGACGGGCGGGCCGACTGGGAGATCAACGCCTTCTTCCTGGCCTGGGGCGCGTCATTGTTCCACGCCATGCTGCGCAGCGGGCGCCGCGCCTGGGGCGAGCAACTGACCCTGGGGGCGCTGGCGTTCGCCTTGCTACCGGTGCTCAACGCGTTGACCACTGACAAGGGGCTGGATCACTCCATCGCTGCGGGTGATTGGGCGATGGCCGGTTTCGACCTGACGGCGCTGGCCACCGGCCTGTTCCTGGCCTGGGCCGCCGGCAAGATGCTGCGTGCGCCCAAGCCGGCCGCCAAGCGTGCGCCACGCGCCGCCAAGACCGTGGAGGCGCGCTGATGCTGGGTGTCGCGCTGATGGGCTTCGCCGGTTTTGCCGGCCTGTGCCTGGCTATGGAAAAACACTTCAACGACCTGCTCGGGCGCAAGCCCACGGGCCGGCAACTGCAAGCCCTGAGGATCACGGGCTGGGCCTTGCTGCTGCTGTCGTTGATCCTCGCCGTGCACGGACGCGGCTGGGCCCTGGGCCTGGTGGAATGGATCGCCGTGCTGATGGCCGGGGTTACGTTGTGGGTGTTCGGCCTGCCGTACCAGCCGCGGCTGCTGCTCGGAGCGGCGCTCGCCAGCCTGGTGCTCGGGCCACTGCTGGCCATGCTGGCGGTCTAGGCCCTTGAGCGACTCCGAGGCTGGCGGCGGTCGGGCGCGCTTTCTCCAGGTGTTCCTGGCCCAGCGTGCGCGCATGGAGGCGCTGGTCAGCCGGCGCGTCGGCTGCCGCGCCACGGCGTCGGATCTGGTCCAGGACCTGTTCCTGCGCTTCTGGCGGCGCCCCGAGGTGAAGGTCGAGGCGCTCGACACCTACCTGCTGCGCAGCGCCAGCAACCTGGCCATCGACTACCTGCGCAGCGAAGGCAGCCGCGACCGGGCCGCCGAAGGCCTGCACGACCCTGACGAGCCGCAGGGCAGCCAGGCCCCCGAGCAGGCACTGGAGGTTGACCACGACCTGCAGCGTATCGAGGCGGCCCTGCGGGCGTTGCCCGAGCGCACGCGGCAGATCTTCCTGCTCAACCGCATCCATGGCTGCACCTACGGTGAGATCGCCAAGGCCATGCAGTTGTCCCAGAGCGCGGTGGAAAAGCATATGATGCGCGCCCTCGAAGCGTGCAAGGCGAGCGTCGCCGAACCCGCGTCCCCACTGCGCCGGCCAGGGAGCGCCCGTCGATGAGTCTTGAACAGCCGATCACTGCCGCACAGTCCCAGGCCGCCCTGCGCTGGCTGGGGCGCATCCAGCAGCAGCCGGCGCAAGCCGAGGGCGCGGCGTTCAAGCGCTGGTTGCTGGAGAGCCCGGCCCATCGCCAGGCCTATGCCGAGGCCCAGGCGCTGTGGCACCTGAGCGAGGCACCGGCGGCGCGGCTGGCAGTCGAGGAGCGAGAGGGCCTGCAACAGTATCTGGACGCCATGCGCCGACCCGCGCGCAAGCGGCCGTGGCGCGGCCTGGCGGTGGCGGCGTGTCTTGTGCTGGCGCTGGGATGCGCGGCGGGCTGGCAGCCGCAGTTCTGGCTGCAGGACCTGCGTGCCGACTACACCAGCGGCGCGCAGGTGCGGCAGGTGACCCTGGCCGATCACTCGCGCCTGACCCTGGATGCCGGCACTGCCGTGGCGGTGGATTTTGCCCAGGGCGAACGGCGCGTGCGGTTGTTGCGCGGCGCCGCGTTCTTCGAGGTGACCCATACCGGCGAGCCGTTCCTGGTGGATGCCCAGGGCGGTGAAGTGCGGGTGCTGGGGACCCAGTTCGAGGTGCGCGGGCAGGGCGATGGCGCCCAGGTCACCGTGCGCAGCGGGCGGGTGGCGGTGACGGCGGCCAAAGGGCAGGCGGCCCGCGAACTGACGGCCAACCAGCAACTGGCCTATGTCGGCGGCGTGGCCGGCGAGGTCGAGGCGGTGGACAGCGACAGCCGCCTGGCCTGGCGCCAGGGCTGGTTGAATTACTACCAGGTGCCGTTGGCGCAGGTGATCGAGGACCTTGGGCATTACTACCCCGGGCGGATCCTGTTGCTCGACGGGGAGCTGGGGCAGCGTAGGGTCAGTGGCAGTTTCCCGGTGGCGGAACCTTTGGCGGCGCTGGATTCGCTGGGCAAGGTGATGGGCTTCTCGCGGCAGACGGTGCTGGGTCGGCTGACCGTCTTGCGTTGACCTGTTCCGACGCTATCGCGGGGCTTGCGCGGTCCCTGTAGGAGTGGGCTTGCCCCGCGAAGACGTCGGTGCAGCAAAAATTTTTCGATCAGGTGATGAGGTATCTCCCCACGGCATCCGTGTAGTGAGTGGAAGTGCGATTCATTCGCAAACGATCATCCCTCTCACAGGTCCGCGTCCATGAAGTTCACCCCGCGTTGCGTCCAGCTCTGGTTCGGCCTCTGCTCCCTGCCCGCTATCGCCATCGTGCCCCAGGCCCTGGCCGCGCAGCAGAGCCAGGTCTACAGCTTCGCCCAGCCAAGCCAGCCATTGGCCCAGGCACTCAACGCCTTCAGCCGCGCGACCGGGCAGAGCGTGGTCTACACCCTGGCCCTGCCGGATGTGCAGGCCCCGGCACTCAACGGCACCTTCGACGCCGACCAGGCGCTGCAGCAGTTGCTCGGCAACTCGGGCCTGGCCTGGCGCCGCCTTGACGCCCGCACCCTGACCCTGGAGGCGGTCGACAGCTCCGGCGCGCTGAATCTTCAGGCCACCACCATCAATTCGCAACTGGACGACTACAGCTACCAGCCGCCGGCCAGCGCCTCGATCATGCGCGGCCAGGGCGCGACGCTGGACATCCCCCAGGCCGTCAACGTGGTCCCGGCCCAGGTGATCCGCGACCAGGCGCCGCGCAACCTGGACGATGCGCTGTACAACGTCAGCGGCATCACCCAGGGCAACAACTTCGGCGGCACCGCCGACACCGTGATGAAGCGCGGCTTCGGTGACAACCGCGACGGCTCGATCATGCGCGACGGCATGCCGATCGTGCAGGGCCGCGCCCTCAACGCCAGTACCGAGCGCGTCGAGGTGCTCAAGGGGCCGGCCTCGCTGCTGTATGGCATCCAGGATCCGGGCGGGGTGATCAACGTGGTCAGCAAGCGCCCACAATTGCAGCAGTACAACGCCCTGACCCTGCGGGGCTCGACCTATGGCAGCGGCAAGAACGGCAGCGGCGGCGGCCTGGACAGCACCGGGGCGCTGGGTGACAGCAACCTGGCCTACCGCCTGATCGTCGATCACGAGGACGAGGACTACTGGCGTAACTACGGCGTGCACCGCGAGTCGCTGGTGGCGCCGTCGCTGGCCTGGTACGGCGAGGACACCCAGGTGGTGCTGGCCTATGAGCACCGCGAGTTTCTCTACCCGTTCGACCGTGGCACCGCCTTTGGCAGTGACGGCCACCCGTTGAACATTCCCGCCACCCGCCGCCTCGACGAGCCGTTCAACGATATGGAGGGTCGCTCCGACCTGTACCGCCTGGAGGTCGATCATCGCCTGGCCGACGACTGGAAACTGCACTTCGGCTACAGCTTCAACCGCGAGACCTACGACGCCAGCCAGGTCCGCGTGACCGGCGTGGATGAAAGCAAGGGCACGCTGTCACGCAGCATCGATGGCACCCAGGGCGCCCTGAGCCGCGACCAGTTCGCCACCCTCAGCCTCAACGGCAGCGTTGAGCTGGCGGGCATGCGCCACGACCTGGTGGTCGGTGTCGACCACGAGGACCGCAAGGTCTACCGCGCCGACCTGATCCGCCAGAACAGCCGCTCGACCTTCAGCTACCTGAATCCGGTCTATGGCCGCGAAGTGCAAGGCACCAGCGTGCGCGCCAGCGACAGCGACCAGACCGACAAGCTGCGCACCGATTCGCTGTTCCTGCAGGACGCCTGGCACCTGGACGAGCACTGGATCCTGGTGGCCGGCGGGCGCTTCCAGCAATACGACCAGTACGCCGGTCGCGGCCGGCCGTTCAACGTCAACACCGACACTAGCGACCAGACCTGGGTGCCCCATGCGGGCGTGGTGTACAAGGTCGATGACCAGTTGTCGTTCTATGGCAGCTACAGCGAGTCGTTCAAGCCCAACTCGACCATCGCCCCGCTGAGCATCGGCGGTGGTCGCACCCTGACCCTGGACTCAGGCATCGCGCCGGAGGAGGGCAAGTCCTGGGAAATCGGGGCCAAGCTCGATGTGCCGGGGGCGCTGACCGGTACCTTGGCGTTGTTCGACATCACCAAGCGCAATGTGCTGGTGGCCGATGGCGACACCCAGCCGGGCACCATTCTCTACAGCAACGCGGGCGAAGTGCGCTCACGCGGCGTCGAGCTGGACCTGACCGGGCAGCTCAGCGAGCGTTGGAGCCTGATCGGCGCCTACGCCTTCACCGACGCCGAGGTGACCAAGGACCCGCAGCTCAAGGGCAATCGCCTGCAGAACGTCGCCCGGCACAGTGGTTCACTGTCGGCGGTGTATGACTATGGCAGCCTGTTCGGCGGTGATCGTCTGCGCTTGGGGGCCGGTGCGCGCTATGTGGGTGAGCGTGCGGGGAATGCCACCAATGACTTTGACCTGCCGGCGTACACGGTGGCGGATGCCTTTGCCAGCTACGAAACGAAACTGGACGAGCACAAGGTGCGGTTGCAGCTGAACGTGAAGAATCTGTTCGACAAGGTGTATTACAGCTCGGCGGTGAACCGGTATTTCGTCGCGGTGGGGGATGCGCGGCAGGTGAGCTTGTCGAGTACCTTAGAGTTTTAAATCGCCGGGGCCGCAAAGCGGCCCCAGTATTCAACTGGCGAACGCCGCCCGATACGCCCCCGGCGTCGCCCCCAGCGCCTGCCTGAACCGATTGCTGAAATGACTGGCACTGGCAAACCCGCACAGCAACGCCACCTCGCCCAAAGGCAACGTGCCCATGCGCAGCAACCGGCACGCCCGCTGCAGCCGCCGGGCCAGCAGGTACTGATGCGGCGGCAGTCCAAAGCTCGCCCGGAACATCCGCGCAAAGTGGTACTCGGACAGGTTGCAGCGCAGTGCCAGCTCCCCCAGGGTCAGCGGTTGGTCGAGGTTGGCCTCGATATAGTCCACCAGTTGCCGACGCTGGTGCGGTGCCAGCCCGCCCTTGAGTTTCAGCCCCTGGCGCAGGCCGACCTGGTTGAGCACGGCGTGGTCGATGATGTCGTGGGCCAGGCTGCTGGCCAGCAGGCGCTCGCCGGGCTCGGCCCAGCCCAGGCCGATCAGCTCGCGAAAGCGTCGGGCCTGCTGCGGGTCGTCGAGGAAGGTCGCCTCGCGCAGTTGCATCTCCCGCGGCTCGCGGTCCAGCAGGCGGGTGCAGCCCAGGGCGAACTGTTCCTCGCTGATATACAGGTGGGCCAGGCGGATCGAGCCGTTGATTACCCAGTTCGACTCATGGCCGGCGGGCATCACGCACAGCTTGTCCGGCGCGCCGCGATCACTGGGGCGCTGGCGGCGGAAGGTGCCGGTGCCGTCGGCGATGTAGCACGACAGCGTGTGATGGCTGGGTGCCTGGTAGTCGCGGGCATCGTCGCGGTTGCTCCACAAGGCCGCCGCCAGCCCGTCGCCCAGCTGCGCGCTCAGCTCCAGGCGGGCGTGGGGCGAGGCGTTCAGGACGTTGAAGACCTGCAGGTGATCGAGTGGGGGCATGGGCGGTTCCTCTGCTGGCCATCGTACTGCGCCGGCGCCGGGATGGCAGCTAGCAGGGGAGGAAAAGCGCAAGTTTATGCAAGCGCCGAACAGCGATGGCGCAAGAAACTGGGCTCATGGGGTTGTCATCGCGGGGCAAGCTCGCTCCCACCGAGGTCGCATGCGCCCTGTGGGAGCGGGCTTGCCCCGCGATGGGCCTGATACCTGTCGAGGGAGTCCATCATGAACCTGTCGCTCTACCTGCTCACCGTCCTGATCTGGGGCACCACCTGGATCGCCCTGAAACTGCAGCTGGGCGAGGTTGCCATCCCGGTGTCGATCGTCTACCGCTTCGCCTTGGCCGGGCTGATCCTGTTCGCCTTCCTGCTGCTCACCCGCCGCCTGCAACCGATGAACCGGCGTGGTCACCTGGTGTGCCTGGCCCAGGGCTTGTGCCTGTTCTGCGTCAACTTCATGTGCTTCCTCACCGCCAGCCAGTGGGTCGCCACCGGCCTGATCGCCGTGGTGTTCTCCACCGCCACCTTGTGGAACGCCATCAACGCACGGATCTTCTTCGGCCAGAAGATCGCCGCCAATGTGCTCGGTGGCGGCGCCTTGGGCTTGCTCGGTCTGGGCCTGCTGTTCTGGCCGGAACTCTCGCACCACGCCGCCAGCCGCGAGACCTTGTACGGCCTGGGGCTGGGCCTGCTCGGCACGCTGTGCTTCTCGGCCGGCAACATGCTGTCCAGCGTGCAGCAGAAGGCCGGGCTCAAGCCGATGACCACCAATGCCTGGGGCATGCTCTATGGCGCCTCGATGCTGGCGGCGTACTGCCTGGTCAAGGGCATCCCCTTCGATATGGAATGGAACGCCCGCTACATTGGATCGCTGCTGTACTTGGTGATCCCGGGCTCGGTGATCGCTTTCACCGCCTACCTTACCCTGGTCGGACGCATGGGGCCGGAGCGGGCGGCCTATTGCACCGTGCTGTTCCCGCTGGTGGCGTTGAATGTGTCGGCATTCGCCGAGGGCTACCAATGGACGGCGCCAGCGTTGCTGGGCCTGGTAGCGGTAATGGCGGGGAATGTGCTGGTGTTCCGCAAGCCAAAATCCAGGCCGGTCGAAGGCGTGCTGGCAGTCAAGTAACCTTGTCCTATCGCGGTACCCCGCGACAGGGTCGGTAACTCGGGCTGAAAAGCTCAGCCCTTCCACACCTGCGGATTCACCAGGTCCCGCGGCCGCTCACCCAGCAACGCCGCCCGCAGGTTGTCCAGCGCCCGGCTGGCCATGGCCTCGCGGGTTTCGGCGGTGGCCGAGCCGATGTGCGGCAGGGTCAGGGCATTGGGCAGCTTGAACAGCGGCGAATCGCTCAGCGGTTCCTTCTCGTACACATCCAGCCCGGCACCGCGAATCGTGCCGTTCTGTAGCGCCTCGACCAGCGCCGCCTCGTCCACAACCGGCCCACGGGCGACGTTGACCAGGAACGCGCTGGGCTTCATCAGTTGCAGCTCGCGGGCGCCGATCAGCTTGCGGGTGGCCTCGGACAGCGGCACCACCAGGCAGACGAAATCGGCTTCGCCCAGCAGTGCGTCCAGGCTGCGGAACTGCGCGCCCAGCTCCTGCTCCAGTGCGGTCTTGCGGCTGTTGCCGGTGTACAGCACCTGCATGTTGAAACCGAAGCGGCCACGACGGGCGATGGCCGCGCCGATGTTGCCCATGCCGACGATGCCCAGCTTCTTGCCGTGCACATCGCAGCCGAACTGTGCCGGCCCCACGGTGGCCTGCCAGTGGCCGGCCTTGGTCCAGGCGTCCAGCTCGGCGGTGCGCCGGGCACAGCCCATGATCAGGGCGAAGCCCAGGTCGGCGGTGCTTTCGGTGAGCACGTCGGGGGTGTTGGTCAGGGCGATGCCGCGTTCGTTGAAGTAGTCCAGGTCGTAGTTGTCGTAGCCGACCGAGACGCTGGACACCACCTCCAGCTTGCCCGCGCCTTCGAGCTGCGCGCGGCCGAGCTTGCGACCGACGCCTATCAGGCCGTGGGCCTCGGGCAGGGCCTCGTTGAACTGGGCGCTGATGTCGCCGAGTTTCGGGTTCGGCACGATCACGTTGAAGTCTTGTTGCAGGCGTTCGGCCATGGCTGGCGTGATGCGGCTGAAGGCCAGGACGGTCTTTTTCATCGGGCTGCTTCTCTGCAAGGCGGGAGGACGGAGTCGGGCGCAGAGAGGGCCGCGATGGAGGGCGAAGCCCTCCCATGGCCCTGTCTGCCAGACGCTGGAATCAATGGTTAGCAACCTACCATTGTCCCTATCCCCAATGCAGCCGCTTTTTTCAGTTGGCGATCAGCAGCTCATGGGTCTTCAGGTCGGCCTCATGGGCGGCAAGAATCTCCGGCAGCGAATTGCGCAGGTACTCGACCCAGGTCTTGATCTTGGCATCCAGGTACTGGCGCGACGGGTAGATCGCGTACAGATTCAGCTCCTGCAGGCGGTACTCCGGCATGATCCGCACCAGGCTGCCGTCGCGCAGGCCATCGATGGCCGAATAGATCGGCAGCACGCCCACGCCCATGCCGCTGCGGATCGCGGTCTTCATCGCATCCGCCGAGTTGACCTGGAACGGCGAGGTGGTGATGTTGACCATCTCCTGGCCTTCCGGCCCGTCGAATAGCCACTTCTCCAGCGGAATCACCGGGCTGACCATGCGCAGGCAGGCATGCTTGAGCAGGTCGGCCGGCTTGTGCGCGCTGCCGTGGCGGGCCACGTACTCGGGCGAGGCGCAGACGATGCTGTAGGTGATGCCCAGGCGCTGGGAGACGAAGCCCGAGTCCGGCAGCTCGCTGGCCAGCACGATGGACACGTCGTAGCCCTCGTCCAGCAGGTCGGGCACGCGGTTGGCCATGGTCAGGTCGAAGGTCACGTCCGGGTGCGACTCGCGGTAGCGGGCGATGGCGTCGACCACGAAGTGCTGGCCGACGCCGGTCATCGAATGCACCTTCAGTTGCCCGGCGGGGCGGGCGTGGGCGTCGCTGGCCTCGGCCTCGGCTTCTTCCACGTAGGTAAGAATCTGTTCGCAGCGCATCAGGTAGCGCTTGCCGGCCTCGGTCAGCGCGATGCGCCGGGTGGTGCGGTTGAGCAGGCGGGTTTGCAGATGGGCTTCCAGGTTGGAGACCGCCCGCGACACGTTCGCGGTGGTCGTATCCAGTTGCGCCGCGGCAGCGGTGAAGCTGCCGAGCTGGGCCACGCAACTGAAAGCACGCATGTTTTGCAGGGTGTCCATGGGTCACTCTCGATTTAGAGGACAAAATTGTGACATGAAGTTGCGGAATTTCGCTTCCGACTAAAGCCGGATTATCGCTGTTTTGGTAACAAAGATTCGCAGGAATATGCGCTTATCGCCAATGAAACCCGCCCCTAGAATTGCCTGGCCCCTCCACCTCTTCCTCGGGAAATCGCAGCTGTGCCGCGTCGCCACATCAGAGCGCTCCATGCGTTCAGTGCCTGTGCCCTTTGTCTCACCTTGAGCGGCTGTATCGGAACCTGGGGCATCGCCCCGCAAAGCAAGACCCTCCAAGCCAACCAACTGACCACCGACGCCGCGATCCGCGAGGCCGCGCGCGATGCCCACTGGCCGGCCCAGCAATGGTGGCGCGCCTATGGCGATCCGCAGCTCGACGCCTGGATCGCCCAGTCCCTGGGCGGCAGCCCGAGCATGGCCATGGCCGCCGCCCGGGTGCGTGAAGCCAAGGCCATGGCCGGCGTGGTCGAGTCGGCGGAAAAACTGCAGGCCAACGGCAACGCCACGCTCAAGCGCCACAACTGGCCCGAGGATCAGTTCTACGGCCCGGGCGCGCTGTCCGGCGCCAATACCTGGGACAACAACGCCGCCATCGGCTTCAGCTACGCCCTGGACCTGTGGGGCCGCGAGCGCAATGCCAGCGAGCAGGCCGTGGACCAGGCGCACATGAGCGTCGCCGAGGCGCGCCAGGCTCAGCTGGAGCTTGAGAACAACGTGGTGCGCGCCTATATCCAGCTCAGCCTGCACTACGCCCGGCGCGATATCGTCCAGGCCGAGCTTGCGCAGCAGGAGCAGATTGTCGCCCTGGCCAAGCGTCGCCTCGACGGTGGCATCGGTACCCATTTCGAGGTCAGCCAGGCCGAGGCGCCGCTGCCGGAAACCCACCGCCAGATCGACAGCCTCAACGAGGAGATCGCCCTGACCCGCAACCAGTTGGCCGCCCTGGCCGGCAAGGGGCCGGGAGAGGGCGCGAAGCTGCAACGCCCGACCCTGAGCCTCGGCGCGCCGCTGAAACTGCCGTCGAACCTGCCCGCCGAATTGGTCGGCCAGCGCCCCGACGTGGTTGCCAGCCGCTGGCAGGTGGCAGCCCAGGCCCGTGGCATCGACGTGGCCCACGCTGGCTTCTTCCCCAACGTCGACCTGGTCGGCGGCCTTGGTTTCATGGCCACCGGTGGCGGCCCGCTGGAGTTCCTCACCGGGCGCAAGTTCAACTACAACGTGGGGCCGGCCATCAGCCTGCCGATCTTCGACGGCGGCCGCCTGCGCTCGCAGCTGGGCGTGGCCTCGGCCGGCTATGACGTGGCCGTGGCGCGCTACAACCAGACGGTGATCGGCGCGCTGAAGAACATCTCTGACCAACTGATCCGCCGCGAGTCGATGAAGGAGCAGGCGCATTTCGCCGCCGAATCCGTGGCCGCGGCGCAGAAGACCTACGACATCGCCACCGTCGCCTTCCAGCGTGGCCTGACCGATTACCTCAACGTGCTCAACGCCCAGACCCTGCTGTTCCGCCAGCAACAGGTGCAGCAGCAGGTGCAGGCCGCGCGCCTGACCGCCCATGCCGAGCTGGTCACCGCCCTGGGCGGCGGCCTGGAGGCGGGCAAGGATGTGCCCGATCAAGAACGCCAGGCCGCACCGAAAACGCCGGCCACCCTGGCCATCTTCGACCAGCCGGGCCACGCCGAATGAGCATACCGAGCTTGCCCCTGCGCTGGCTGCGCAGTCTGGAGTGGCGTCGGGGCTTCTTCGCCTGGGCGCGCACCGACGGGGTCACCTGGGTCTACATCTTCAAGGTGCTGGCCGCCGCGTTCATCACCCTGTGGCTGGCCATGCGCCTGGAGCTGCCGCAGCCGCGCACGGCGATGATCACCGTGTTCATCGTCATGCAGCCGCAGAGCGGCCATGTGTTCGCCAAGAGCTTCTACCGGGTGCTCGGCACCCTGGCCGGCTCGGCGATGATGGTCGCGCTGATGGCGATCTTTCCGCAGAACACCGAGCTGTTCCTGCCCAGCCTGGCGTTGTGGGTCGGCCTGTGCTCGGCGGGGGCCATGCGCTACCGCACCTTCCGCGCCTATGGTTTCGTGCTGGCCGGTTACACGGCGGCGATGATCGGCCTGCCGGTGCTGCAGCACCCTGACCAGGCGTTCATGGCAGCCGTGTGGCGGGTGCTGGAGATCGCCCTGGGGATTCTGGTTTCGACCTTCGTCAGCGCCGCGATCCTGCCGCAGTCGGCCAGTGCCGCCATGCGCAACGCCCTGTACCAGCGCTTCGGCGTGTTCGCCGGGGTGGTGGTCGAGGCCCTGCGCGGCGACAGCCAGCGCGACCGCTTCGAGACCAGCAACGTGCGCTTCGTCGCCGAAGCGGTGGGCCTGGAGAGCCTGCGCAACGTCACCGCCTTCGAAGACCCGCACATGCGCCGGCGCTCGGGCCGCCTGGTGCGCATGAACAGCGAGTTCATGGCCATCACCACGCGCTTCAACGCCCTGCACCGGTTGCTCGAACGCCTGCGCGCCCGTGGCCCGTTGCAGATCGTCGGCGCCATCGAGCCCGGCCTGGACACCCTGGCCGAGCTGCTGCAGCCCTATGTCGGTCGGGCTCTGACCGACGCTGATGCCTTGCGCCTGGCCCTGGAGCTAGGCACCTACAAGGAAGGCCTGCAGGCCCAGGTGCGCGGCTTGCGCGCCGAGTACCTGGAGACCAACCCCAGCGAGTCCGACCTGCTCGATTTCCACACCGCCTTCGAGCTGCTCTACCGCTTCGTCGACGAGATGTACAGCTACGCCGAGACCCACGCCTCGCTGGCCGTGCACAAGCACGAGCGCGAACAGTGGGACGAGCCCTACGTGGCCCAGACCAGCTGGCTGGTATCGTTGGCCGCCGGTGTGCGCGCCTCGGCAGTGCTGCTGTTGCTGGGCAGCTACTGGCTGCTCAGCGACTGGCCCAGCGGCGCCATGATGACCCTGATCGCCACCGTCACCGTGGGCCTGTCGGCGGCCTCGCCGAACCCCAAGCGCATGTCGTTCCAGATGGCCTGCGGCACGGCGATCGGTGCCTTCGTCGGGTTCTTCGAGACCTTCTTCGTGTTCCCCTGGATCGACGGTTTTCCGCTGTTGTGCATGGTGTTGGCGCCGGTGTTCGTGCTTGGCGCGTTCCTCGCCTCGCGCCCGGCCTATGCCGGTTACGGCCTGGGCCTGCTGGTGTTCTTCGCCATCGGTTCGGTGCCGAACAACCTGACCGTTTATGACCCCTATACCTTCATCAATGACTACATCGGCATGGTCATCGGCATGTTCGTCTGCGCCGCGGCCGGGGCGATCATCCTGCCGCCCAACAGCCGCTGGCTGTGGAGCCGCCTGGAGCAGGAGCTGCGCGAGCAGGTGCTGTTCGCCATCGGCGGGCGCCTGCGCGGGTTGGGCTCGGCGTTCGAGAGCCGCACCCGCGACCTGCTGCACCAGGCCTATGGCCTGGCCGCCGGCAAGCCGCAAGTGCAGAGCGAACTGATGGGCTGGATGTTCACCGTGCTGGAGGTCGGCCACGCCATCATCGAACTGCGCAAGGAGCAGGATCGTGCACCGATCCACCCGGCCTACGCCGAGTCGCAGCCTTGGCGCCAGGCCATCCGCGTGATGGGCCGGGCCCTGGCGCGGTTGTTCCTGCAGCCCAGCGCCAGCAACCACGAGCGCGCCCTGGTGGCGGTGGACCACGCCATCAGCCGCGTGCAGGCCACCGACGAACCCTTCGCCCGGCACTTCGACACCTCGGTGCTGCGCCGGGCGCAGAGCTACCTGCACTTCATCCGTTCCTCCCTGCTCGACCCACAGTCGCCGCTGGCACCGGCGAAAGGATTGCACCATGCCCCGTGAGATCGCCTTCCATGGCGTGTACATGCCCACCATGACCTTGATGTTCCTGTTCGCCCTGGGCCTGGCCTGGGGCCTGGACCGGTTCATCGCAAGCGTTGATGGCTATCGCTTCTTCTGGCACCCGGCGCTGCTGCGCCTGTCGCTGTTCGTCTGCCTGTTCGGCGCCCTGGCGCTGTCGCTCTACTGGTGAGAATCCTGCAATGAAAAAGTTCTTCAGCCTGATCGCCACCCTGCTGGTGCTGGCCGCTGCCGTGGCGATCGGCCGCCAGCTGTGGCTGCACTACATGACCACGCCGTGGACCCGCGACGGCCGGGTGCGCGCCGACATCATCAACGTCGCCGCCGATGTGCCGGGCTATGTGGTGGATGTACCGGTCAAGGATAACCAGCGGGTGAAGAAGGGCGATGTGCTGATCCGCATCGACCCCGAGCACTACCAGCTGGCGCTGGACCAGGCCAAGGCACTGGTGGCCTCGCGCAAGGCCACCTGGGAGATGCGCAAGGTGAATGCCAAGCGCCGAGCCGACCTGGACAACCTGGTGATCTCGAAAGAGAACCGCGACGACGCCAGCAACATCGCCGACTCGGCACTGGCCGACTACCAGCACGCCCAGGCCCAGCTGGCGGCCGCCGAGCTGAACCTCAAGCGCACGCAGATCGTCGCCACCGTCGATGGCTACGTGACCAACCTGAACATCCACAAGGGCGACTATGCCCGCACTGGCGAGGCGGTGATGGCGGTGGTGGATGAGCAGTCGTTCTGGGTGTATGGCTTCTTCGAGGAGACCAAGCTGCCCCACGTGAAGGTGGGCGATGTGGCCGAATTGCAGATGATGAGCGGCGAGCGGATCAAAGGGCATGTGGAGAGCATTGCCCGTGGCATCTACGACCGTGACAACCCGCAGAGCCGTGAGCTGATCGCCGACGTGAACCCGACCTTCAACTGGGTGCGCCTGGCGCAGCGGGTGCCGGTGCGGATCCATATCGATGAAGTGCCGGATGGGTTCCTGCTGGCGGCGGGGACGACCTGTACGGTGGTGGTTAAACCGAGCGAGGACTGATCCGGTTCTTGCGCTGACGCCATTGATGGATTGGCGGGCAGGTGTCAGCGCTTGAGGGTGGCGTTGAGTCGAGCTGTTGCCGCGGTCGCTTCCTGCAACAGCTGGTCCCAGTCATCAGGAGGGTGTCCGCTGCCCAGCATGCGACGGAACACTCTGTAGGCATCGTCACTGCTTTCGTAAGCGCGCTTGCTGTCGTCATCGTTCACCCACGCCAACACGATGATCTTGCTGGAGGCGTGATAGCGATAAAACAAGCGGTATTGCTGAAAGAACTTTGCGCGAAACCAGTGCTTGTGTTCCGCGCCCAGTGTGCCGCCCATTCGATGGTCAGGGTTGCCAGGCGCCTGGGCAATGACGTCGAAGGCCAAGCGTCTGACGGCCTTCAATCGTTTTGCCGCATTTTTCTTTACGTAGCCGACCGGATCCTTCTTCTGAAGCACTTCGACTTCATCGATGAGTGCCTCCAGCTTGTCGAGAAAGAGGGGGTGGGCGAACACGCTCCAGCCATGCACGCAAAGAGGTTTGCGCCTCGTTTCAGTCATTCATCGTCCGCCGAGAGAGGTTGATCGAGATCGATTTCAACGTCGCCCACCAGTGCATCCAGGCGAGCGACGAGCTCTGCATCGACAACCTTCAATCGTTGCGGATTCGTGGCGATATCCCGGGCCAGGAAATCCAGGAACTGCCCTACGGCGGGGTCTTCCTCGGCTGTCTCTGCGCGGGTCAGTATCACCGCTCCGTCAGGGCGGATCGAGTAGTGAATCTTGTCACGCTTTTTCAGGCCCAAGGCACGGCGAACGGTTTCGGGGACCGTGGTCTGGTAGCGCTCGGTCAGGGTCGACTCGGCTTCGAAGGTAGTGGCCATGATCGTAGGTCCGCGAGGGGTAGTATCAACCAAGGTAATGCGAGTGCATTACCTGGTCAATGCAATTGCATTACCTCGTGTGTACTGCCTGATCAACGGCTATTCGGGCTCAGGCAGCCCCGACCAGCACGGGCACCTGCACCCGGTCGATGACCTTGGCACTGATCGAGGGGTCCAGCAGCCTGCCTACCCGTGACAGATGGCGGTGGCCGATGATGATCAGCTCGCATTCAAGCTCCCGGGCCTTGGTGGTGATCGCCTCCACCGGCTGGCCGGCGACCATGTAGCCCAGGCTGTCGAACCCGGCTTCGCGCAGGGTGCCCACGGCGCTGTTCACGGCGTGCTCGGCCAATTGCTGTTCGTCGCAGGCGGCGGGGTATTCCTCCAGCTCCTCCTCGGTGTAGGCCGTCCGGTGGTCGTGCACGGCGAAGGTCGAGTCGATGGCCAGCAGCACGTGCAGGGTGTGTTCGCCCGGGCGGCAGTAACGGCGGGCGAGGTCGAGCAGGGCGTGGCTGGCGGGGGAGGCGTCGATGGCGATCAGGACCGGGCGGGGCATGGGGGTTCCTTGCAGGATGGTGACATTTGTAGAAACCTAATCTCCCCATCGCGGGGCAAGCCCGCTCCCACGAACCTTGTGTGGCTGGCGTGGGAGTGGGCTTGCCCTGCGATCGGGTCGGTACAGGCTGAAGCATTGACCGGCCGGGATAAATGGCTCCCCATGCACGGTGCCATTGCGCCTGACGCAATCCAGCAACCTGATACCATCGCGTTTCCCACAGCTGTCACGGAAAACGGCCATGCAACTCCCGGACATGAACCTGCTCGTCGCCCTCGACGCCCTGCTTGACGAAGGCAGCGTGGTCGGCGCCGCCCAGCGCATGAACCTGAGCCCGGCGGCCATGAGCCGCACGCTGGGGCGCATCCGCGAGGCCATGGGCGACCCGATCCTGGTGCGTGCTGGCCGTGGCCTGGTACCGACGCCCCGGGCGCTGGCCCTGCGCGACCAGGTGCGGGCGCTGGTGGAGCAGGCCGGGCTGGTGTTTCGCAGTGGCGACGAGGTCGACCTGGCGAACCTCGACCGCGCCTTCAATATCCGCACCAACGACTTGTTCATCGCCCTGTATGGCGCGCGCCTGCTGCACATGATGCTCGAGCAGGCGCCGAACACCGTGCTGCGCTTCGTCCCCGAGCACCAGGGCGACGACGACCTGGTGCTACGTCACGGGCAGATCGACCTGGTGGTCAGTTCGAGCATCGACATGGGGCCGGAGATCAAGGTGCAGAGCCTGTTCGACACCTGGTTCGTCGGGCTGGCGCGGGCCGACCACCCGATCTTCGACGCCGAGATCACCCCGCAGCGCTTTGCCCGCTACCCGCAGATCAGTGTGTCGCGACGCGGACGGGCCAACGGGCCGATCGATGTGGAGCTGGGCGGCCATGGCGTGCAGCGCAGGGTGGCGCTGATCACGCCGAGTTTCCATTCGGCGATGTTCTCGTTGCCGGAGTCGGACCTGATCCTGCCGATGCCGGCGAACATCCTCGGCAGCGTGACCAAGTTCGGCCTGCCGCTGCGCTCGTTCGAGATCCCGGTGCCGCTGGAGAGGGTGCGGGTGATGCAGGCCTGGCATCCGCGTTTCGACAACGACCCGGCGCATCGTTGGTTGCGCCAGACCATGCGCGCCTGCTGCGCGGGCGAGCCCACGCCAGCCTCAAACCCTGCGCACACCCTGTAGGAGCGGCCTTGTGTCGCGAAAGGGCCGCAAAGCGGCCCCGGCGATCTTTGCATGAACGCTGAAATCCTGGGGCTGCTGCGCAGCCCTTTCGCGACACAAGGCCGCTCCTACAGGGAATACGCAATCTTCATGGATTGCGTCTGACGCAACATAAACCTTCCAACAAGTCAGTTTTCGTCAGCATTCGACCTTTTTAAACTTGCTCCAGCCCTGAATTTGTTGCTGGAGATGTCTATCCATGAGTTCCCTGACCGCGCCCTCCGCCGCGCTGGCCGCTGCCCCCGCACCGGCCGCCCCCGCGCAGACGGCGTTCGGCTTGCGGGTGGTGGTCGGGCTGTTCGGCGTGTTGCTGGCGGTGCTGTGCGCCGGGCTCAACGAGGCGGTGACCAAGATTTCCCTGAGCGACATTCGTGGCGCCATGGGCATCGGCGCCGACGAAGGTGCCTGGCTGCTGGCGGTCTATGCCGCCGCCTCGGTCTCGGCCATGGCCTTCGCGCCCTGGCTGGCCACCACCTTCTCGTTGCGCCGCTTCACCATGAGCGCCGTCGGCGTGTTCGCCGTGCTCGGCCTGATCCAACCCTTCGCCCCCAACCTGCACAGCCTGATGCTGCTGCGCGTGCTGCAGGGCTTCGCCTCGGGCGCCTTGCCGCCGATGCTGATGAGCGTGGCGCTGCGTTTCCTGCCGCCGGGCATCAAGGTCTACGGCCTGGCCTGCTACGCCCTGACCGCCACCTTCGGGCCGAACCTCGGCACGCCGTTGGCGGGCCTGTGGACCGAATACGTCGGCTGGCAGTGGGCGTTCTGGCAGATCATCCTGCCCTCGCTACTGGCGATCGCCTGCGTCGGCTGGGGTCTGCCCCAGGATCCGCTGCGCCTTGAGCGCTTCAGGCAACTGGACTGGCGCGGTGTGCTGCTCGGCCTGCCGGCGATCAGTTGTATCGTCCTTGGGTTGTCGCTGGGCGATCGCTGGGGCTGGTTCGACTCGCCGCTGATCTGCTGGCTGCTCGGCGGTGGCGTGTTGCTGCTGGTGCTGTTCATGTTCAACGAATGGTCCGAGCCGCTGCCGTTCTTCCAGTTGCGCATGCTCACGCGGCGCAACCTGAGCTTCGCCCTGGTGACCCTGGCCGGAGTGCTGGTGGTGCTCTCCGGAGTGGGCAGCATTCCGTCTGCCTACCTGGCGCAGATCCAGGGCTACCGCCCGGCACAGACCAGCCCGCTGATGATGTTGGTGGCGATGCCGCAGCTGATCGCCCTGCCGTTGACCGCGGCGCTGTGCAACATCCGCGCGGTGGACTGCCGCTGGGTGCTGGCGCTGGGCCTGGCCATGCTGGCGGTCTCGTGCGTGGGCAGCAGCCTGCTGACCTCGCAGTGGATTCGCGGCGACTTCTACCCGTTCTACCTGCTGCAGGTGTTCGGCCAGCCGATGGCGGTGCTGCCGCTGCTGATGCTGTCGACCAACGGCATGACCCCGCAGGAAGGTCCGTTCGCTTCTGCCTGGTTCAACACGGTCAAGGGCCTGTCGGCGGTGATCGCCGGTGGCCTGCTCGATGCCCTGGGCACCCTGCGCCGGCATTTTCATTCCAACCACCTGGTCGACAGTCTGGGCAACGCGCCACTGATCGACGACAACGCCGCTGGCCTGGCCAAGCGCATCCATGAACAGGCCCTGATACTGACCTCGGCCGACCTGTACCTGGTGATGGCGGGCATCGCCGTCGCCCTGATCTGCCTGATCCCCTTCGTGCCTACCCGGATCTTCCCGCCGCGTGCGGTGGCCTGAATCCGTGGATGAATCCGAGACCTTGAAATGACCAACAACCGCAAGACAATCCTTATCGGCTCGGTGCTCGCCGTGGCCGTGCTGGCCGCCATCGTCGGCCCCTGGATGTTCGGCAGCGACCATCGCCAGAGCACCAACGACGCCTATGTGACCGCCGACTACACCGTGGTCGCGCCGAAGGTGGCGGGCTTCATCAAGGAGGTACTGGTGGAGGACAACCAGCAGGTGAAGGCCGGCCAGTTACTGGCGACCATCGACCCGCGCGACTACCAGGCCGCCCTCGACGCGGCCCAGGCCCAGTTGCTGGTGGCCAGGGCGCAGAGCCTGGATGCCCGCGCCACCCTTGAGCGCCAGGCCTCGCTGATCGCCCAGGCCGAGGCCGCGGTGAAGGCGGCCCAGGCCGAGGCGGCGTTCGCCGATCACGAGGTGACCCGCTACAGCCGCCTGGCCGAGCAGGGCGCCGGCACCGTGCAGAATGCCCAGCAGGCGCGCAGCGGCGTCGACCAGGCCCGTGCCCGGCTGGCCAACACCCAGGCGGCGCTGGTGGCGACGCGCAAGCAGGTGGATATCCTCGGCGCCCAGGTGGCCAGTGCCGATGGCCAGCTCAAGCGCGCTGAGGCCGGCCTGGAGAAAGCCCGGCTGGACCTGTCCTACACCCGCATCACAGCGCCGGTGGACGGCATGGTCGGCGAGCGCGCCCTGCGCGTCGGTGCCTACGTCAACCCAGGCGCGCGGCTGTTGTCGGTGGTGCCGCTGGAGCGCGCCTATATCGTCGGTAACTTCCAGGAGACCCAATTGACCCACGTGCAGCCGGGCCAGCCGGTGAGCATCAGCGTCGATACCTTCTCCGGCGAGAAGCTCCATGGCCGCGTCGAGAGCATCGCCCCGGCCACGGGGGTGACCTTCGCCGCGGTGAAACCGGACAACGCCACCGGCAACTTCACCAAGGTGGTGCAGCGCATTCCGGTGAAGATTGTCTTCGATGACGGCCAGCCGTTGCTGGAGCGTCTGCGGGTGGGCATGTCGGTGGAGGCGGTCATCGATACCCAGGGCGACAAGTTGTCGGGTAAAGAGGTGACCGCGCGATGAGCAATGTGGTTGAAAAAATTGTGAGCGCCGGGGCTGCTGCGCAGCCCTTTCGCGACACAAGGCCGCTCCTACAGGCGACCGCGATCCTTTGTAGGAGCGGCCTTGTGTCGCGAAAGGGGCGCGCAGCGGCCCCCTTGCTGCTGGCCGCGATGCTGGCCGGCTGCACCCTCGGACCGGACTTTCAGAGCCCGTCCAGCGAAGCGCCTAAGGATTGGGCCTCGCTGCAAGGTGAGGCCGCGGCCAGCCAGCCGGTAGCCGGTCCGCTGGAACTGCGCTGGTGGGACAGCTTCCACGACGCCCAGCTGAGCGCGCTGATCCAGAAGGTCGCCGAGCGCAACCTCGACCTGCAGATGGCCAGTGCCCGCCTGCTGCAAAGCCGCGCCTTGCGCAGCACCGTGGCGGCCGACGAGATGCCTTCGGTGGATGCAAACGCGGGCTACAGCCGGGCGCGCAACAGTGCCGAAGGGTTGAACGACCCTTCCGGCAAGGCCGGCAAGTCGGCGTACAACCTGTGGCAGGGTGACCTGGTCGCCGGTTGGGAGCTGGACCTGTGGGGGCGCGTGCGCCGTCAGGTCGAAGCCGCCGACGCGACGGTGGCGGTCGCCGAGAACGATCACCGTGGCGTGCTGCTGGCGCTGTTGTCGGAGACTGCCGGCAACTACATCCAGCTGCGGGCCGTGCAGCACACCCTGGACATTACCCAGGACAACCTCAAGGTCGCTCGGCACAGCCTGCAACTGTCCGAAGGCCGCCAGGCCGAAGGTGTCGCCACCCGGCTAGACGTCGCCCAGGCCAGCGCCCAGGTGGCGTCGATCGAGGCGCGTCTGCCGACCCTCGAGGCTCGCCGCGACGACCTGATCAATGCCCTGAGCCTGCTCGCCGCCGAGCCGCCGCGCAGCTTGCAGGCACAGTTGCTGCCGGACGGTAAGCTGCCCGCGCCGCAGCAGCGCTTCGCCATCGGCGTGCCGTCGGAGCTGGCCGAACGCCGCCCGGATATTCGCCAGGCCGAGGCCCGGTTGCATGCGGCCACCGCCAGCATCGGCGTGGCCAAGGCCGATTTCTATCCGAGCATCCGCCTGTCCGGGAGTGTCGGTTTCCAGGCCATGCAGTTGTCCGATTTCGGGGCCTGGGATTCGCGCCGGTTCGCCTTCGGGCCGCAACTGTCATTGCCGATCTTCGAGGGCGGACGGCTCAAGGGTCAACTGGAGCTGCGCGAGGCCCAGCAGCAGGAAGCGGCGCTGAACTATCGCAAGGTGGTGCTCGGTGCCTGGCATGAGATCGACGATGTGCTGCGCCTGTATAACGCCAGCCAGTTGCGCCGCGATCACCTGGCCGAGGCGGTGCGGCAGAACCGCATCGCCCTGGAGACCGCGCAGCGCCAGTATGTGGAAGGGGCGGTGGACTTTCTCAACGTGCTGACGGTGCAGTCGGCGTTGCTGGCCAGCGAGGAGCAGTGGATCGACAGCTCGGCGGCGGTGTCGCAGGCGCTGGTGGGGCTGTACAAGGCGCTGGGTGGCGGCTGGCAGGCGTTCGACCAGGTCTGAGCAGTATCGCGGGGCAAGTCGCATCGGCGCACCGCCGCTCCCACGGGGGCTCCCAGGTATGCGTGGGAGCGGCGGTGCGCCGATGCGACTTGCCCCGCGATGACGTCAGAGCGGTCGCAACAAACCGAAGCGCTTGCGCAACACCCAATCCAGCAGGCGCTGTGGCAACACCCTGGCCATCAACGGCAGGGCGGTGCTGCCATTGCCGATACGCACCAGCGCAGGCACAGGCGACTTGCGCGTCGCCGCCAGCAATCCCTGGGCAAATACCGCCGCCGACGTCGGCCGGTCCTGCGACGCTCGCGCCCGCGCCTGTACCTGTTCGCGCAACGGCCACCAAGGCGAATCGCTCGCCAGCACCTGCTCGGCCTGCTGCTGCGCATTGCTGGCAAACTGCGAGGCGATCGCGCCTGGCTGCACCTCCATGACCCTGATCCCGAAAGGTGCCAGCTCCAGGCGCAGGGCATCGCTCAGCCCGTGCACGGCGGCCTTGGACGCACAGTAGGCACCGGCGAAGGGCGTCACCAGCACACCCGACACGCTGCCAATGTTCACCACCAGCCCTCGGGAACGGCGCAGCAGCGGGAACAGCGCCTGGGTCACGCCAACCAGGGCGAAGACATTGGTCTCGAATTGCTGGCGCATGGCCTCGACGCCGCCGTCGAGCAGCGGGCCCATGGCGCCGTAGCCGGCGTTGTTGATTAGGATGTCGAGGCTTTGCAGTTCGCTGGCAAGGCGGGCGAGGGCTTCGGCGTCGTTCACATCCAGTTGCCGGGCATTGAAGCCAGCAGCGGCCAGTTGTTCGACATCCTGCTGCTTGCGGGCGGTGGCCCAGACTTCATGGCCGGCATCGCGGAAGGCGTCGGCCAGGGCGCGGCCAATGCCGCTGGAACAACCGGTGATCAGGACGGTGGGCATGGGGCGGGCCTGTGTTCGGTAGGGAAGATTCAGTTGGCGAATGTACCTTGCAGGTGCTCGGCACGAAACTCCAGGGTTTGTGGCCGATAACCTGAGCGCAGTGGCGGCAATGGCAGGCAATCGCTCCATTCGGCGCCCGGCTGCAATTCGCCGGGGCCACGATAGCGCGGGGCGGCGTAGGTGTTCTCGGCCAGGTTCACGGTATCGCCAGGCGCATAGGCGCCGACGCGCCAGCGCAGTTCGCTGAGCGGGGCCTTGTTGCCGTTCTTCATGCGCACCTGCAGGGCGCGGTCGGCGGGGCACTGGTCGGGGGCGTAGGCCAGGCGGATATCGAGGCGGGCCAGTTGCGAGGCTTCGCGGGTGTCCTGCCAGACCACGTACAGCGCCACCAGCCCCAGGCCACAGACGGCGGCCATGGAAATCGGCAGGGCCTTGGCCGGGTAGCGCAGCAGCAAGACCAGCCAGGTGAGGACGAGCAGGGCGCCGATGATCATGGTGGGGCAGGCCTTGGTGGCGAGGGTTCGACCATCCTAGCCGCAAATTGTGCAGGCCTCAAAAACGCAATCGCGGGGCAAGCCCGCTCCCACGCTGTGTACTGCATTTCCCCGGGGGGAGTTCACAGCGTGGGAGCGGGCTTGCCCCGCGAAGATGCCCCAGGCTTACTGCGCGATGGTCTTCACCGAGATCCCACGCTCGACCGGGGTGGAAGTCCGCCCATACACATCCTCGAACCGTTCGATATCATCCTCGCCCAGGTAACTCCCGGACTGCACCTCGATGATCTCCAGCGGAATCTTGCCCGGATTGCGCAGGCGGTGCACCGAGGCGATGGGGATATAGGTGGACTGGTTCTCGGTGAGCAGGAACACGTTCTCGTCGCAGGTCACCTCGGCCGTGCCGGACACCACGATCCAGTGCTCGGCGCGGTGGTGGTGCATCTGCAGCGACAGGCTGGCGCCGGGCTTGACGGTGATGTGCTTGACCTGGAAGCGCCCGCCCATGTCCACCGAATCGTACGAGCCCCACGGGCGGTACACCTCCAGGTGGTTCTGGGTTTCCGTGCGGCCCTGGGCGTCGAGGGTGTTGACCAGCTGCTTGACCCCCTGAACCTTGTCCTTGTGGGCGATCATCATGGCGTCCTTGGTCTCGACCACCACGATGTTCTCAAGGCCAATCACCGACACCAGCTTGCCGTTGCCGTGGATCATGCAGTTGCGGCTGTCCTGCACCACCACATCACCCTTGGTGACGTTGCCGTCGGCGTCCTTCTCGTGCACGTCCCACAGCGACGACCAGCAGCCGACGTCGCTCCAGCCGGCCGCCAGCGGCACCACGCAGGCGCGCTGGGTCTTTTCCATCACCGCGTAGTCGATGGAGTTGTCCGGGCAGCAGGCGAAGGTGGCTTCGTCGATGCTCAGCGTATCGGCGTCCTCCTGGCTGCGTTCCAGGGCCAGCAGGCAGGTGTCGTAGATGTCCGGGTCGTGCTTTTTCAGCTCTTCGAGGAAGCGGCTGGCGCGGAACAGGAACATGCCGCTGTTCCAGAAGTAGCCGCCGGCGCGGACGAACTCGTTGGCGCGCTTCTCGTCGGGTTTCTCGACGAACTGCGCGACCCGCGCCACGCCCTCGGGCAGCAGCGCGTCCTGGCTGGAGCGGATGTAGCCATAGCCGGTCTCGGGCTTGGTCGCCGGCACGCCGAACAGCACCATCTCGCCGCGCTCGGCGGCCACGGTGGCCAGGGCCAGGGCGCGTTGCAGGGCCTTCTGGTCCTCGATCACGTGGTCGGCCGGCAGAACCAGCATCAGCTCGTCACGGCCTTCGTTGACCAGCTTCATCGCGGTCATGGCCACTGCCGGCGCGGTGTTGCGGCCGAACGGCTCCATGAGGATGGCCTGGGTTTCCAGCTTCAGCGCGTTCAGTTGCTCCTGGACGATGAACTTGTGGTCCTTGTTGCAGACCACGATGGGGGTGTCCATGCCGTCGAACACCAGGCGCTGGATGGTCTGCTGGAACAGGGTGTGCTCGCCGGTCAGGGCCAGGAACTGCTTGGGGAACTGCTTGCGCGACAGAGGCCACAGACGCGAACCGCTACCACCAGAAAGAATTACCGGGATCATCATGTTTCTCCAATAGTCGTTTAGAGGCAGGGGAATCAGTTGCTAGCCACGGGGCGAGTGACCCACACCGGCGACAGGCTGTTGCCGGAACCGGTGACATACAGCACGGCGGCTTCGCCGCGCGCCAGGGCGACGGGTTTGACGTCGCCGACTTTCTTGTCGCCTTGATACAGGGCCAGGTTGACCTTGACCGGGTTGATCTCGCGCTCGCCACGGCCCTTGGCGGCCACCGGGCTGACCACTTCGGTCTTGCCGTCGGCGGTCTTCAGGGTCAGCGACTGGTCACTGAGGTTCTGCACCCGCACCAGGGCCTTCTGCTTGTTCTTGAACGGCGGCTCCTCGATCAGCTGCGGGTTGCCGCTGCTGCTGTTGACCAGGGTGTAGTACTTGTCGGCGGCGAGCTTCACCGGGACGCTCTTGCCGCCGACCTGGGCGGTGTAGTCACCGCCGGGCAGGAAGCTGAAGTCGCTGCTGGCCTGGGCGCCGACCTGCTTGATCTGGGTGTTGCCGACCGATGCGGCGGCGGGGCTGCCGGCGGCGTTGTACAGGCGCACGAAGGTCGAGCCCTTCGGCGCGCTCGGGCCATAGAGGGCGGCATCGGCGCCGGCGAAGGCCTGCAGCGAGGCCAGGGACAGGCCGGCGGCGAGGGTGAGGGCTTTGGCAATGGAAGTCTTGGTGGTCATGTGCGTATTCCTCTCTATCTTCAGTGGTCCGTCCGATTGGACGACAGGGCCAGGTTTTCTTCGGATTGACGGGATTTCTTCAGCTGCGCGATCCACTGCGGATCGAAGGCGCTGAGGTCGTTCTTCATTGGCAGATACCGTTCGGGGAATTCCCACACCACGACCTGTGGCGGGGCGTTCTTGAAAGCGTCGCTCTGCAGGTACTTGAGCATCGGCAGCAGCGGGCCGTGGCCGTCCTCGGCGTAGTTGGCGACGTCGCTGTGCAACGCCTGCTGCAGGGCACCGAGGAAGTTCCAGTGCGGGTTGGCGCTGTAGCTGGTGCCCACCAGCGCCACCGGGATCCGGTTGTCGGCGAACAGGGCGTCGTCGCCTTCGCCCTCGGCTTGCACCGGGTGAGTCTTGCGCTGCTGCAGGTTGTCCGGGGTCGGCAGCAGGTTGCTGAACAGCGGATCCAGCGGCAGGAAATTGGTCAGGTCGCCCTTGTACGGCGCGCTGGCGCCGGCCTCGGTGATGAACGCCTGGGGCTCGCCGTCGAGCAGGTTCTGGCGGCTGACCGCCTCGGCGATGGACTGCGCGACCACCTCGGCGCCCATGGGCGTCCAGTGGGTGTCGGTGCGCAGGAACACCTGGCCGCGGGCCTTGGCCTGCTCCAGCGGCGCCAGCAGGTCGGGGGCGAACACATTGGCCTGGCGCGCCTGGGCGTGGAAGCGGTTGAACAGCTCGTCGTGCAGGCTGGCTGGCGTCTCCTTGCCGAGGTACTCGGCGTACAGGCGTGCCTTGGCCGGCACGATCGCTAGCACCAGCTGGCTGCCATTGCGCTGCAGGGTGTCACGGATACCGCGCACCAATGCCAGGTTGTCCTGCATCAGTTGTTCGGCGCCGGCGGTGGGCTTGAACTCCTCGTCGCTGAACAGCCACTGGTCGCGGCCCAGCACCACGCCGGGACGGCCTTCGTTGAACAGCTTGAAGTCCAGGGCGGCCCACAGGTTGGTGCCCAGGCGCTTGATCGGGAACTGCTCGTCGTAGTGGGTCTCGGCGGCCTTGGCCAGCTTGCCGTCGAGCAGGGTCATGTGCCCGGTGCGGTTGAAGCTCTCCAGCCCGCCGAGTGAGGCCACGCCCAGGCCGACCAGCAGGCCCATGAACGACAGCGAATAGGTGATGCGAAGTGTCCGGTTCATGATCGGTGCCTCAGAACTGGAAGTAGAGGAACGGTGAGTAGCTCTGCGCCGAGAGCTTGAGCACCGAGGCGGCGAACAGCAGCAGGACCAGGGCGCGGGTCATGATCCGCGTCCAGTCCAGGCCCACCGAGCCGTCGGCGTTGACCTGCACCGGGGTGGCCTTGGGCGCTGGCGTTGCATTGCGGTAGAAGTCGCGCAGGCCGAAGAACGCCAGGGTCAGGTAGGCGACGATCAGCGTGGCCACCTGCAGGCCGGTGAGGTTGGCGCGGTTGAGTTCCGACAGCTGCCAGTCGCCGAAGCTGAACATGGCGCCGTACATGCGTGCCGCCACATGCAGGTTCTCGGCGCGGAAGATCACCCAGCCGACCACCACCAGGAGGAAGGTGAAGGCCCATTTCACTGGGTTGAAACGCTGCGGGTTGGTGTCCAGGCCCAGCGCCCGTTCGATCGCCAGCCACATGCCGTGCCAGGCGCCCCAAATGATGTAGGTGAAGTTGGCGCCGTGCCACAGCCCGCCCAGCAGCATGGTCAGGAACAGGTTGCGGTAGGTGTTGAAGGTGCCTTTGCGGTTGCCGCCCAGGGTGATGTACAGGTAGTCGCGCAGCCAGGTCGACAGGCTGATGTGCCAGCGCCGCCAGAACTCGGTGATCGACTGGCTGATGTAGGGCTGCTTGAAGTTTTCCATGAAGCGAAAGCCCATCATCAGGCCCAGGCCGATGGCCATGTCGCTGTAGCCGGAGAAGTCGAAGTACAGCTGCGCGGTGTAGGCCAGCGCGCCGAGCCAGGCGTCACCGGTGGTGGGGTTCTCCAGGGCGAAGCAGTGGTCGGCGACCACCGCCAGGGTGTCGGCGATGAACACTTTCTTGATGAAGCCCTGCATGAAGCGGGTGCAGCCTTCGGAGAACTTGTCCAGGGTGTGGGTACGGTTGTTGAACTGGTCGACCAGGTCCTTGAAGCGCAGCACGGGGCCGGCGATCAGGTGCGGGAAGATCGCCACGAAGGCGGCGAAGTCGATCAGGTTGCGGGTGGCTGGGGTGTCGCCGCGGTACACGTCGATGATGTAGCTGATCGACTCGAAGATGTAGAACGAGATGCCGATTGGCAGCAGCACGTGGGTGAGGATGAATGGCTCCAGCCCCATCGAGGTCATGATCGCGTTGAGGCTGTCGACGCCGAAGTTGGCGTACTTGAAGTAGCCGAGGATGCACAGGTCGACGCCCACGCCGAGCAGCAGCCAGCGCTGCGCGGGCTTGGTGCGCACACCGGCGGCGCCGACTTTCAGGCCGATCCAGTAGTTCCACAGGGTGACCCCGGCGAACAGAGCGAGGAAATCCACCCGCCACCAGGCGTAGAAGATGTAGCTGGCAACCAGCAGCAGCAGGTTGCGATAGCGGTTCCCGCTCACGTAGTACAAGCCGAGGAAAACCGGCAGGAACAGGAACAGGAACACGTTGGACGAGAAGACCATCCCGGTTCTCCTTGTTGTTCACAGCATCCGGGGCACAGCGCCCCCCAAACCCCCCACACGAATGTGGAAGATCACCATGGCGTGGGAGCGGGCTTGCCCCGCGATGGCGTCGGCAGAGCCAACACCATTGCCCTTGCGGGCCTCATCGCGGGGCAAGCCCGCTCCCACGCAAACGACTTACTTTTTCTGTTCGGCTTGCGGGTCATAGACCCGCGTCACATCCCCACCCAGCCTGAAACTGTTGAACGGCTGCATGTCATGCTTGCGCTCGAGGGTGTCGCCGACGCACTGGTACAGCGCGCACCACGGCTCGAGCCAGGCGTACTTGCTGTCGATCTTCAGGTCCTTGAGGTCCTGCTTCACGCCGGCGCGGGTGTTGAAATGAACAGGATTGCGGGCACCGGCCAGCACGCCTTCACCGAGGCGTTGCAGGGCGAAGTTGTTTTCCTTGCGCAGGTCCACGCCGTTGGCCTGGGCGAAGCTGGCGATCATCGCCAGCGGTGGCAGGGCATAGTTGTGGTAGGCCAGGGCACGCTGGCGGCGCTTGAGCTCGTTGGGCAAAAAACCCTGTTCATCGACCTGGTTGGCGCCGACCTTGTATTCCTTCACCGCCCAGTCGAAGAGGTCCTGGCGGTCGGTGGCCACCGCGGTGGCCATCACCGACCAGGCCGCCCAGTAGCTGTGGTTGTTGATCTTCTCCAGCGGCAGGTCGCTCCAGTCGCGCACGGTCTGCCGCGCCAGGCGCACGAACCATTTCTCGATCTGCTCGGCCTCGGCCCTGTGCGCCGCCAGTGGCTGTGAGTTGGAGAACTTCAGGCGCAGCCACGACCCGCTCATGCTGCCCAGCGCCCATTTGCGCATGGACTTGCCGGTGTGGTTGTAGTCGGTGGACATCAGCGCATCGGCGCGTGCCCAGGTGTCGAGCCAGGTCAGGGCGCAGTCCAGCTGTGCCGGGCGGCCATCGCGCATGTACTGGCCGACCATCTTGCTCACGCCCTTCTCGAGGGTGGTGATGTCCTCGGTGGATTTGCGAAAGGCTTTCTCCGAGGCGGCATTGAGCGTCGCCCGGGCCTTGTCCGAACCTTCGTACTTGCTGCGGAACACCAGCGCGCCGGTGTAGGGCCTGGGCGCGGCCTCGCAGCGGAAATTGCCGTCGCCGGTCTTCAGTTTCTCGATGCCCTCGTAGTACCCCTGGGGCGGTACCAGCGCGGCCTGCGCCGCGCCGCCGAACAGGGCGAGGGCGAGCAGGGCGGGTGCGGTCTTGCGGTGGATGGCTGTCATGCTTGCCTCACTGGCCGGCCTGCGCGGTGTGCTGCGCGGGGCTGGCGAAGTTGTTGCGTTTGCAGAGTTTGGCTTCGACTTTCTGCGTGCCGCTTTCCGGCCCCTGGACCTCCAGGGCGAGCAGGTTCTGGCCTGCCCAGTCTTCGTCCTCGCGCATCTGGAAGACGAAGCGTCCATCGGTGTCGGAGGTCTCGGGCTTCTCGATCTTGATGTCCTCGTGGCGGCCGTTCAGGTACCACAGGGTGGCCTGCAGCACTTTCACCGAGGTGTCCTCGAACTTGATGTCGAGCTGGTGGTTGCGGTTGACCAGGTCCTTGATCACACCATTCTTGCCGTTGACCATCAGCTCGTTCTTGCCGGGCTTGAGGGTGGCGCTGGCGCTCATCTGCGCGGGACGGTCGTCGCAGCCGTCGTCGAGCAGGCCGAGGATCTGCCGCCAGATGGTTTCCTGGTCCAGGCGGTACAGCGGGGAGAACTCCCAGACCAGGATCTTCGGCGGGTTGTTCTGGAACTCCTCGCTGCCCAGGTACTGGATCATCGAGCCTTCCAGGCCGCCCCCGGGGAAGGCTACGTTGAGCACATCGGCGCCGATGTACTGCTCGAGGAAACCCGAGAAGTTGTAGTTCTTGCCGCTGTGGCTGGTGCCGACCAGGGTGATCTGCGCGTTGCCCGAATCACCGAACAGGTCGTCGCCGCCGCTGGCGCCGCCCTTGGGTTCGGTGGCGAACTGGTCCATGTACTGCACCGCATAGCTGGTGCCGCACAGCTGGCCGGCGACATTGTGCAGGGTGCCGGTCTTGCCCATGCGTCCGGATTTCTTCGTCTCGAATTCCTTGCGCGGGATGCCTTCGAAGGCCGGCATCTGGTGCACGGTGTCGGCGACGATCTTCGCCGCGCGTTCGGCACCGTACGGCGTCCAATGCTGGTCGCCGCGGAAGTAGAAGTCCTTGCCCTGGTCGGCCGCGGCCAGCTGCTCGTTGGTCAGCGGCGACAGGTCGGGCACGTTGTAGCCCATCTTGGCGAAGCGCTGGAGCATGGCCTGGTAGTTGCGCAGGGCCTTCTGGTAATCGAAGGCGGCCTTTTCCTCGGGCTTGAGCATGTTGCGGTTCACCAGGCCACGGGTCGGCTGGTACACCACCACCAGCTCGACGCCGCGCTTCTTGAACGCGTCGTGCACCTGCTGCAGGCGCTTGTAGCCGCCCGGGGTGGTGTCGAATTCGGTGCGCAGGTCTTCGCGGGTGCGGAACAGCCAGTCGCCCTGGGCCTGCACCAGGGTGGTGAAGTTCTGCTGGTAGCGCGTGGTGTAGCGGCTGGCGTCGTGGGCCTCGGGGCACAGCTGGCAGCAGGGCTCGGCACTGAAGGTCGGCGCCTTGATGTCACCTGCGCGCACGCCCTGGCTGATGGCCAGGAGGGCGGCGGACAGGCCCAGCAGTTTCATCAGGTGTGGAGTCATGGTCTGGGCTTCCTTAGTCGATCATTTCGGTCTGGCGTTCGACCGGGTCGATCAGCACGGCCTTCTGCTGGCGCACCAGCAGGTCGAGGATTTCGTCCTGGCGCTCGCCGAGCACGCCGTTGAAGCTGATGCCGTTGGCCTTGCGCGGCATCAGCATCGACACCTTGTACAGCTCCACCGACAGCGGCGAGTCGATCGACAGCGGGCCGGAGCCGTTGGCCGCCAGCTCGCCGCCGACCACGATCAGCGACACCTTGGTGTCGAACGGGTCGAGGGCGATGTCGCGGTCGGTGTCGGAGAGGTCCTTGATGTGCCCGTACACGCCCACCAGGCCGTTGGCCATGGCGACGTTCTCGTACAGGCGGATGTTCACGCTGTTGCGCACGCGGATGCCGTGGCGACGGTTGTTGATCAGCTTGTTGCCCCAGATCAGGTTGTCGCCGCTCTCGTACAGGGTGATGCCGTCGGTGTGGTTGCGGTAGATCTCGTTGTAGGCGATCAGGTTGTTGACGCTGTTGCGGTCGATCACCACGCCCGAGAGCTTGTTGTCGTAGCTCTTGTTGTTGATGATCCAGCTGTCGTTGACCTCGCGGGAGACAATGATCCCGTGCTTCTTCTTGGTGCCGTAGACGGTGTTGCCGGCGATGATCAGGCGGTGCGAACGGTCGTGGGGGTCGATGCCGTAGACGATGTTGTCGCGGTAGGTCGAGTCCTTGATCACGAAGTCCTGGGTCTCGTAGCAGTAGAAGCCGTACCACATGTCGCTGAACTCGGAGCCGATGATCCAGCCGGTGGGTTCCGGGCGGCCCATCTGCTTGGCCATGTTCGGCGTGTACTGCGAGATGCTCACGCCGTACGACTTGGACTTGGCGTAGCCGAAGCTGGCCATCTTGCTGTTGACGATATAGGTCTCGGTGCCGCCCCAGCTGAGCAGGAACGGGCGGAATTCGTCGGGCTTGCGGAAGGTCGCCGGGCCGTTGGCCTGCTCGCGCCAGCCGGTCACCCGGGTATCGCTGACGAACAGCTTGCCGTCGTTGACGATGAACGAGCCGGCCTCTTCGGACAGGCGCAGTTCCTTGACCTTGCCGTCGATCTCCAGCACGCCCTTGCGCCCGACCACGATTGGCAGGCGCGCGAGGTATACCCCAGGCGCGGTCTCGCGCAGGTACTGGTCGGGCACCTTCTTGCTCAGTTCCACCAGGTCGACATGCCCGTCGTCGACGAAGATCGCCTGGGGAATGCCGTGCTGGCGACGCACCCACTCGGCGCCCTTGTTGTCGCCGCCGATGAACTCCTTGAGGGTGTCCTCCTGGAGCATGCGGCGCACGCTGACCTTGCCTTTGTGGCGGCGGTCGATCTTCTTCTGCACGGCCTCGGCGGTGTAGCCGGACAGGTCGGGCAGCTTGGGCGGGTCCATCAGCAGCGGCTCGATCGGCGCACTGGCAACGGTGTAGGTCTTGGCCTGTTGCAGCCCCTTGGCCATCTCCGGCTCGGCGGCCTGGGCCAGGCCTGCGGCCAGCAGCAGGGCGCTGGCCAGCAGGCTGTGGCGAAGGTTCGGGTGCAGGTTCATGTCAAATCCTCTCCCGGCCTCAGTAGCGCCAGATCACGTCGACGAAGGCGCGATGCATGTACGAGTCGGCCTCCTTGCCGTAGGCGTCACCCGGCTTGAATACGCCAGCGCGCAGGCGCACCAGGGCCGACGGTTCGTCGATCGACTGGCTGATCGAGGCCGGCAGCAGGCCTTGCTTGAAGTACTTGGTGACGACCACGTCCATCTCCTGGCCCAGGTCTTTCTCGCCCTGCACCAGCGGACGGCTGATGCCGCCGTCGTCGACCACCGCGTTGATGCCGCTGGAGCCGATGTTCTGCTTGCCGTCGACGCGCCAGAACTTGTGGTAGATGAAGCTGGCGTCGTAGTCGTCGCGCAGCTGCCAGGAGGCGAACAGGGTGGCCGCCTGCAGGTTGCCCAGCTCGCCGCGGAACGCTTCGCCGAAGCGGTGCACGCGCGAGCGGGTGCCGGTGAAGTTGGAGCGGTTGCTCTCAAGGCCGGTCTGCTCGAAGTTGTTCGAACCGTCGCTGCCGCCACCGCCGCTGCCCCGGGCATAGGCCGCGCCGACCTGCCATTGCGGGTCCAGGCGCAGGCGGATGCCGAGGTCGGTGGCCCAGGCGTTGACGTCGCCGCTCTGCTTGCCGGTGGCGACCTGGTCGTTGCCCACCGCCTGGCTGCTGAGGGTGTCGCGGTCGCCGGTCAGCCAGGTGACGCTGCCCCAGTAGTTGACGGTGTGGTCGTTGCGCCAGTTGTAGGCGTCGCTGTTGGCCTCCAGGCCCAGCCAGGTCAGGTCGCCGGTGCGGGTCTTGTCGAGGGCGTCGACGGTTTCGCCGGGGCTTTTCAGGCTGCCGCCGTCATGGCTGTGGTGGGCGCGCAGGCCGACCCAGTGGCCGGGTGTCCACTGCGTGGCGACGTTGCCATAGACGTGGGTGCGGTCCTTGACCTCCGGGGCCAGCTCGGTGAGGTCGGTGCGGTATTCGCTGAAGCGCTGGGCCACACCCAGGTCGGCCTTGAGCAGGGTGGTGTCGAAGGTCCAGTTCAGCGCCTCGATGTTGGTGTCGCGCCACATGCCGTCGTCGCTGCGCAGGCGCTGGCGGCCGAAGCGCAGCTGCTCGCCTGGGTAGGGGGTCAGGCCGCTGTAGCCGATCCAGAACTCGCGCATGGCCAGGTAGCTCTTGTCCGGCTTGCGGCTGTCGTCGCCGTTGTCGCTGGTGGTGCCGTCGTCGTTCTGGCGCAGGGTGTCGGTCTCGATGATGTCGGTGGCGGCCACCGCCTGGCCCATGGCGAAGGCGCTCCAGTGGCCGCGCTCGCCGTACACCCAGGGCCGCAGGTCCAGGCCCAGGCCGTTGACGTCGCCGCCGGAGCGGGTGCCCAGGTCGCGGTCGTCCTCGGACTGGCCGGTGATCTTCACGTCGAGGCCGAAGTTCTTCTGCGCGGTTTCGGCCGCCAGGGTCGGCATCGACCACAGCAGGGCGAAGCCCAGGCCGATGCCGGCTTTCACGAAGGGGTTGAGCGTCATAGCGAATCCTCGGCGTCTACGTCGTCTTTCTCGTCCTGCAGCGCTTCGATGGCCAGGGTGCTGTTGGCGCCCTGGGCCATGCTGCCGCGCGCCTGCTTCTCCTGCGCCAGCAGGTTCTGCGCCTGGCTGCGCTGGTCGGGCGTGAGCTGCTGGTCGAGCTGTTGCAGTAGTTCGGTCGACTGCGGGGTCGGGTTGACCTGGGACAGCTGGGCGAATACCCAGGCATTGGTCGGTGCCGGGCGGATGCCGTGGCCTTCGCTGAACAGCTGGGCCAGGGCGTAGTCGGCGCTGTTCTGGCCGCCGCGGGCGGCGGCGAGCAGGTGGTCCACGGCTTTCTGCGGTTCGACCTGGCCCAGGTAGCCACGGCGGTAGAGCTGGCCGAGGTAGTAATCGGCGCTGACCTCGCCGGCATCGGCGGCGGCCTGCAGGTGCTCCTGGGCTTTCTGGGCGTCGGCGGGCACGGTCTTGCCTTCGTAGTAGAGGCGGCCCAGCAGCAGTTCGGCGCGGGGCTGTTCGGCTTCGCGGCCCTTGTCGATGTAGGCCATCAACTGGTCGGTGTCGCCCAGCTCGGGGAAGTCGTAGAGCAGTTGCGCCAGGCTCACCCACGAGGCCGGGTTGGCCGGGGCGATGTGTTCGAGCAGGTCCTTGGCGGTCTTCTCGTCGGTCTGGCCGAGACTGCGGTCGGCCAGCACGCGGGCGACGCTGTCGACCCGGGTGGCTGGCACGGCGCCACGGGCATGGGCGGCCTTCAGTTGTTCGAGCAGGGCGGCCTGCTGGTCGGGCTGGGCGCGTTTCTGGTAGACGGTGGCCAGCTCGACGTAGCAGATGTCGGTGGTGGCCAGCGCTGCCTTGCAGATCTTCTCCACATCGCCCAGGTGCTGGTCGTAGGTGCCCTGGGTGCGGTACAGCAGGACCTGGGCAAGGCCCGCCTCGGGGTTGCCGGCGGCGCGCCACTGGTCGATCTGCTGCTGGGCGTTGACCTTGGGGAAGCTCTGCGGGTACTGCAGGTAGAGCATCGCCAGCGGGATCAGGGTGTTGCTTTCGCCCTGCCCGGCGGCGAGCTTGAGCAGGCTTTCGGCCTCCTCGCGTTCGGCCTGTGTACTGTCGGGCTTGGCCACCAGCAGGCGGCCGAGACGCGCCTGGGCGCGGGGCGAGGTGGCGGCGGCGGCGCGATAGGTGGCCTCGGCCTCCTCGAGTTTCGCCGGGTCGCGGGTGGCGACCTGGATATCGGCCAGGCCTACCTGGGCATCGCTGTAGCCGAGGTCGGCCAGGGCCTTGTAGTTGCGCTCAGCGGTGGCGGTGTCGCCGCGCTTGAGCGCTTCATTGGCCAGGCGCTGGTCGGGCAGGCCGGCGCAGCCGGCCAGGGTGATGGCCAGGGCCAGGGTGCACCAGGTGTAGGGGCGAGCGCTTTGCGCTCGATCGCGGGGCAAGCCCGCTCCTACAGGGTGCGGCGCGGTCCCTGTAGGAGCGGGCTTGTGCCGCGATCCAGGCGACGCCACTCCAGCAGGAGAAAAACCATTCAAAGGTTTCATCGTCCGATCCTCTTACAACCCACGGGCCACGGCCTTGTCGATCAGCCAGTTCAGCGACGGACCACGGTCGCTGTTGACCGCGGCCGGGCGCCCGGCGAGCTCGGCCGGCAGGCCGTCGTCGGGCTTGATCTGCACGCGGATGTCGGAGGCCAGGTTGTCGGTGTCCAGGCTCGAGCTGCCGGTGATCCGCCCGGTGCGCACTTCGTCCTCGCCGGCGATCTGGAAGTTGACCCGGGTACCCGGCTTCACTTCGTCGAACTGGCGATAGCTGAAGCGCGCCTCGATGGTCGGGACGCTGGTGCGCGGGATCAGCGCGAACACCGGCTGGCCCTTGCTGGCGTACTGGCCGTCATCCACCAGCTGACGCGAGACCACGCAGTCGCACGGGCTGGTGAGGGTGCCGGAGAGCTGCTTGCCGAACAGCTCCTCGACCTTGGCCGGCTCCAGCTGCGAGTCGTCCAGGTGGCCCTTGAGCAGGTCGAGCATGCTGGTGTTGAAGGTCGCCAGTGGTGCGCCCTTGGCCACGGTCGCGCCGCTTTCCACCAGTCTCTGCAGACTGCCGTCGCGGGGCATGGTGACGTTGGTGGTGGGCACCGCGACCACGCCGGCCTCGGCATGGCTGACGAAGTACAGGCCGTACAGCGACTTGGCGACGAAGCCGAAGGCCACCAGGCCGACCACGAACACCCCGGCGGTCACGCTGACCGCGCGCAGGCGACCGAAGGCGGAAAGGCCCGAGCCACCGTCCTTCTGCTTGCGCGCCTTGGTGAAGTTGTCGCGCTGCAGGGTACTGAGCACATCGCCGACGCTGATCAGCTCGCCGGACAGGTGGCTGGTGATGATGTGGCGCAGGGTGGCGATGTCGCGCGGTTCGAGGTTCTGGAACTCGGCGCCGGTGCGGGCGGTCTCGCGGCTGCTGGTACGCACCAGCAGTTCGACGTCCATCGACAGGCCGAGGTTGTCGACCACGAACTGCAGGCGACCGCGCAGCACTTCGCCTTCCGGCAGCGGTTTTTTCGCGTGGAAGGACAGGCCTCCGGCGGACAGGTCGTCGACCTTCACCTCGTGCGCTTCGCGGTTGCCGTCCAGGTAGCGCAGCTTGGCGGGGATGCGCACCCGGGCGTGCTGGCGCTGCGCTTCGGATTCATGCACGACATTGACGTTCACGGCGGTATTCATGGCGATATTCGTTCCTGTTGTCCGATCCGGGGGCTCACACGACCATGAACAGCACGGCGACGAAGATGCTCGCGGCCGAGAAGGTCATGGTCCGCGAGGACCAGGTGTTGAACCATTGTTGAAAACTTGCGAGGTCGCGCTTGAGGGCAGTGGGCTGGCGGGTCCAGGACTGCCTGTCGAGGCGGAAGAACACGTAGATCTTCATCACCGCGCCGACGATCTGGTTGTAATAGAGAATCAGCGGGTAGGCCGGGCCGACGTTGTGGCCCGAGCACAGCAGCATGACGGTGAGGATCAGCCGGGTGATGCCGATCCACAGCAGGTACACCAGCAAGAACTGCAGGCCGAACTTGAAACTGGCGATCACCGCCACGGTCAGGCCCAGCAGGCTGGTCCACATCGACACGCGCTGGTCGAGCAGCACGATGCTGGTGAACAGTCCCAGGCGCTTGAGGCCCAGGCCCAGGGCACGGGAGTTCTGCCGCAGGTTGTTGCCGTACCAGCGGTACATCAGCTTGCGGCTGGCCTTGATGAAGCTTTTTTCCGGCGGGTGCTCGACCGTGTTGATCGCGGCATCGGGCACGTAGAAGGTGTCGTAGCCCAGGCGCATCAGGCTGAACCAGCTGGACTTGTCGTCGCCGGTGAGGAACTTGAAGCGGCCCAGGCGCCAGTGCATCAGCGAGTCGCTCTCGACGTCGGCGATGAATTCGGGGTTGGTCACCACGCTTGCGCGGAACATCGACATGCGCCCGGTCATGGTCAGCACGCGCTTGGACAGGGCCATGGAGCACATGTTGATGTGGCGCTGGGCGAAGCGCAGCTTGTGCCACTCGCTCATGATGTAGCCGCCGCGCACTTCGCAGAACTCGTTGGTGGTCAGGCCACCGACGTTGGGGTACAGGCCGAACCATGGCACGGTCTTGCGCACCACGCCCTCGGCCAGCACGGTGTCGCCGTCGATCACCGCCACCACGGCGTTTTCGTCCGGCAGCATCCGCGAGATGGCGCGGAAACCATAGGCCAGGCCGTCACGCTTGCCGGTGCCGGCGATACGCACGATATCGAGGGTCACGTGGGACGGCGGGTTGTACTTGGCCCACAGGCTTTTCACCAGCAGCTCGTCGGACTTCTCCACCAGCGAACAGACCACGGTGGTGGGGAAGCCGCAGTCGATCGCCTCGCGGATCACCGAGCTGTACACCTGGGCGGTGGTCAGGGCCTCGATGCGAAAACTGGTGACCATCAGGTACACGTGCGACGGGTCGGCCGCCTTGCCCAGCTTGCGCACCTTGCGGCGCAGGTAGGGGTACACGATGTACAGGAAGATCATGCCGCGGATGAAATGGGTGGCGCCCATGGAGTAGCGCCAGATGCCGACGGCACCGACCAGGAAGATGAAGTGCTTCGACTGCGAGTCGAAGATATCGCTGGGCAGGGCCAGGGCGATCAGCATGAGCAGGCTCATGTAGAGCAGCCAGCCGGCGCATTGCAGCAGCATGGTCTGGAACCTTTGCATGTTCGGCATCCGTCGAGAATTCGGGGGAGGGCGGGCGGCGCGCTGGGGAGGGACGCGCCGCCCGGCCGGGTTTACCAGCAGATACCTTCGGTGCGGCTGGTGGCGCAGGTCGGCTTGCTCATGAAGCCGACCAGGTCGATCACCTGCTTGCCTTCCGGTGCCTGCTGGGCCAGGGCACGGAACTGCTCGTCACGGTTGCCCAGGATGATGATCTCGGCGTTGTCCACCACCTGCTCGAAGTTGGCGTTGAGCAAGGAGGAGACGTGGGGGATCTTCGACTCGATGTAGTCCTTGTTGGCGCCGTGGACACGGGCGTACTCGACGTTCTGGTCGTAGATGTCGAGCTGGTAGCCCTTGCCGATCAGGCGTTCGGCCAGCTCCACCAGCGGGCTTTCACGCAGGTCGTCGGTGCCGGCCTTGAACGAAAGGCCGAGCAGGGCGACCTTGCGCTTGTCGTGGCTCTCGATGATGTCGAAGGCGTTCTGCACCTGGGATTCGTTGCTGCGCATCAGCGAGTCGAGCAGCGGGGCGCGCACGTCGAGGCTGGCGGCGCGGTAGGTGAGGGCGCGCACGTCCTTCGGCAGGCACGAACCGCCGAAGGCGAAGCCCGGGCGCATGTAGTACTGCGACAGGTTCAGCGCCTTGTCCTGGCAGACCACGTCCATCACCTCGCGGCCATCGACGCCTGCGGCCTTGGCGATGTTGCCGATCTCGTTGGCGAAGGTGACCTTGGTCGCGTGCCAGACGTTGCAGGTGTACTTGATCATCTCGGCCACTTCGACCGGCTTGCGGATGATCGGCGCGTCGAGTTCCTCGTACAGGGCCTGCAGCACGTCACCGCTGGCGCTGTCCAGTTCGCCGATAACGGTCATCGGTGGCTGGTCGTAGTCCTTGATCGCGGTGCTTTCGCGCAGGAACTCCGGGTTGACCGCGACGCCGAAGTCGACGCCGGCCTTCTTGCCCGAGCAGTCCTCGAGGATCGGGATCACCACGTTCTTCACGGTGCCCGGCAGCACGGTGCTGCGCACCACCACGGTGTGACGGCTGGCCTTGTCGCGCAGCACGTAGCCGATCTCGCGGCACACCGACTCGATGTATTCCAGGCCCAGGTCGCCGTTCTTCTTGCTCGGCGTGCCGACGCAGATCATCGACACGTCGCTGGCGCGGATGGCTTCGGCGAAGTCGGTGGTGCCGCGCAGGCGGCCGTTGGCAATGCCTTGTTGCAGCAGCTCTTGGAGGCCTGGTTCGACGATGGGCGACTTGCCCTTGTTGATCAGGTCGATCTTGGTGCTGGACACGTCCACACCAATCACTTCGTGGCCTCGTGCCGACAGGCAACCTGCACAGACTGCACCCACATAACCCAAACCAAAGATGCTGATACGCATCGCATTCACCTCGTGTGTTTATCACGCCAGCCCTTCAGCGAAGAGCCGACCGGGTTGATTGACCAGCAGTTTTAGGGCGCACGGATCCATGGCGAATTGACACTTCACCGAACGCAGGCATGAATAAATCCGGAGCGCAAAAAGTTATGCACTCAAAGTTGGCAGTCAAAGGCCAGTATTAAAAATGGCGTGCCCTGAAATGCAGCCGTCTTTATTGCAATCCACTGTTGGTGAAGTGCTGTGCTTGTTTTTTCAAGTGGATAAATCCTTTGAAATCAACCACTAGGACGAATTTTAGGGGCGCTTGTCTCCTGCATGGATCATGGCTTTTGGCACTTCCTGTACCGCCGTTGAAGTTTTCGGGCCGGTTGAGAATGGCGGCCCTTTGTCATCTGTAAGTCATCTCTCACGCTGGGCGCTTGAAACTCGTTACGGGTGCTATGAGCCATGTCCCTTGGCAGAAGTTCCGGGGGCGGTTTCGTCACGATGAAAGATTTCTAAATATTTTTTCAGAGGGAAATACTTTCAATCTGATAGCACGCGGCAGTTTCGTCCCCGTATATAAAGGGTGAAATCGCAGGGGGATGGTTTTAGGCCAGCATGCGAAAATTTTTTTCAATTTTCGTCAAAAAACTACGAACGGTCTTATGGCGTTTTGCAATAAGGATAGGGTGGATGGTTTTTTGACGTCTGTTATTTGGCGAATTCAAGGGTGAAAGCGTGCCCCGTTGCAGGGCAGGGGTGGGATGGGGCTGCTTCGCGGCACAAGGCCGCTCCTACAGGGGTATGCGTTTCCCTGTGGGAGCGGCCTTGTGCCGCGAAAGGGGCGCAAAGCGCCCCCCAGGGCCATCAGCCCTCAGCGTGATCGCGCAGGAACACCAGATGATCCGGCTTCGACTGCTCGGCACTGTAGTAGTAACCCTGCACATCAAAGCGCTTGAGCTGCTCCGGATCGTTGATCCGCTCCTGGATCACGAAGCGGCTCATCATCCCGCGGGCCTTCTTGGCGTAGAAGCTGATGATCTTGTACTGGCCGTTCTTCAGGTCCTTGAAGTCGACATCGATCACCCGCGCCTTCAGCGCGCTCTTCTTCACCGCGCTGAAGTACTCGTTGCTGGCCAGGTTCAGCAGCACGTCGTCACCCTGGTCGGCCAGGGCCTGGTTCAGCCATTCGCTGATGCGCGTGCCCCAGAAGGCGTACAGGTCCTTGCCGCGGGCATTGGCCAGCTTGGTGCCCATCTCCAGGCGGTAGGGCTGCATCAGGTCCAGCGGGCGCAGCAGGCCATACAGGCCCGAGAGCATGCGCAGGTGGTCCTGGGCGTAGCTGAAGTCGTCCTCGCCCAGGCTCTCGGCGTCGAGCCCGGTGTACACGTCGCCCTTGAACGCCAGCAGTGCCTGCTTGGCGTTGGCCGGGGTGAAATCCGGGGTCCAACTGCCGAAGCGGGCGGCGTTGAGGCCGGCGAGCTTGTCGGAGAGGTGCATCAGCTCGGCGATCTGCGCCGGCGCCAGTTCGCGCAGTTGCACGATCAGTTCCTGGGAATCGTCCAGGTGCTGGGGCAGGGTGTGGCGCTGGGTTACCGGCGGGGTGTCGTAGTCGAGGGTCTTGGCGGGGGAAATCACCGTCAGCATCGGGTCGGCTCCTGGAATCGTCGGGCGAATTCTACGGGGCCGCTGGCACAACGCCAAACTATGGCGACGATAGTCACCGAACATCGCCACATTAAACCGCGGGCGGTCGCGCTATAGTGCGCGCCATGCCTTCAAGGAGATTGCTCATCGTGCGTATCGCGTTTGCCCTGTTCGCCGGGCTGCTCAGCCTGGGCGCGCAGGCGGCCCCGGTGGATTTCGTCAGTTTCGACCGTGAGCTGTGGCCCGAGCAGCTGGACAGCCCGACGCTGTTCGACGTGGCGTCGCGGGCGGAGATCCTGTCGTTCGCCCGGGTGCTGCACGAAAGCGAGATGCTCGACGAGCAGGCGCTCAAGACCCGGCTGGGCCTGCGCCAGATCAACCTGACCGTCGTGCGGGCCGTACGGGCACGTCTGTGGCAGCGCCTGTGGACAAGTTATCAACAGGCGCAGAAGAGTTGCGAGCAGGATGCCTCGTTCTGCTACCCGGTCGAGTCCATGGCTGACCTGCGCACGCAGTCTGCTGTTTTCGCCGAGGATGTCGGCACGTTCTATACCGGATGGGTCGAGCCCAGTCACCAGTTCCACACTCGATACCTGGATGAGCAGTTGCGCAAGGCCGCGCTGTTCCCGCAGACCACCAGCGAGGTGGCCAAGCTGTCCGGTCGCGAGCGCAATGGCGAGGAGCTCAACGACCGGATGTTCCTGCTGACCTTCGCCGGCGGCCCGGGGCCACAGGGCGGCAGCACCGATGCGGTGGCCGACTACCTGCGGCGGCAAAAGCTCGACGGGATATTCTTCGTGCTCGGCAATCGCCTGCAGCAACGTCGCGACGCTGGCCCGGTGAGCGACCTGTATGCCGGCCAGTGCGTGGGTATCCAGGGTTGGGAGTACCGCTCCCACGCCCAGTGGCAGGACTGGCAGGACTCGCTGCGGCGCAGCCAGGCGCGGGTCCAGGCCGACCTGGCGGAGCAGTATGTGCCGTTGTTCCGCCCGCCCTACGGCCAGCGCCGCGCCGATGGCGAGGCATTCATGGACAGCCAGCAGATGCAGGTTTCGCTGTGGGACATCGATGCCCAGGATGACGGGCCGCTGACCGCCGAAGCGTCGGCACAGCGGGTGCTGACGCTGATGCTGCTGTGGCGCAAGGGGGTGATCCAGTTCCGCGACAATCAGCCCAAGACGCAGCCGGCGCTGGAGTGGTTGTTGCAGCATACGGCCCAGAGCGGGATCGGCTGGGAGGATTGCCGGGAGTACGCCCGGCGGGAATAAAGGAGAGCGGGCGGCTCAGTGCGCCAAGGTGCCACATTGCGCCTCTCGCTGCATCGACTCCAGGTTGCGTTCGATCGTCTCGCAGATCGTGTCCATCGGGATCTGGTGCTCGCTGAGGCGGAACGGGCTCTGCAAGTCCGTGCCGATCCGCTCGATGGCCAGCAGCATGAAGCCGACCACCGTCGAGGCCAGCGGCGTGAACCAGCCCAGCGACTCCACCAGCCCCACCGGCACGATCAGGCAGAACAGCGTGATGAAAAGCCGCGGGAAGTACACATAAGGGTAGGGCAGCGGCGTATTGGCGATCCGCTCCATCCCGCCCTGGGCGTTGGACATGTCCACCAGGGTCGATTCCAGCAGCGCCAGGCGAATGCTGTCCAGTCGCCCGGCCTGGTACTCCTGGGCCAGCAAGGCCGCTGAACCGCCGAGGATGTCGTTGGCGAAATTGTTCGAACGATTGCGCCGCTCGAACTCCCCGGGCGGTATGAAGGCCATCAGCTCATCCGGGCACTGCTCGCCCTTGAGGTGCGCCGCCAGGCAGTTCACATAGGCGATATGCCGGCGCAGCAAGGTCGCCTTCACCGGGTTCGGCCCGTCGGCCGGATCGTCGACCAGCGTCAGCACCTGCCGGGCAAAGCTGCGCGAACTGTTCACCAGCGCGCCCCACAGCGTGCGCGCCTCCCACCAGCGGTTGTAGGCGCTGCTGTTGCGAAAGCTCACCAGCACCACCAGCGCCGAGCCCAGCAGGGTGAGCGGGATCAGCGGCAGGCTGAACTTGCTGTTGAAGAACAGCATGAAGTCGATGGTGACCAGCACGTCCCAGATCAGCAGCCAGAACAGCGACCAGCCGATGTAGCCGACGGTCTTGACCACCAGGCGGTATTTGCGGGCGAGGAGGGCTTTCACGTGGGGGGAACCTCGATGCGGGGGATGCAGGTTCCGACGTCGCGGGAGGGGCAAGGTTCGGTGGGATTCGTCGCAGGGTGTTACGTGGTTTTTCTGGTTAGAGTTAAAGAAGAGGCCTACAGCAAGCGGTAAAGCTTCCCTTGAGGCTATGGTTTAGGCTCGTCACCATTCACATTGCGAGGTAGTCGAGCATGGCCAGTGAACTGACGCCATTCAAGATTGCGGATTTACTGGATTCCGAGGCAGCGATTCAGGAGTACCTGTCACAGGTCCTGGTCGAAGGTGACGCTGATGAAATCATTCGAGCCCAGTCCCATGTCCAGGTCGCGCGCTTGCACAATACGGAACGCTAGTCCAGCCCACCCAGCCCTATGTACAGCGCTTTGGCGCGATGAGCAAAATTGCAAGCATCGCCAGCGTGGGAGCGGGCTTGCCCCGCGATGGGCTGCAACGCAGCCCCAATCCAGGCCACACCGCACACACGTAAATCACCTCAACCTCACCTCAACACCTGCTTCATCTGCACCAGCGCTACCCGGGACCCATCCGGCGCCCGCCGCTCCTCGATCCCGAACGGCACAAAACCGAGCTGTGGATAAAGCAGCAGCCCTGCGGTGTTGTGATTGAAACACGACACCCAGACCTCCCGTGCCGCGAAATCTTCGCGAGCCAGGGCGATCATGCATTGCACAAGGTAGCGCGCCACACCCTGGCCTCGCGCGGTCGGGGCCACCACCACATTACCCAGCGCGCAGACGCCGTCATATTCAGCCTTATAGAAATTGGCGAAACCAACGATCACCCCGTCAGCCTCGATCACCGTCGAACCGCTGCGCTGGGCGATGGCTTCGCTCAGTTGCGCGGGTGTGAGTGGGTAGGTGGCTTTGGGGAACATATAGAAGAGTTCGTCCGAGCCCTGAGGGAAGTTACAGAGAGTGGCGATGTCGACAGGGCGAACGGGTCGATGGCTAAGTGGCATGGATGATGTTCCGCAGTTTTGAGAAATTGCCAACCCTGTGCAACTGATAGCGGGATGTCAATTCTGGGCAGGCTGCTTATAGTGAAGCGACCTCAGGTGTGTTGCCCAGGGCGTGCTGGACAAGTCGATCAAACAAGTTCATTGGCCGTTTCCCAGTCGATCAGCTCCAGATTGCGTCTGGTCCGCTTCATGTCGGCCAAGGCCAGCGAGGCTTTGGCGCGCCATAGGCGGCAGCGGTCGTCGTAGTCGAGTTGGCCGTTGAGTTCGAGAGCGGTACGGGTGGTATGGACGAACTCGACCGTGCCGAAAGCTGCGCAGCTTATGGTCTGGCTTCGCCCTGACGACATGATAGTCAGCCAGTTCTGTGGTACCTGAGAGATCACTCCGATATCGCTGAGGGCGCACTCGAGGCTGATGTAGTTGAGGTTGTCAGCTCGCAGGCGGGCCGCAGCGTGATAGAGCACGAGCCCAGGGTTGGGCTTGGCCGGAGTGAAGAGGTAAAGCCCCCTGCACACCCTGATCAGGATGTTGTCATTGGACGCTCTGCTCAGCAGCGAGCGATAGGCGCCGTCGGACAAGCCGGGCACCAGGGCGCGCATATCCGCTGGCGTGAACAGATAGCGCTGGGGCGTGGCGAGGTTGTGCAGGCCTCGATAGAGGCACTGGAGCGGCTGCGCAGGCATGGATCGATCAACAGAAAGTCACGGTTTGTGAAACTTAGTGTAGAACGGCAGCTCTGGCTATACAGTAAGTTGCACTTTGTGTGATTTTCTGTACAGGAAGGGGCTAGCAGCAAAGGTTTTCTGGGCTGTTGTAAGGGGCACTCAGAAATGCTCACCTGGTTGCAGCCCTGTTCCCCTCGTTCACTGCCGTGTAGGCAGCTCAGTAAATGTGCTCGTTCGGTGCGTAACTTCCCTAGTCGTTCACTACAGTGTAGGCAGCTTAAAAATCCATCGCCGGATGAGTCGGGCATGGTCAGCGGTTCTCTGCCGTACAGGCTGTGGGTCACCACGTTGCTACTGTGAGCACTCTTGGCACCCTGGCATACAGACGCTACTGCGTCGGCGCGAGGTTGATGACGCTGTAGGTAAACTCGTAGTCCTCGCGCACGCTGCCGTTTTCGGCGTCCTTCACCTTGACCCGATCATCATCGTGTACGACCAGTACACGGTGCTGATCGAGCACTTCGACACCTTCCGGCTTGTTGGCGAACTTTATCGGTGCTCCATCCTTGCCTCTGACAGGTTGTGGCTGTCCTGCAACGCCTTTTTCCAGAGGTAGCATCCACAGGTACCCATGGTCTAGAGCCGAGGGTAACTGGCATTTTTGCCAAGTGCGAGGCAATGGCGAGAGCCGAGGGAAGGGCAGCTGCCAATTGCAGGCGCAAAAAAACCGACCATAAGGTCGGTTCTTTGCGAGTCCTGACGTCCGAGAGAGCCGTTACCTACAGGTATATCGCATCACTCGCACGGCTATCAGCCGCCTGGTTCACTTCAGCGAAACTTCATTGAACTTGAGTGCCTGCTCTTCATTCATGCGAGTACGGAAGATGAGCTTGATGGATGGCGAGCGCTCGATCTTGCGATCAGCTTCCTGGAAAACCAACGTGACACGGGTGGGCACAGTACGAATCAGCTGGAATTCACCCCATGGATTGTTGCGTTGCTGGCCTACGCGCATTTCGCCGACACGCAACGGGGCGCCTGCTTCGTCGAACAGGCGGGAAGCGTTATCGAAGCGGAAATCACGGTCCATGCCCTGGTTGGTCAGCTCGAAGGTGCAGTTGGGGAAGCGGCCAATGTTCTCGCAACCGATCAGTTCGAACCTGACGTCATCCACCACCTCCAGGCGCTTGCCAAGCAGGTTGTTGCCTTCGTTTTCGACCACGGTCGATTGCACCTTGGCGAACTCGAAGGAAGGCTTCGCATACTCCGTGCCCAGAATGAAGAAAATGAACGAGACCGCGGCGATCAGGAAGGTCAGCAGCGTGCCGTGCAGTACTTTGGGCAGGTTGCGCATCTGCCAGCAGATCGACAGGCTGCCAAGCAGCGTGAAGGTACTCACCAGCAGCACGATATTGCGCCAGTTGATGAAACCAAAGCCAAATACGCTGGGATCAGGCACCAGGTAGGTGATGACCGCCCACATGCTGCCGAGCAGTACACCTATCCCTGTCATTACCTTGGCCACGAGAGATGTGATTCGGCTGCTACGTGTGGAAGGCAAGGTCTGTTCTGCCTGGATCATGCGAACTCCGTTTCGAGGCTGGGATAAACGCTAGAATGATTGCAAACTGACATTATCGGCATCTGAAACGGTTTTGGTAAAGCGCATGACCGAGGGAGGGGATGAAAAGACGAGGGATCGAGCACATCGACGGATGCACTGATTTGCAGGCACAAAAAAACCGACCATAAGGTCGGTTTTTTCTGGATCTTGGTGCCCCGAGGGAGACTCGAACTCCCACTCCTTTCGAAAACGGATTTTGAATCCGCCGCGTCTACCAATTCCGCCATCAGGGCTTGTGGCGCCGCAGTATAGAGAGGTGCCTTGGGTCGGTCAATCGGCTTTCATGGTCAATTTTCACGCATTGGGCTAAACTTTGCGGCCCTGTCGAACCGAACATCATCATGCGCGTCGCCGATTTTTCTTTCGAACTCCCCGATTCCCTGATCGCCCGCCATCCGCTGGCCGAGCGCCATGGCAGCCGCCTGCTGGTGCTCGATGGCCCCAGTGGCACGCTGGCCCACAAGCAGTTCACCGATCTGCTCGAGTACCTGCGCCCGGGCGACCTGATGGTGTTCAACAACACCCGGGTGATTCCGGCGCGCCTGTTCGGCCAGAAAGCCTCCGGCGGCAAGCTGGAAGTGCTGGTCGAGCGCGTGCTCGACAGCCACCGCGTGCTGGCCCATGTGCGTGCCAGCAAGGCGCCTAAGGAAGGCACGCAGATCCTCATCGACGGTGGTGGCGAGGCCGAGATGGTCGCCCGCCACGACACGCTGTTCGAACTGCGCTTCAGCGAAGAGGTGCTGCCGCTGCTCGAGCGCGTCGGCCATATGCCGCTGCCGCCGTACATCGACCGTCCCGACGAGGGCGCCGACCGCGAGCGCTACCAGACCGTCTACGCCGAGCGCGCCGGCGCCGTGGCCGCGCCTACCGCCGGCCTGCACTTCGACGAAGACCTGCTGGCGAAGATCGCCGCCAAGGGCGTCGAGCGCGCCTTCGTCACCCTGCATGTGGGCGCCGGCACCTTCCAGCCGGTGCGGGTCGACAAGATCGAAGACCACACCATGCATAAAGAGTGGCTCGAAGTGAGCCAGGACGTGGTCGACGCCGTCGCCGCGTGCCGAGCCCGTGGCGGCCGGGTGATCGCCGTGGGCACCACCAGCGTGCGTTCGCTGGAGAGCGCGGCGCGCGATGGCGAGCTCAAGGCCTTCAGCGGCGACACCGACATCTTCATCTTCCCGGGCCGGCCGTTCCATGTGGTCGATTGCCTGGTCACCAACTTCCACCTGCCGGAGTCCACGCTGCTGATGCTGGTCTCGGCCTTCGCCGGTTACCCCGAGACCATGGCCGCCTACGCGGCGGCGGTCGAGAACGGGTACCGCTTCTTCAGTTACGGTGATGCCATGTTCATCACCCGCAATCCGGCGCCACGCGGCCCAGAGGATCAAGCATGAGTCGCACCTGTCGAATGTCGTTCGAACTGCTGGCCACCGACGGCAAGGCCCGTCGTGGCCGGCTGACCTTCCCCCGTGGCACCGTCGAGACCCCGGCCTTCATGCCGGTGGGCACCTACGGCACGGTCAAGGGCATGCTGCCGCGCGACATCGAGGCCATTGGCGCTGAGATCATCCTCGGCAACACCTTCCACCTGTGGCTGCGTCCGGGCACCGAGGTCATCAAGAAACACAACGGCCTGCACGACTTCATGCAATGGAAAGGCCCTATCCTCACTGATTCCGGTGGTTTCCAGGTGTTCAGCCTGGGCGCCATGCGCAAGATCAAGGAGGAAGGCGTGACCTTCGCATCGCCAGTGGACGGTTCCAAGGTGTTCATGGGCCCCGAGGAGTCCATGCAGGTCCAGCGCGACCTGGGCTCGGACATCGTGATGATCTTCGACGAGTGCACCCCGTACCCGGCCGAGCACGATGTGGCGCGCACTTCCATGGAGCTGTCGCTGCGCTGGGCCCAGCGCTCGAAGAATGCCCACGGCGACAACACCGCGGCGCTGTTCGGCATCGTCCAGGGCGGCATGTACCAGGACCTGCGCATGCGCTCGCTGGAAGCACTGGTCAACATCGACTTCGATGGCCTGGCCATCGGCGGCCTGTCGGTGGGCGAACCCAAGCACGAGATGATCAAGGTGCTGGACTACCTGCCGGAACAGATGCCGGCTGACAAACCTCGTTACCTTATGGGGGTAGGCAAGCCGGAAGATCTTGTAGAGGGTGTGCGCCGCGGCGTCGACATGTTCGACTGCGTGATGCCCACGCGCAATGCGCGCAACGGCCATCTGTTCGTCGACACCGGGGTGATCAAGATCCGCAACGCGTTCCATCGCCACGATGAATCGCCGCTGGATCCGACCTGCGATTGCTATACCTGCACCAACTTCTCCCGCGCCTATCTGCACCACCTGGACAAGTGCGGCGAAATGTTGAGCAGCATGCTGAATACCATCCACAACTTGCGCCATTACCAGCGCTTGATGGCCGGTTTACGCGAGGCTATTCAACAGGGTAAATTGGCCGCCTTTGTCGACGCCTTCTACGCCAAGCGCGGGCTGCCTGTGCCGCCCTTGGACTGACTGTTCGCATCCATTATTAGAAAATATCCATTAGGAGTGCCCAATGAGCTTCTTGATTCCCGCCGCTTACGCGGACGCAGCAGCCCCAGCCGCCGGCCCAGCCGGTACCGGCTTCGAGTGGATCTTCCTGGTCGGCTTCCTGGTCATCTTCTACCTGATGATCTGGCGCCCGCAGGCCAAGCGTGCCAAAGAGCAGAAGAACCTGCTGAGCAACCTGCAAAAAGGTGACGAAGTGGTCACCACCGGCGGCATCGCCGGCAAGATCGTCAAGGTCGCCGACGACTTCGTGGTCCTGGAAGTGTCCGACAATGTCGAGCTGAAGTTCCAGAAGGGCGCCGTGGCGGCGACCCTGCCGAAAGGTACGCTCAAGGCTATCTGAGTTACCGGTTTCATTTTTCCAGTCGGGGCGCGCAAAGCGCCCCGCGTCTTGAACGGGCGGCGTGATGCTGAACAAATACCCTCTGTGGAAATACCTGCTGATCGTGGTAGTACTGGCGGTCGGCTTCATTTATTCCGCACCCAACCTCTATCCGGATGATCCGGCGGTGCAGATCAGCGGCGCCAGCTCCGCCCTGCATGTCAGCCAGGCCGACCTCGATCGCGTGACCAAGGCGCTGACCGATGCCGGCATCACCGTCAAAGGCGGCAGCCTGGGCGAGAAGGGCAGTGCCCTGGTACGCCTGACCAACCAGGAAGACCAGCTGCCGGCCAAGGATGTGGCGCGCAAGGCCCTCGGCGACGACTACGTCGTGGCCCTGAACCTGGCCCAGACCACCCCGCAGTGGCTGCGCAACCTGGGTGCCAGCCCGATGAAGCTGGGCCTGGACCTGTCCGGTGGTGTGCACTTCCTGCTGGAAGTGGACATGGACAAGGCCATGACCGCTCGCATGAAAGTCTACGAAGGCGAGGTCAAGACCTTGCTGCGCAAAGAGCGCGTCCGCTACCGCAGTCTGCCCCAGCAGGACGGCGGCATCATGCTGGGCTTCGCCGACGATGCTACCCGCGAACAGGCCCGCAGCCTGATCCGCAAGAATTTCAATGATTTCGACCTGACCACCACCGAGCGCAACGAGCTCGCCGTGCTGCGTCTGGCGCTGACCCAGGCGAAAGTCGCCGAGATCCGCGAATACTCGATCAAGCAGAACCTGACCACCGTGCGCAACCGGGTCAACGAGCTGGGCGTGGCCGAGCCGCTGGTCCAGCGCCAGGGCGCCAACCGCATCGTGGTCGAGCTGCCGGGCGTGCAGGACACCGCCGAGGCCAAGCGTATCCTCGGCAAGACCGCCAACCTGGAGTTCCGCTTCGGTGCCGAGCCAGGCGCGTCCAAGGCCACCACCGAGGTGTTCGAGTTCCGCGAAGGCGGTCGCTCCGCCCCTGTAGAGCGCGGCCTGATCATCACCGGTGACCAGGTCACCGACGCCCAGGCCAGCTTCGACGAGCACGGTCGCCCACAGGTGAACATTCGCCTCGACGGCCACGGCGGCGAGCTGATGAGCCGCGCCACCCGTACCAACGTCGGGCGCAGCATGGCGGTGATCTTCATCGAGCAGAAGCCGGTCACCCGCTACCAGAAACAGGTGGTCGACGGCGTCGAGAAAGAAGTCGCGGTGCAGACCTTCCAGGAAGAGAAGAAGATCATCAGCCTGGCGACCATCCAGTCGCCGCTGGGCAGCCAGTTCCGCATCACCGGCCTGAACGGCCAGGGCGAATCGTCCGAACTGGCCCTGCTGCTGCGTGCCGGTGGTCTGGCCGCGCCGATGTACTTCGCTGAAGAACGTACCATTGGCCCAAGCCTGGGTGCCGACAACATCACCAAGGGTATCGACGCGTCCCTGTGGGGCATGCTGTTCGTCTCGCTGTTCATCATCGCCATCTACCGCGCCTTCGGCGTGCTGGCGACCATCGCCCTGGCGGGCAACATGGTCCTGCTGCTGGCGCTGATGTCACTGCTGGGCGCCACCCTGACCCTGCCGGGCATCGCCGGTATCGTGCTGACCATGGGCATGGCGGTGGACGCCAACGTGCTGATCTTCTCGCGTATTCGCGAAGAGATTGCCGCCGGCATGTCGGTGCAGCGCGCCATCCACGAAGGTTTCAACCGCGCCTACTCGGCGATCGTCGACGCCAACCTGACCACCCTGCTGGTCGGCGGCATCCTGTTCGCCATGGGTACCGGCCCGGTCAAGGGCTTCGCGGTCACCATGTCCCTCGGGATTTTCACCTCGATGTTCACCGCCGTCATGGTGACCCGCGCACTGGTCAACCTGACCTGCGGCGGGCGTGACATCAAGAAGCTGTGGGTTTGAGGGAGCTGCGATGAAAACCATCAACTTCATGGGCGTGCGCAATGTCGCGTTCGCCATTACCGTGCTCCTCACCGTGCTGGCGCTGTTCAGCTGGTGGCACAAGGGCCTGAACTTCGGCCTGGACTTCACCGGCGGTACGCTGATCGAGCTCACCTACGAGCGTCCGGCGGACCTGGAAAAGGTCCGTACCGAGCTGGTCGGCTCCGGCTTCCACGATGCCGTGGTGCAGAGCTTCGGCGCCACCACCGACCTGCTGGTGCGCATGCCGGGCGATGACCCGCAGTTGGGCAACCGCGTGGCTGAGGCGCTGCAGAAGATCGGCGGCGACAACCCGGCCACGGTCAAGCGCGTCGAGTTCGTTGGCCCGCAGGTGGGCGAGGAACTGCGTGACCAGGGCGGCCTCGGCATGCTCCTGGCACTGGGCGGCATCCTCATCTACCTGGCCTTCCGCTTCCAGTGGAAGTTCGCCGTGGGCGCGATCATCTCGCTGATCCACGACGTGGTGGTCACCTTGGGCATCCTGTCGTTCTTCCAGATCACCTTCGACCTGACGGTGCTGGCGGCGGTGCTGGCGATCATCGGCTACTCGCTCAACGACACCATCGTCGTGTTCGACCGGGTGCGCGAGAACTTCCGCGTGCTGCGCAAGGCTTCGCTGATCGAGAACATCAACATCTCGACCACCCAGACCCTGCTGCGGACCGTCGCCACCTCGGTGTCGACCTTGCTGGCCATTGCCGCGCTGCTGTTCTTCGGCGGCGACAACCTGTTCGGCTTCTCCCTGGCGCTGTTCATCGGTGTCATGGCGGGTACCTACTCGTCGATCTACATCGCCAACGTGGTGTTGATCTGGCTGAACCTGAGCAGTGAAGACCTGATCCCGCCGGTCAAGACCGAGGGTGTGGACGAGCGTCCGTAAGGCTTGTCCCGCGCCATTTGGCGCAAAGAGAGGCGCGAGTGTTGAACTCGCGCCTTTTTTTTTGCTCCAAGGCAGGGAGAAGGCGGGCCGGAGCCCGCGGGTACGATCAGGAGGTTCACGTGAACAAATCAATGCTGGTGGGTGCGGTTCTGGGTGCTGTCGGTGTAACTGCCGGAGGTGCTGTGGCGACCTACAGCTTGGTGAACAAAGGGCCTGAGTACGCCCAGGTCACCGACGTGCAGCCGATCAAGCAGCAGGTCAAGACCCCGCGTGAGGTGTGCAAGGATGTCGCGGTGACGCGCCAGGCGCCGGTCAAGGACCAGCACCAGATCGCCGGTACCGTGGTCGGTGCGCTGGCTGGCGGCCTGCTGGGCAACCAGATCGGCGGTGGTACTGGCAAGAAGATCGCCACCGTGGCCGGTGCGGTGGGTGGTGGCTACGCGGGCAACAAGGCCCAGGAGTACATGCAGGAGCGTGATACCTACACCACCACGCAGACGCGCTGCAACACGGTCAACGACATCAGCGACAAGGTGGTCGGCTACAACGTGACTTATTCCATCGGTGACCAGGTGGGCAAGGTGAAGATGGATCACGAGCCGGGCTCGACCATTCCGCTGGACAAGAATGGCAAGTTGATCCTGGGGCAGAACCAGCCGGGGCAGTAAGACACAAGTGCCCCCCCTGTAGGAGCGGCCTTGTGCCGCGAAAGGGCTGCGAAGCGGCCCCGGAATCTTCGGTATAAATCAAGATTGCCGGGGCTGCTTTGCAGCCCTTTCGCGGCACAAGGCCGCTCCTACAGGGCATCGTGCAGGCACAAAAAAAGCACCCCGAGGGGTGCTTTTTTGTGCTCGCAATCGGCGCTTAGCGCTTCATGTGCTCTGGCAGGTGCGGCTGGATGGCAGTCAGCACGGCCTTGAAGCACTTGATGTTGCCCGCGACGATGTGGCCCTTCTCGAGGAAGTCGTGGCCACCGTTGAAGTCGCTCACCAGGCCACCGGCTTCCTGGATCAGCAGCACGCCCGCGGCCATGTCCCACTCGGACAGGCCCGACTCCCAGAAGGCGTCGAAACGGCCGGCGGCTACATAAGCCAGGTCCAGGCTGGCGGAGCCGGCGCGGCGGATGCCGGCGGTCTGGCCGGTCAGGGCGCGGAACATGCCCAGGTAGTTGTCCAGGTCGGCCATCTGGCTGTCACGGAACGGGAAGCCGGTGCCCAGCAGCGCGCCTTCCAGGCTGGTGCGCGAGCTGACGCGCAGGCGGCGGCCATTGAGCTGAGCGCCACGGCCACGGCTGGCGGTGAATTCTTCCTGGCGAACCGGGTCGACGATCACGGCGTGCTCGAGGCGGCCACGGTATTTGCAGGCGATGCTGACGGCGAAGTGCGGAACGCCACGCAGGAAGTTGGTGGTGCCGTCCAGCGGATCGATGATCCACAGGTAATCCTTGCCTTCTTCACCGCTGCCGGCGTGCAGGCCGGTCTCTTCACCCTGGATCGAGTGGTTCGGGTAGGCCTTGCGCAGGGCCTCGACGATGACCTTCTCGGCGGCGCGGTCAACCTCGGACACGTAGTCCTTGGCCTGCTTTTCGTCGACTTTGATGCTATCCAGGCGTTCGATGGAGCGGAAAATCAGTTCACTGGCGCTGCGAGCGGCGCGCAGGGCGATATTCAGCATAGGCTGCATGGGAAGGTCACCTGGAGATGTTAAAGAGGAAAGCCGATCATTCTAGCAGAAATCTTTGACGACAGAAGTGTCACATTTGCTTTCATGGCGTTACGCTGGTCGGTTCTGTAAGATCGAACCCTCCTGTTTCCGCATCCGAGAGCACGACACCTTGCTGCAAAATATTCGTGTTGTTCTGGTCAATACCAGCCACCCCGGCAACATCGGCGGCGCTGCGCGAGCCATGAAAAACATGGGCTTGTCGCGCCTGGTGCTGGTGCAGCCAAAAGAGTTTCCGGCCGCGGACGCCAGCGCCCGCGCCTCGGGCGCCGACGACGTGCTGGATAACGCCCAGGTGGTCGACAGCCTCGAGCAGGCGCTGGTCGGCTGCAGTCTGGTCATGGGCACCAGCGCCCGTGAGCGCAGCATCCCCTGGCCGCTGATCGACCCGCGCGAGTGCGGGGCCAAGGCTGTGGCCCAGGCCATGGGCGGCGAAGAGATCGCCCTGGTGTTCGGGCGCGAGCACGCCGGCCTGACCAACGAAGAACTGCAGCGATGTCACTTCCACGTGCACATTCCCTCGAACCCCGACTTCAGCTCGCTGAATCTGGCCGCCGCCGTCCAGGTGCTCTCCTATGAGGTGCGCATGGCCTGGTTGGCAGGGCAGGGCAGTGCGGTGAAGGTCGAGAAGGTCGACGCCAGCGAGCTGGCGACCATGGACGAAATGGAGCTGTTCTACGACCACCTGGAAAAGACCCTGGTGGACATCGGCTTCCTCGATCCCGAGAAACCCAAGCACCTGATGGCGCGCCTGCGCCGGCTGTATGGGCGAAGCTCGGTCGAGCGTCCGGAAATGAGCATTTTGCGCGGCATCCTTACCGAGACCCAGAAGGTCGCACGGGGCGAGCCGCATAAAAGGAAGGACTGACAGATGTTCGAGCGTCTGCGTGAAGATATCCAGAGCGTTTTCCATCGTGACCCGGCGGCGCGCAACGCCTTCGAGGTCCTGACCTGCTACCCGGGGATGCATGCCATCTGGCTGCACCGCCTGGGCAATGCCCTGTGGCGGCGTGACTTCAAGTGGCTGGCGCGGCTGGTGTCGAACTTCGGTCGCTGGATGACCGGCATCGAGATCCACCCGGGCGCGACCATCGGCCGGCGCTTCTTCATCGACCACGGCATGGGCATCGTCATCGGCGAGACCGCCGAGATCGGCGACGACGTGACCCTGTACCAGGGCGTCACCCTCGGTGGCACCAGCTGGAACAAGGGCAAGCGTCACCCGACCCTGGAAAACGGCGTGGTGGTCGGTGCCGGGGCCAAGGTACTGGGCCCGTTCACCGTCGGCGCCGGGGCCAAGATCGGCTCCAACGCGGTGGTCACCAAGGCGGTGCCGGCCGGCGCCACGGCGGTGGGCATTCCGGGGCGGATCATCGTCAAGACCGAGGATGACGCCGTCGAGGCCAAGCGCAAGGCCATGGCCGAGAAGATCGGCTTCGACGCCTATGGCGTCAGTGGCGACATGCCGGACCCGGTGGCCCGCGCCATCGGCCAGATGCTCGACCACCTGCAGGCCGTCGACGAGCGCCTGGAGGGCATGTGCGGCGCGCTGACCCGGATGGGCAGTGACTACTGTGCCAAGGAGCTGCCGGCGCTGCCCGACGACGACTTCGCCGCGGCCTGCGCCGAACTCAAGCAGGGCGACACTCAGTCGCATTGATTGCGCCGGCCCGACACAAGGGGCGTGTGCTTGCGCCCCTTGTCTGCTACACTCGCGCCCGCCTCCCGCATGCATACCCGACTAAAGCACTAGGTCTAATAGTTGACTTAAATGCTCGGGAATCGCATACTCGCACACATCCTGTAACTCCCGTGGTACCCATACGCCATGCGACTGACTACCAAAGGCCGATACGCCGTGACCGCCATGCTCGACCTGGCGTTGCACGCGCAGCATGGGCCGGTGTCTTTGGCCGATATTTCCGAGCGCCAGGGCATTTCCCTCTCTTATCTGGAACAGCTGTTCGCCAAGCTGCGCCGCAGCAGCCTGGTATCCAGCGTTCGCGGTCCGGGCGGCGGCTACCAGCTGTCGCGGGGCATGGAAACCATCCAGGTGGCCCAGGTCATCGACGCGGTCAACGAATCGGTCGATGCCACCCGTTGCCAGGGCCTGGGGGACTGCCACGCCGGTGATACCTGCCTGACTCACCACCTGTGGTGCGACCTGAGCCAGCAGATCCATGAATTCCTCAGTGGCATCAGCCTGGCCGACCTCGTCATGCGCCGCGAGGTGCAGGAAGTCGCCCAGCGCCAGGACCTGCGCCGTGTCGCAGGCCGAGTTGCCCAGCTGGACAAGATTGAGACGTCCGCCGTCGACTGAAACCGCAGCGACGAGCGACGCCACCGCCTGATAGGAGATACTCAATGAAGTTGCCGATCTACCTCGATTACTCCGCGACCACGCCGGTCGATCCCCGTGTCGCCCAGAAGATGGCCGAGTGCCTGCTGGTCGACGGGAACTTCGGCAACCCGGCCTCGCGCTCCCACGTGTTCGGCTGGAAGGCCGAGGAAGCAGTCGAGAACGGCCGCCGCCAGGTCGCCGAACTGATCAACGCCGACCCGCGCGAGATCGTCTGGACCAGCGGTGCCACCGAGTCCGACAACCTCGCCCTGAAAGGCGTGGCGCACTTCTATCAGACCAAGGGCAAGCACATCATCACCTCCAAGATCGAGCACAAGGCGGTCCTGGACACCGCTCGCCAGCTCGAGCGTGAAGGTTTCGAAGTCACCTACCTCGAGCCCGGAGAAGACGGCATCGTCACCCCGGCCATGGTCGAGGCCGTGCTGCGCGACGACACCATCCTGGTCTCGCTGATGCACGTGAACAACGAAGTCGGCTCGATCAACGACATCGCCGCCATCGGTGAACTGACCCGCTCGCGCGGCGTACTGTTCCACGTCGATGCCGCCCAGTCGGCCGGTCGCGTCGAGATCGACCTGCAGAAGCTCAAGGTCGACCTGATGTCGTTCTCCGCGCACAAGGTCTACGGCCCGAAAGGCATCGGCGCGCTGTACGTCAGCCGCAAGCCGCGCGTGCGCCTGGAAGCCATCATTCACGGCGGCGGCCACGAGCGCGGCATGCGTTCGGGCACCCTGCCGACCCACCAGATCGTCGGCATGGGCGAGGCCTTCGCCATCGCCAAGCAGGAAATGGCCGCTGAAAACGTGCGCATCAAGGCCCTGAGCGACCGCTTCTTCAAGCAGGTCTCGGACCTCGAAGAGCTGTACGTCAACGGCAGCCAGACCCAGCGCGTGCCGCACAACCTGAACCTGAGCTTCAACTACGTCGAGGGCGAGTCGCTGCTGATGTCGCTGAAGGACATCGCCGTTTCGTCCGGTTCGGCCTGCACCTCCGCTTCGCTCGAGCCGTCCTACGTCCTGCGCGCCCTGGGCCGCAACGACGAACTGGCGCACAGCTCGATCCGCTTCTCCTTCGGCCGCTTCACCACCGAAGAAGAAGTCGACTACGCCGCGCAGAAAGTCTGCGAAGCCGTGAACAAGCTGCGTGAATTGTCGCCGCTGTGGGACATGTACAAAGACGGCGTCGACATCTCCAAGATCGAGTGGGCCGCCCACTAAGCAGTCGCCGGCAAGAGCGGCTCCCTGATGAGGAAGGAATTGCACCATGGCATACAGTGAAAAGGTCATCGACCACTACGAAAACCCGCGCAACGTCGGCAAGATGAACGCCGACGATCCGGACGTCGGCACCGGCATGGTCGGCGCCCCGGCTTGCGGCGACGTGATGCGCCTGCAGATCAAGGTCAACGAGCAGGGCGTCATCGAAGACGCCAAGTTCAAGACCTACGGCTGCGGTTCGGCCATCGCCTCCAGCTCCCTCGCCACCGAGTGGATGAAGGGCAAGACCCTGGACGAGGCCGAGACCATCAAGAACACCCAGCTGGCTGAAGAGCTGGCACTGCCGCCGGTCAAGATCCACTGCTCCGTGCTCGCCGAAGATGCCATCAAGGCCGCTGTTCGCGATTACAAGCAGAAGAAAGGCTTGATCTAAGTCGACTGTCGCGAGGTAAGGAGTTCCGATGGCTATCAGCATGACAGAAGCCGCCGCCAACCACATTCGCCGCTCCCTCGACGGGCGCGGCAAGGGTGAGGGCATTCGCCTGGGCGTGCGCACCACCGGCTGCTCGGGCCTGGCCTACGTGCTGGAGTTCGTCGACGAGCTCGCCGCCGAAGACCAGGTGTTCGAGAACCATGGCGTGAAGGTCATCATCGACCCGAAAAGTCTGGTCTACCTCGATGGCACCGAGCTGGACTTCGTCAAGGAAGGGTTGAACGAAGGCTTCAAGTTCAACAACCCCAACGTGCGCGGTGAGTGTGGCTGCGGCGAAAGCTTCAACGTTTGAGGCTGGCCGTGGGTACTCCTTGTCATTTCGCCCTGTTTGAGCTGCAACCCGGTTTTCGCCTGGACCTCGACAAGCTGGCCGTTCGCTACCGCGAGCTGGCCCGCGAGGTCCATCCGGACCGTTTCGCCGACGCTTCCGAGCGCGAGCAGCGCGTAGCCCTGGAAAAGTCGGCGGCCCTCAACGACGCCTACCAGACCTTGCGCAGCGCCCCGCGCCGGGCCCGCTACCTGCTGGCCATCGGCGGCCACGAGGTGCCCCAGGAAGTCACGGTGCACGACCCGGACTTCCTGCTGCAGCAGATGCAGTGGCGCGAAGAGCTCGAGGACCTGCAGGACGAAGCCGACCTCGACGGTGTCGCCGTGTTCAAGAAGCGCCTCAAGGTCGCCCAGGACACGCTGAACGAGGATTTCGCCGCCTGCTGGGATGTTGCTGCAGAGCGTGAGCAGGCCGAGCGCCTGATGCGCCGCATGCAGTTCCTCGACAAGCTCGCCCAAGAAGTGCGCCAACTCGAAGAGCGCCTCGACGATTAACCCCGGCGTTGCCCGTGATGACGCCTAAGGTACTCAGATAAGCATGGCCCTACTGCAGATCGCCGAACCCGGTCAGAGCCCCCAGCCGCACCAGCGCCGCCTGGCGGTGGGCATCGACCTGGGCACCACCAATTCTCTCGTCGCCGCCGTGCGCAGCGGACGCAGCGAACCGCTGCCCGATGCCCGGGGCAGTGTCATCCTGCCATCCGCCGTGCGTTATCTCGACAACACTGTCGAAGTCGGCCTGGCCGCGCGCGAGGCTGCCCCCAACGACCCGCTCAACAGCATCCTGTCGGTCAAGCGCCTGATGGGGCGTGGCCTGGCGGACGTCAAGCAGCTGGGCGAGCAACTGCCGTATCGCTTTGTCGGCGGTGAATCGCACATGCCGTTCATCGACACGGTCCAGGGCCCGAAAAGCCCGGTGGAAGTGTCGGCCGATATTCTCAAGGTGCTGCGTCAGCGTGCCGAGGAAACCCTCGGTGGCGAGCTGGTTGGCGCGGTGATCACCGTCCCGGCCTATTTCGACGACGCCCAGCGCCAGGCGACCAAGGACGCCGCCAAGCTGGCCGGCCTCAATGTCCTGCGCCTGCTCAACGAGCCGACCGCAGCTGCCGTGGCCTATGGCCTGGACCAGGATGCCGAAGGCGTCGTGGCGATTTTCGACCTGGGCGGCGGCACCTTCGATATCTCCATCCTGCGCCTGACCGCCGGTGTCTTCGAAGTGCTGGCCACCGGTGGCGACACCGCCCTGGGTGGCGATGACTTCGACCATGCGATCGCTGGCTGGATCATCGAGCAGGCCGGCTTGTCCGCCGACCTTGATCCGGCCACCCAGCGCCTGCTGCTGCAGACCGCTTGCGCGGCCAAGGAAGCCTTGACCGACAGTGAAACGGTCAGCGTCCAGCATGGTGCCTGGCTGGGCGAGCTGACCCGTGCCGCCTTCGAAGCCATGATCGAACCGATGATCGCCCGCAGTCTCAAGGCCTGCCGCCGCGCCGTGCGCGACAGCGGCATCGAGCTGGAAGAGGTCGGCGCAGTGGTCATGGTCGGTGGTTCGACCCGCGTGCCGCGTGTGCGCGAGGCGGTCGGCGCGCTGTTCGGCCGTACCCCGCTGACCTCGATCGACCCGGACCAGGTGGTGGCCATTGGTGCCGCGATCCAGGCCGACACCCTCGCCGGCAACCGCCGCGAAGGTGGTGAGCTGCTGCTGCTCGACGTCATCCCGCTGTCCCTGGGTCTTGAGACCATGGGCGGGCTGATGGAGAAGGTGATCCCGCGCAACACTACCATTCCGGTAGCCCGCGCCCAGGAATTCACCACGTATAAGGATGGCCAGTCGGCCATGATGATCCACGTGCTGCAGGGCGAGCGCGAGCTGATCAGCGACTGCCGTTCCCTGGCCCGCTTCGAACTGCGCGGCATCCCGGCCATGGTCGCGGGCGCGGCGAAGATCCGCGTGACCTTCCAGGTCGACGCCGATGGCCTGCTCAGTGTCGCGGCCCGTGAATTGGGTTCGGGCGTGGAATCGAGCATCCAGGTCAAGCCGTCCTACGGCCTGACCGACGGCGAGATCGCCCGCATGCTCAAGGACTCCTTCGAGCACGCTGGCTCCGACAAGCATGCGCGCCAGCTGCGCGAGCACCAGGTCGACGCCGAGCGCCTGCTCGAGGCGGTGCAGGGCGCCCTGGACGCCGATGGCGAGCGCCTGCTCAGCAGTGACGAGCGCGACGCGATCGAATTCCAGATGCAAGAACTACGTGATTTGCTGACCGGCACCGATGGCGCCGCCATCGAGCAACAGACCAAGCGTCTGTCGCAGGTGACCGATGCATTTGCCGCCCGTCGCCTTGATTCGACGGTCAAAGCCGCACTGGCCGGGCGCAACCTGAATGAGATCGAGGAGTAACCGATGCCGCTGGTGACATTCCTGCCGCATGAGAAGTTCTGCCCCGAGGGCTTGACCGTGGAAGTGCCGTCCGGGGCCAACATCCTGGAACTGGCCCACGACCATCACATCGAGATGGAAAGCGCCTGTGGCGGCGTCAAGGCCTGCACCACTTGCCACTGCATCATCCGCAAAGGCTTCGACTCCCTTGAAGAAGCGGACGAGCTCGAAGAGGACATGCTGGACAAGGCCTGGGGCCTGGAGGCGCAGTCGCGCCTGGGTTGCCAGGTGGTCGTCGGCGATGAGGATCTCACCATCGAGATCCCCAAATATTCGCTCAACCACGCCGCCGAAGCGCCGCACTGAGGGCCTGTACATGAGTCTGAAATGGGTTGATGTACTTGAGATCGCCATCCAGCTTGCGGAAAGCAAGCCCGAGGTCGATCCTCATTACGTGAATTTCGTCGATCTGCGCGCATGGGTCATGGCCCTGCCGGACTTCGATGACGATCCGTCGCGTTGCGGCGAGAAGGTTCTCGAGGCCATCCAGGCGGCCTGGATCGAAGAAGCCGACTGAGCGCACGCCGCAGGTTAGGCAATCCCCTGGAACCCGCGTATAATTCGCGGGTTTAATTTTTCGCAACACTCAATATTCTGGAGTTTTCCATGGCTGTTCAACGTACTTTCTCGATCATCAAGCCTGACGCCGTCGCTAAAAACGTCATCGGCAAGATCACCACTCGCTTCGAAGAAGCCGGCCTGAAAATCGTCGCCTCGAAAATCAAGCAACTGTCCAAGGCCGAAGCCGAAGGCTTCTACGCCGAGCACAGCGCTCGTGGCTTCTTCGGTGACCTGGTTGCCTTCATGACTTCGGGCCCTGTCGTTGTTCAGGTTCTGGAAGGCGAAAACGCCATCGCTCTGAACCGTGAGCTGATGGGCGCCACCAACCCTAAAGAAGCTGCTCCAGGCACCATCCGCGCCGACTTCGCCGAGTCGATCGACGCCAACGCCGTTCACGGTTCGGACTCCGAAGCCGCCGCTGCTCGCGAAATCGCTTACTTCTTCGCTGCTACCGAGGTAACCACTCGCTAAGCGAAAGCTTACGGGTGAGGGTGAATCCATGACGACATCGACTGACAAGATCAACCTGCTGGGGCTGACCCTGGCGGAAATGGAACAGTTCTTCGACTCAATCGGGGAGAAGCGCTTCCGTGCCGGTCAGGTGATGAAATGGATTCACCATTTTGGCGTCGATGATTTCGCCGCCATGACCAATGTCGGCAAGGTCTTGCGCGAAAAGCTCGAGGCCGTTGCCGAGATTCGCGGTCCGGAGGTGGTCAGTGAAGACATTTCCGCCGACGGTACCCGCAAGTGGGTGGTCCGCGTTGCCTCCGGCAGCTGCGTCGAGACCGTCTACATCCCCACCGACGATCGCGGCACCCTGTGCGTGTCGTCGCAAGCCGGCTGTGCCCTGGACTGCAGCTTCTGCTCCACCGGCAAGCAAGGCTTCAACAGCAACCTCACCGCCGCCGAAGTGATCGGCCAGGTGTGGCTTGCCAACAAATCCTTCGGGACCGTTCCGGCCAAGATCGACCGCGCCATCACCAACGTGGTCATGATGGGCATGGGCGAACCCCTGCTGAATTTCGACAATGTCATCGCCGCCATGAAGATCATGATGGAAGATCTGGGCTATGGCATTTCCAAGCGTCGCGTCACCCTGTCCACTTCGGGCGTGGTGCCGATGATCGACGAGCTGGCCAAGCACATCGACGTGTCGCTGGCCCTGTCGCTGCACGCGCCGAACGACGAGCTGCGCAACAAGCTGGTGCCGATCAACAAGAAGTACCCGCTGAAGATGCTGCTGGAATCGTGCATGGGCTACATGTCCACCCTCGGCGGCAAACGCGTGCTGACCATCGAGTACACCCTGCTCAAGGACGTCAACGACCAGCCCGAGCACGCCGCGCAGATGATCGAACTGCTGCGTGATGTGCCGTGCAAGATCAACCTGATCCCGTTCAACCCGTTCCCGCACTCGGGTTACGAGCGACCGAGCAACAATGCCATCCGTCGCTTCCAGGACCTGCTGCACCACGGCGGCTTCAACGTGACCACGCGCACCACCCGCGGTGACGACATCGACGCCGCCTGCGGTCAGCTGGTAGGTCAGGTCAACGACCGTACCCGCCGCAGCGAGCGCTACATCGCCGTGCGCCAGCTGGCTGCCGACGAGCCGCAAGACAGCGCCGCGCGCCCCTGACGAGCACCTGCCCCATGAGCCTGCGCGCCGCGCTGTCGATCCTGACGCTTTCGCTGCTGGCCGGCTGCGTGTCCGGCGGCGCGGGCGACCCCCTGGCCAGCCGCCAGGGGCGTGAGGCGGCGGGGCAGGCCTACGTGCAGTTGGGGCTGGGGTATTTGCAACAAGGTTTGACCGAGCGCGCCAAGGCGCCGCTGGGCAAGGCCCTGGCCCTGGACGCCCGTGACGGCGAGGCTCATGCGGCACTGGCCCTGGTGTTCCAGGCCGAAGATGAGCCCGCATTGGCCGGCGAGCACTTCGCCAAGGCCTTGGCCGTCCGCCCGGACGACACACGAATCCGCAACAATTACGGCAGTTTCCTATATGCTCAGGGCCGTTTCGACGAAGCCCGGGCGATGTTCCTCCAGGCTGCCGCCGATACCCTGTATCCTGAGCGTTCCCGCGTGTACGAGAACCTGGGGCTCACCGCCCTGAAGCAGGGGCAGGGTGATCAGGCGCGTGCCTACCTGGAAAAAGCCCTTCGGCTCAATCAGCGGCAACCGAAGGCATTGCTCGAAATGGCTGAGTTGTCCTACGAAAACAGGCATTATGTGCCGGCCCGGGATTACTACGATCGATTCAGCCAGCTGAGCGACCAGGATGCCCGTAGCCTGCTGCTGGGCCATCGCCTGGCACTCGCCCTCGACGAACAGGGCACCGCGACCCGTTTGGGCCAGCAATTACAACGACTTTATCCCGGTACGCCGGAATATCAGCAATACCTGTCGGAGCAACGATGAAAGCCGCGCACACTGAAGTAGCAGCAGCGACTCGCCAGAACCCCGGTGATGTCTTGCGCCAGGCCCGCGAAAAACGCGAATGGAGCCAGGCCGAGGTCGCTCGCAAGCTCAACCTCACGGTATCTTCGCTGAACAACCTGGAAAACGGCGCCTTCGACAAGCTGCCCGGGCACACCTTCGCCCGTGGCTACATCCGTGCCTACGCCAAGCTGATGGACATGGACCAGGCGCCCCTGGTCGAGGCCTTCGACCAGATCACCGGCACCCACGCCCAGGGCAGCGAAGTGCACGCCCTTGGCCGCATCGAAGAGCCGGTGCGCCTGTCGCACAATATCCTGCGGGTGGTCAGCCTGTTGCTGCTGGTCGCGGTGGTCGGCGGTGGCTTCTTCTGGTGGCAGGACCAGAGCAGCCTGCGCGGCAAGGACCTGGCCAAGATCGCCCTGGAGCACGTCGAGGTCGAGAGCGCCGATGGCACCACGCAGATTCATCCGCTGGACGAGCCGGAAGACCAGGCCGTGAGCGAAGGCCAGCAGCCCGAGGGCCAGGTCCTGCCACTGGAGCCGAACGCTACCGAGCAGGCGCCGGTCGCCGAGACCCAGGCGCCAGTCGCGGCCGTGGCACCCGCCGCGCCAGCCACCAGCGCCGCGCCGGCAGCGGCCGCCGTCGCACCTGTGGCACCGGCTGCCGCGCCAACCGCTCCCGTCGTGGTCACGCCCGCCGCGCCTGTTGCCGCAGCGCCAGCCGCACCGGTCGCGTCGACCGCGCCGGTCACAGCGCCTGCGCCCGTTGATGCCGCACCGGCCCCGGCCGGCAGCGCCAAGGTCCATATCCAATTCACCGCCGATTGCTGGACCCAGGTCACCGACGGCAACGGCAAGGTGCTGTTCAGCGCCATCAAGCGCAAGGGCGACAGCCTGGAACTGACCGGCAAGCCACCGTTCGCGGTGCGCCTGGGCTTTGCCCGCGGCGCCCAGGTGAGCTACAACGGCCAGGCGGTCGATGTCGCCCCGTTCACCAGTGGCGAAACCGCTCGCCTGAAGTTGGGACAGTAAGTCATGCACGGCGAATCTCCGATCAAACGTCGCGAATCCCGCAAAATCTGGGTCGGCAATGTGCCGGTGGGTGGTGATGCGCCCATCGCGGTGCAGAGCATGACCAACACCGACACCAACGATGTCGCCGCCACCGTGGCGCAGATCCAGCGCCTGGTCGATGCCGGCGTGGACATCGTGCGGGTCTCGGTGCCGGACATGGACGCCGCCGAGGCGTTCGGTCGCATCAAGAAACTGGTCAGCGTGCCGCTGGTCGCCGACATCCACTTCGACTACAAGATCGCCCTGCGCGTGGCTGAGCTGGGCGTCGACTGCCTGCGCATCAACCCGGGTAACATCGGCCGCGAAGATCGCGTGCGCGCCGTGGTCGACGCGGCCCGCGACCGTGGCATCCCGATCCGCATCGGCGTCAACGCCGGTTCCCTGGAAAAGGACCTGCAGAAGAAGTACGGCGAGCCCACCCCGGCGGCGCTGGTCGAGTCGGCGCTGCGCCATGTCGAGCACCTCGACCGCCTGGATTTCCAGGACTTCAAGGTCAGCGTCAAGGCCTCCGACGTGTTCATGGCCGTCGAGGCCTACCGCCTGCTGGCCAAGCAGATCATCCAGCCGCTGCACCTGGGGATCACCGAAGCCGGCGGCCTGCGCTCGGGGACGGTGAAATCCGCCGTCGGCCTAGGTATGCTGCTGGCCGAAGGCATCGGTGACACCATCCGCATCTCCCTGGCCGCCGATCCGGTCGAGGAAGTGAAGGTCGGCTACGACATCCTCAAGTCGCTGCACCTGCGTTCCCGTGGCATCAACTTCATCGCCTGCCCGAGCTGCTCGCGGCAGAACTTCGATGTGGTCAAGACCATGAACGAACTGGAAGGTCGCCTGGAAGACCTGCTGGTACCGCTGGACGTCGCGGTAATCGGTTGCGTGGTCAACGGCCCGGGCGAGGCCAAGGAGTCGCACGTGGGCCTGACCGGCGGCACGCCGAACCTGGTCTACATCGATGGCAAGCCATCGCAGAAACTGAACAACGACAACCTGGTCGACGAGCTGGAAAAGCTCATTCGCCAGAAAGCGGCCGAGAAGGCCGAGGCCGACGCGGCGCTGATCGCCCGCGGCTGAGACACAGATTCGTAAGGACTACTCGTGAGCAAATCGCTGCAAGCCATTCGTGGCATGAACGACATCCTGCCCGACCAGTCGCCGCTGTGGCGCTATTTCGAGGGCACCGTGGCCGGCTTGCTGGACAGCTACGGCTACAGCCAGATCCGCACGCCGATCGTCGAGTTCACCGAGCTGTTCAAGCGCTCGATCGGTGAAGTCACCGATATCGTCGAGAAGGAGATGTACACCTTCCAGGACAACAAGGACTCGCTTACCTTGCGCCCGGAAGGCACCGCCGCCTGCGTGCGCGCAGTGCTCGAGCACGGCATCATCGGCAATGGCCAGGTGCAGAAACTCTGGTACGTGGGCCCGATGTTCCGTCACGAGCGCCCGCAACTGGGACGCTACCGTCAGTTCCACCAGATCGGTGTCGAGGTGTTCAACCTGGCCGGCCCCGATATCGATGCCGAACTGATCATGCTCACCTGGCGCCTCTGGGCGTTGCTGGGTATTCAGGACGCGGTGACCCTGGAGCTCAACAGCCTGGGTACCAGCGAAGCCCGCGCGCGCTATCGTGATGCACTGGTGGAATTCCTGTCCCAGCGCATTGATCAGCTGGACGAAGACAGCCAGCGTCGCCTGAAGAGCAATCCGCTGCGTATCCTCGACAGCAAGAACGAAGGCACCCAGGCCGCCTTGGTAGGCGCACCGAAGCTCGAAGAGTACCTGGACGAAGAGTCCCGCGTGCACTTCGATGGCGTGAAGGCCCGTCTTGACGCTGCTGGCATCCCGTTCGTGATCAACACCAAGCTGGTGCGCGGCCTGGATTACTACAGCAAGACCGTATTCGAGTGGGTCACCGACAAGCTCGGCGCCCAGGGCACGGTCTGCGCTGGCGGGCGCTACGATGGCCTGGTCGAGCAGATGGGTGGCAAGCCGACCGCCGGCGTTGGCTTTGCCATGGGGATCGAGCGTCTGCTGCTGCTGATCGAAACCCTGGGCCAGGTGCCTGAGTCGATCAGCCGTACCATCGACGTTTACCTGTGCGCCTTTGGCGAGCAAGCGGAGCTGGCTGGCCTGAAGATCAGCGAGCAACTGCGCGATCGTCTGCCGAACCTGCGCCTGGCAGTCAATGCCGGTGGCGGCAACTTCAAGAACCAGTTCAAGAAAGCCGACAAGAGCGGCGCGCTGTTCGCGCTGATTCTGGGCGACGACGAGCTCGAGAAGCAGCAGATCGGCCTGAAGCCCCTGCGTGGCCAGGGCGAACAACAGAACATTGCCTGGGATGCGCTTGCCGCGCACCTGGAAACCGCGATCGCCCAGGCGTGACGCGGTCTGACAACGAATAGGCGAATAGGAGTATTGGGGTGTCGAGTACCGATGATGAGAGCCTGGCAGCAGCCAAGGACTGGTGGAACCGCAACGGCAAGCCGCTGCTGACCGGCGCCCTGCTGGCCGGCGTGGTGGTGTTGGGCTGGCAGACCTGGCACAAGTACCAGGCCAACCAGTCCCAGGGCGCCTCGGTGCTGTACCAGGCGCTGCTGGAAACCTCGTTGACGCCTGACGGCAAGCCCGACGCGAGCAAGGTCGCCGAGCTGTCCGGCAAGCTCAAGAGCGAGTTCGGCGGCACCGCCTACGCCCAGTACGGCAGCCTGTTCGTGGCCAAGGTCGCGGTCGAGAGCGGCAAGCTGGACGACGCGGCCAGCGAGCTGAAGAGCGTGCTGGACAAGCCGGCCGACGCCACCCTCGGCGAGATCTCGCGCCAGCGCCTGGCCCGCGTGCTCGCGGCCCAGGACAAGGCCGAGGACGCGCTCAAGCTGCTCGACGGCGACACCGACAAGGCCTTCCTGGCCAGCCGCGAAGAGCTCAAGGGCGACCTGCTGGTACAGCTGGGCCGCGCCGACGACGCGCACAGCGCCTACGAAAAAGCCAAGGCCGCGCTGTCCGACGACGCCGCGATCGGTGGCCTGCAACTGAAGCTGGATGACCTGGCCAAAGGGGACGCCTGAAGTGAAGGGTTGGAAACAAGCAGCAGTGCTCACCCTCGCCGTGCTGGCGGCGGGTTGCAGCAGCAACAGCAAGAAGGAACTGCCCCCGGCCGAGCTGACCAAGTTCACCGAGGAAGTGGTGCTGAAGAAGCAGTGGAGCCGTTCGATCGGTGACGGCCAGGGTGAGACCTACAACACCCTGGTGCCGGCCATCGAGAACGACCGCATCTATGCCTCCGACGTCAACGGCGAGGTCTTCGCGCTGAACCGCATCACCGGCGACGTGGTGTGGAAGAAGGACCTCGAGCTGCCGGTATCCGGCGCCGTGGGCGTGGGCTACGGCCTGGTCATGCTGGGTACCCTCAAGGGCGAGGTCATCGCCCTGGACTCCAGCACCGGCGAGGAGCGCTGGCGCTCGCGCGTCAGCAGCGAAGTGCTGGCGCCGCCCGCCAACAACGGTGACGTGGTGGTGGTGCAGACCCAGGACGACCGTCTGGTCGGCTTCGACGCCGCCACCGGCGACCGTCGCTGGATCTACGAGAACAGCCCGGCCGTGCTGACCCTGCGTGGCACCGGCGCGCCGGTGGTGACCAACCGCCTGGCCGTGGCCGGCCTGTCCACCGGCAAGGTGGTGGCGGTCGACATCAGCAACGGCGTGCCGGTGTGGGAGAGCCGCGTGGCGATTCCGCAGGGCCGTTCCGAGCTGGACCGGGTGGTGGACATCGACGGCGGCCTGCTGCTGTCCGGTGGCACCCTGTACGTCGGCACCTACCAGGGCCGCGTCGCTGGCCTGGAGCTGGAAAGCGGCCGCGTGCTGTGGCAGCGCGATGCCTCCAGCTACGTGGGTGTCGCCCAGGGCTTCGGTAACGTCTACGTGAGCGAAGCGTCGGGTACCGTGCAGAGCGTCGACGAGCGTTCTTCCAGCTCGCTGTGGAGCAACGACTCGATGGCCCGCCGTCAGCTGTCGGCGCCGGAAGTGTTCTCCAGCTATGTGGCGGTGGGCGACTTCGAGGGTTACCTGCACCTGCTCAGCCAGGTCGATGGCCGCTTCGTCGGCCGTGAGCGTATCGACAGCGATGGCCTGCGCGCCCGACCCCTGGTGGTCGGCGACACCATCTACGTCTTCGGCAACAGCGGCAAGCTCGAGGCACTGACCATCCGCTGAAGCTATGCTTGAGCTCGCTCGCGGGCTCAGGCCGCGGCGCATGACGCGCCGCCCGAACTCCGGCCGCTGCCTTGCAGCGGCCTTTGCATTTTCAAGAATTCAAGAGTGGAGAGCCGCATGGTTCCCGTAATCGCCCTGGTGGGCCGGCCGAACGTCGGTAAATCCACCATGTTCAACCGCCTGACCAAGACCCGCGACGCCATCGTCGGCGACCTGTCGGGCCTGACCCGTGACCGCCAGTACGGCGATGCCAGCTGGCAGGGTCGTTCCTACATCCTGATCGACACCGGCGGTATCACCGGTGACGAAGTGGGCATGGACGAGAAGATGGCCGAGCAGTCGCTGATGGCCATCGAGGAAGCCGACTACGTGCTGTTCCTGGTCGATGCCCGTGCCGGCATGACCGCCGCCGACCAGATGATCGCCGATCACCTGCGCAAGCGGAACAAGGAAGCGATCCTGGTCGCCAACAAGATCGACAACATCGATCCCGATATCGCCCGCGCCGAGTTCTCGCCGCTGGGCATGGGCAACGCCATCCCGGTGGCGGGCTCCCAGGGCCGCGGTATCAACGCCCTGATGGAATCGCTGCTCGGCCATATTCCCCGTGACCCCGAGGAAGAAGCCCTCGACGAGGATGTCGCCGAAGGCGAGGAAGCCACGCGCATCCCTGGCCCGGGCGAGAAAGACGGCATCAAGATCGCCATCATCGGCCGCCCCAACGTGGGCAAGTCGACCCTGGTCAACCGCATGCTCGGCGAAGAGCGCGTGGTGGTGTACGACCAGCCGGGCACTACCCGTGACAGTATCTACATTCCGTTCGAGCGTGATGGCGAGAAGTACACCTTCATCGACACTGCCGGCGTGCGCAAGCGCGGCAAGATCCACGAGGAAGTCGAAAAGTTCTCGGTGGTGAAGACCCTGCAGGCGATCAAGGACGCCAACGTGGTGATCTTCGTCATGGACGCCCGCGAAGGCGTGGTCGACCACGACCTCAACCTGCTGGGCTTCGCCCTGGATGCCGGCCGCGCCGTGGTCATCGCCCTGAACAAGTGGGATGGCATGGAGCCGGGCGAGCGCGACTACGTGAAGACCGAGCTGGAACGCCGGCTGTTCTTCGTCGACTTCGCCGACATCCACTTCATCTCGGCGCTGCACGGCACCGGCGTGGGCCACCTGTACAAGTCGGTGCAGGCCGCGTTCAAGTCGGCGGTCACCCGCTGGCCGACCAGCCGCCTGACGCAGATCCTCGAAGACGCCATCAGCGTGCACCAGCCGCCGCTGGTCAACGGTCGCCGGATCAAGCTGCGCTATGCCCACCTCGGTGGCGCCAACCCGCCGCTGATCGTGATCCACGGCAACCAGACCGACAAGATCCCCAACTCCTACTCGCGTTACCTGGAGAACACCTACCGCCGGGTGCTCAAGCTGGTCGGCACGCCGATCCGCATCGAGTACAAGGGCGGTGACAACCCGTTCGAGGGCAAGAAGAACACCCTCACCGATCGCCAGGTCAACAAGAAGCGCCGCCTGATGTCGCACCACAAGAAGGCTGAGAAGAAGCGCCGCGACAAGCGTTAGTAACAGCGCTTGCAGAACCCTCGTTGGGAGGGGCCCCGCGATGAGATTGTTCAGGTCAATTGACTGCCTGATCTGACCTCATCGCGGAGCAAGCCCGCTCCCACGCTTCATTCTGCTGTTGGGTTGCAACGGTTGACCCACCGCAATCCCCCTATTGTTTCAACCTTTTTCCTGACTGCTTGATCCGCTATGCTCGGACCCAACCCCGTGCCGGACAAACCCCAGGAAAGAGGGCTCCATGATCCGCAGCAAACTGCCGAACGTCGGCACGACCATCTTCACCACCATGTCGCAACTGGCCATGCAGACCGGTGCGCTCAACCTCTCCCAGGGCTTCCCTGACTTCAACGGTCCCCAGGCCTTGCTCGATGCCGTCGGTCGCCATGTGGCCGCCGGGCACAATCAGTACTCGCCCATGACCGGCCTGCCAGCGCTGCGCCAGCAGGTGGCGGCGAAAATCGCCCGGTTGTACGGCGCGAATGTCGATGCCGACCAGGAGGTGACGATCACCCCGGGTGCCACCGAAGCGATCTTCTGTGCCATCCAGGCGGTCATCCATGCCGGCGACGAGGTGATCGTCTTCGACCCCAGCTACGACAGCTACGAGCCGTCCGTGGAGCTGGCCGGCGGGCGCTGCGTGCATGTGCCGCTGACCGACGGCAGCTTCGGCATCGACTGGCAGAAGTTCAGCGATGCCCTGAGCCCGCGCACGCGCATGGTCATCCTCAACTCGCCGCACAACCCCAGCGGCGCGCTGATCAGTCGCGACGACCTGGACGAACTGGCCAGGCTTATCGGTGACAGGGATATCTACCTGGTCAGCGACGAGGTCTACGAACACCTGATCTACGACGGCGTGCGCCATGCCAGCGTGCTGGCCCACCCGCAGCTCTATTCGCGGGCGTTCGTCGTCAGCTCGTTCGGCAAGACCTATCACGTCACCGGTTGGAAGACCGGCTACGTGGTCGCCCCGCCGGCCCTCAGCGCGGAACTGCGCAAGGTGCACCAGTACGTCAATTTCTGTGGCGTGACGCCCTTGCAGTGCGCGCTGGCCGACTTCATGGCCGAGCACCCCGAGCATATCGACGAGCTGCCGGCCTTCTACCAGGCCAAGCGCGACCTGTTCTGCGAGCTGCTGCAGGCCTCGCGTTTCACTTTTACCCGCACGCCGGGCACCTATTTCCAACTGGTGGACTATTCGCAGATCCGGCCCGACCTGAACGATGTCGACATGGCCCTGTGGCTGACCCGTGAGCATGGCGTGGCCAGCATCCCGGTGTCGGTGTTCTACCAGCAACCCATCCCCGAGCAACGCCTGGTGCGCCTGTGCTTTGCCAAACGCGAGGAGACGCTGCGCCAGGCAGCGGAGAAACTATGCGCGATCTGAGCCAACTGCCGAACCTGAAAATCGCCCTCGTGCAGACCACCCTGGCCTGGCACGACCGCGAGGCCAACTACGCGCACTTCGAGGAGCTGATCGGCCAGTCCGGCGAGGTGGACCTGGTGGTCCTGCCGGAAATGTTCACCACCGGCTTCTCGATGGAGTCCGAAAGCCTGGCGGAGCCTGAGAACGGCCCGACCTACAAGTGGCTCAAGGCCCAGGCGAAGAAAGCCAACGCGGTGATCACCGGCAGCGTGATCATCCAGGCCGCCGACGGCAGCCACCGCAACCGCCTGCTGTGGGCGCGGCCCGACGGCGAGATCCTGCACTACGACAAGCGTCACCTGTTCCGTATGGCTGGTGAGCACAAGCACTACACCCCAGGCGAGCGCCAGGTGCAGTTCGAGCTCAAGGGTTGGCGGATCCGCCCGCTGATCTGCTACGACCTGCGCTTCCCGGTGTGGAGCCGCGACGCCCAGGACACCGACCTGCTGCTGTACACCGCCAACTGGCCGGCGGCGCGACGCCTGCATTGGAACCGCCTGCTGCCGGCGCGGGGCATCGAGAACCTGTGCTTCGTCGCGGCGGTTAACCGGGTGGGCACCGATGGCAAGGGTTTCGCCTATTCCGGCGACAGCCAGGTGCTGGACTTCCAGGGCGAGAGCCTGCTGAGCGCGGGCGAGGCCGACGGCGTGTTCACCGTGGTGCTGCGGGCGGCGGAGCTGGCGGCGTACCGGGCGCGGTTCCCGGCGAACCTGGATGCCGATACCTTCGATCTGCATTGAGGGCCAATCGCGGGGCAAGTCGCATCGGCGCACCGCCGCTCCCACGGGTTTGCGTGGGAGCGGCGGTGCGCCGATGCGACTTGCCCCGCGATGCTTTCAGGCTTCAGTACACATCTCGCCGGTATCGCCCGTCCTCGATCAACTGCTGTACTGCAGTCTCGCCCAGCATCCCCTGCAACGCCGCATCCACCCCGGCAGCCATCCCTTGCAGGCTGCCGCAGACATACACGCAAGCGCCATCCTCGATCCAGCGCTTGAACTCGGCGGCCTGCTGCAACAGCACGTCCTGCACATAGATCTTCTCCGTCTGGTCCCGCGAAAACGCCAGGTCCAGCCGTTGCAGATCGCCGCTTTCCTCCCAGCCCTGCAGCTCCTCGCCGCACAGCAGGTCGTGCGCCCGGTTGCGCTCGCCGAACAGTAGCCAGTTGCGTTGTTCGCCCTCGGCAATGCGGGCCTTGAGCAGGCTGCGCAGACCGGCCAGGCCGGTGCCATTGCCGATCATTACCAAGGGCGCCGACTCGGCGGGCAAATGGAAACCGCTATTGCGACGCAGGCGTGCGCTGACACTGCCTTCCAGCGGCAGGTATTCGGTCAGCCAGCCGGAGCCCAGGCCCAGGTTGCCATCGGCGTGGCGTTCCTGGCGCACGATCAGCTCCAGCACGCCATCGCTGGCGATGGAGGCAATCGAGTATTCACGGGCAGTCAGCGGGATCAGGGCATCGACCAGTGCCTGGGCATGCAGGCCGATCAGGTGTTCGCGGCTGACCGGCAACTGGCGGCTGGCCAGGGCCTGCGCCAAGGTTTCCTGCAGACCGTCGAGTTGAACCGGGCTGCGTGGATCGAGGCCCAGACCGGCAAGGAAGGCATCGACGCGGGGCTGGCCGTTGCGTGGCAGGATTTCGATCAGGTCACCGGCTTCCCAAGTTGCGGGTGCTTCCGCCTGCAGGCCCAACAGGTACACCGGCGCGCCCTGGCTGCCGGGGTTGATCCGTTCGCGGCGGGAAAGGTGCCAGTTGCCGAAGCTTGGTGCTTGCCAGGCGGCGACCGGGCGGGCGCCGGTCAGTTGCGTCAGTTCCTGTTGCCACAACTGCAGGGCGACGGGGTCGGCATTGTCCACCTCCACCGGGCTGAAGGCGCAGCTGGCGCCACGCTCGCCGAGCCAGGCCTGGAGCCGGCGGGCGAAGCCGCAGAAGTGCGGGTACTGGCGGTCGCCCAGGGCCAGCAGGGCGTAGTCCAGGTGCTCCAGCGGCCAGGCTTGGCCTAGTACCTTGCGCTCGAAGCCACGGGCGCTGTCAGGGGCCTCGCCGTCGCCGAAGGTGCTGACCACGAACAGCGCGCGGTTGGCCTGGCGCAACTCGGTCTCGCCCAGTTCGGCCAGCGGCCGTACCTGTACCGGCAAGCCGGCGGCTTGCAGTTGGCCGGCGCTCTGCCAGGCCAGCTGCTCGGCGAAACCGCTCTGGCTGGCGAAACCGATCAGCCAGCGGTCGCCGTCATTCGACTGCGGGGCCACCGCGCCACGGGCGGCGCGAACCTGGCGCTTCTTGCGCCGACGGTCGAGGTACAGCAGCCAGCCGGTGACGAAGAACAGCGGCATGGTCAGGCTGGCGAGGGTGACGATGATCCGCCCCGGCAGGCCGAAGTAGCTGCCCACGTGCAGGGCGTAGACGCTCTGCAGCAACTGGGCCTTGAACGACTTGTCGGTGTAGCGCTCGTGACGCTTTACCTGGCCGCTGGCCGGGTCGAGGGTGAGGGTGTTGAGGGCGCGCTCGTGGTCGGCGCCCTGCAGCAGGTAGAACAGGCTCGCCGGTTGCCCGCCGGCCGGTGGCAGGCGCAGGTTATAGGTGGACAGGCCGGGGCCTGCGGCGGCCTTGAGGTTGGTCCAGATGGCATCGTAATCGACAACAAGAGGCGGGGCGTTCTTGTCCACCTTGGGCGGGCCATGGCGACCACCGCGGCCTTCGCCACGCTTCTGCTCGCCGGCCGCGGGCTGGTCGGCCAGCAGTCGGTTGAGGCCTTCGCGGTACCACTCGTAGGACCAGAACAGCCCGGTCAGGGCGAACAGCAGGTAGAACAGCAGGCACCAGGTGCCGAACACCGCGTGCAGGTCCCAGTTGAAGGCACGGCCTTTCTTCGCCCAGTCCAGCGTCAGCCAGGTCCGCCAGTTCAGTGCCTTGCGCGGCCAGCGCAGGTACAGCCCGGACAGGCAGAAGAAGATCAGCATCAGGGTGCAGGCGCCGGTGATCTGCCGGCCGCTGTCGCCCATGGCCAGGAACCGGTGCAGGTTGAGCATGAGGTTGAAAAAGCCCAGGCCGGCCACGTCACCCTTGAGCTCGCCGGTGTACGGGTCGGCGTAGCGCAGTGCGCCGCGGCGCTCGCCGGGGGCGGGGGTGAAGAAGATCCGCGCGGCGTTACCCTCGCGGGTATCGACCCAGAGCATGGAGACCTTGTCGCCTTGCGCGGCCTCGACCCGGCGGACCAGCTCGGCCGGTGGCAGCACGCCTTCCTGGCGGATCTCGACCTTGAGTACCTCGGCGTTGAATGCGCGCAGCAGTTCTTCCTGGAACGACCAGATCGCGCCGGTCACGCCCATCAGCGCCAGCACCAGGCCGGCGGTGATGCCAAAGAACCAGTGCAATTGGAACAGCGTCTTCTTCACCACATCGATCACCTTGTATTGCCGCCAGGAACTGCGCGGCGTGCATTATGCCTTGATACGCAAAAGCCCCGTTCAAGCGAATGAACGGGGCTCGGGGTGCGGCTGTTTAGAAGTGCACGCTGGTGGTCAGCAACGCCGTGCGCCCCGCCGCCTGGTTGGCGAAGTGGGTGGAGTAGGCCTTGTCGTAGTAGACCTCGTTGGTGAGGTTCTGCACGTTCAGCTGCAGGTCGATGTTCTTGGTCAGCTTGTAGGCGGCCATGGCGTCGTAGCGTACGTAGCTGTCGACCATGGTGGTGTTGGCCACGCTGCCGTAGACGTCATCGACATAGAAGGCGCCGCCACCGACGGTCAGCTTCGGCGTCAGCTGGTAGGTGGTCCACAGGCTGGCGCTGTTGTTCGGCGTGTTGGGCAGCTGGTTGCCGTCGTTCGCCTTGCCCAGCGGGCCGCCGTCGATCTGGCGGGCCTGCATGTAGGTATAACCGGCGAACACTTGCCACTTGTCGGTCAGCTTGCCGCTGGCCGACAGCTCGATGCCTTGCACGCGGGTTTCACCGACGTTCTCGTAGGTGTTGGTGTTGACCTGGACCCGGGCGTTTTCCTTCTCGGTGCGGAACAGCGCGGCGGCCAGGGACAGGCGCTGGTCGAGCAGGTCCCACTTGGTGCCGAGCTCGTAGTTGGTGGTCTCTTCCGGCTCCATGTCACTGCCCAGCAGGTTGCCGGAACGGTCGGTGGCGTTGCCCAGCGGGTTGCCTTCGGTACCCTCGCCAAGCATGGCGCCAGGCGGCGTGGCGGAGGTGGCGTAGGACACATAGATGCTGCCGTTGTCTGCCGGTTTCCACACCAGGCCCAGCTGGCCGGTGATGAACTCGCTGGTGTCCGAGCCTTTGGCGGGCACGCCCTTGCTGCTCACCGCGGTGCTGCCGTCGGCGTTGTAGCCACGGTAGTCGGTGTCGAAGTGGTCATAGCGCAGGCCCATGTTCAACAGCCATTGCGGGGTCAGTTCCAGGGTGTCGAACACATAGAGCGCGCGGGTCTTGCTGCTGGTCCTGGTGCCGGCGTAGTTGCGCGCGACGGTGCCGACCCAGTTGTCGTCCGGGTTCGGGTTGTCCAGCGAGGTGCAGCTGCCGCCACTGCCCGGGCCGGTACAGGTGAGCTTGCTGTTGGGGGTGACGGTGTAGCTCTGGCGGTCGGACTCTTCCTTGGTGAACTCGACGCCGGTGGAGAAGCTGTTCTTCAGGCCGCCCAGGTAGAACTCGCCGAACAGGTCGGTCTGGTTGGTGGTGGTGGCGGTGTTGCCCACACGGGTGTTGGCGCGACGCCAGACGCCATTGTTGTTGACGTTGCCGGCGCTGTCGTCAGGCTGGGTCAGCACGTAGTCCTGCATGCTGTTGCCGTGGCGCAGGGTGTTCTTGATGGTCAGCGTATCGGTCAGGTCGTGCTCGATGGCGAAGGTCGCGATATCGACGCGGGTCTTGCGGAAGTCGCGTCCGGTCAGGCCGTAGAAGTTGTCGCTGTCGCCACCGTCGACCGGTTTGTCCGGATGCGCCGAAGTCCGTGCGGTGCTGCCTGCACGCGGCACACTGTAGGGGATGCCGGAGTCCGGCAGGTCGTCGCTTTCCAGGTGGTAGTAGTCGAGGTTGACGCGGGTCGGCGTGCCCAGGCCGAAGGCCAGCGAGGGGGCGATGCCCCAGCGGTCGTAGTTGACCTTGTCGCGGCCGGCGACGTTGCTTTCGTGGGTCATCAGGTTCAGGCGCCCGGCAACGCTGTCGCTGAACTGATAGTTGCCGTCGAAGGTGTAGCGTTGGGTCTGGTCGCTGCCCCAGGTCCAGGCGCCGTCCAGCGAGTTGCCCAGGTGTGCGCGTTTGCTCACCAGGTTGATGGTGCCGCCTGCGGCGCCACGGCCACCGACTGCCGAGTTCGGCCCCTTGGCCACTTCGACAGACTCGATGGCGAAGATTTCGCGGGTCTGGGCACCGGTGTCGCGCACGCCGTCCAGGTAGGTGTCGCCCTGGGCGTCGAAGCCACGGATGAAGGGGCGGTCGCCTTGCGGGTTGCCGCCTTCGCCGGCGCCGAAGGTGATCCCCGGCACGGTGCGCAGGGCATCCTGCAGGGACATGGCGTTGGTGTCCTTGATCACCTGTTGTGGGATCACGGTGACCGACCGTGGGGTGTCCACCAGCGGCGCGGTGTACTTCTGCGACGAGGCCTTGTCGACCTTGTACTCGGTGCTTGCCTGTTCGGCCTTGCCATTGACGCTGGTGGCGTCGAGGGTGATGGCGTTGCTGGCGGCCGGGTCGGCGGCATAGGCCGAGGTGGCGGTGATCGCCATGCCGATGGCGGAGGCGAGCAGACGTGGTGAACTCACAGCAGATGGCACGTGACGCATTGTTGTAGACCTTCCCCAAGGTATGAAGGCCGCGGAGCATAATGTAAGTGATTGTAACGAACAATTGAGAAGCGTTTCCATTCGCCATAAATTTACATTCTTTACAATTTCGCCTTACGGTTTTTACGGTCTCATCCGTCGTGCCATGGAGAAAGGGGCTTGTGGCAGGTAAAAGGGAATCAATATCATTGGCGTCCCTTCAGTCATACCTGGTGCCGCCGCCATGCTGCTTCACATTCCCGGGCTGTTCGACGCCGACGAGATCTCGCGCATTCGCGAGGCCCTGGAGCAGGCCGACTGGGCCGATGGCAAGATCACCGCGGGGTACCAGTCGGCCAAGGCCAAGCACAACCTGCAGTTGCCCGAAGGCCATGCGCTGGCCAAGGAGATCGGCAGTGCGCTGATCGAACGGCTGTGGCGCAACCCGTTGTTCATGTCGGCGGCGCTGCCGCACAAGGTGTTCCCGCCGCTGATCAACTGCTACCGCGAAGGGGGCAATTTCGATTTCCACATCGACAACGCCCTGCGCCAGCCCAAGGGCAGCCCGGAGCGGGTGCGCACCGACCTGTCCTCGACGCTGTTCCTCAGTGATCCGGACAGCTACGACGGCGGCGAACTGGTGATCCAGGACACCTATGGTGTGCGCGAGGTCAAGCTGGCCGCGGGCGACATGGTGCTGTACCCCGGCACCAGCCTGCACAAGGTCAACCCGGTCACCCGCGGGGCGCGCTATGCGGCGTTCTTCTGGACCCAGAGCCTGGTGCGCGAAGACAGCCAGCGCACCCTGCTGTTCGAGATGGACAACGCGGTCCGCCAGCTCACTGCCGATGTGCCCGGGCATCCGTCGCTGCTGCAACTGACCGGGACCTATCACAACCTGCTGCGCCGCTGGGCCGAGGTCTGAGCCGTGTCCTATCAGTTGCGACGTGAGGATGTGGTGGATGTGGCCGGGTTGCAGGCGATGCTCGAACACAGCCCAGGCCAGGCCGCCCAGGCGATCCTGGCAGCGGCGGGGCAGGGAGTGGTCGAGGCGCAGTCGTTGCTCGGGCAGATCCTGCTCGATGGGCGCGGTATCGAAGAGGATGCCGGCGTGGCCCGTCGTTGGTTCGCCATCGCCGCCCAGGGCGGCAGCGCCATGGCCCACAACATGCTTGGCCGGTGCCTGGAGCACGGCTGGGGTGGCGAGGTGGATCTCGCACAGGCGGCCATTCACTATGCCCGTGCGGCCGACGTCGGCCTGGACTGGGGCATGTACAACCTGGCCAACCTCCTGGCCACCGGGCGCGGGGTGCCGGCCGACCAGGCCCAGGCGTTGATGTGCTACGAGAAGGCCGCGCAGCTGGGGCATGCCAAGTCGATGAACCTGTATGGGCGCTACCTGGAGCAGGGGATTGCCACTGCGCCAAGCCCTGCCCGGGCCGTGCGCTGGTATCGGCGTTCGGCCGAGGCGGGGGATTTTCGCGGGATGTTCAGCCTGGCGCTGGTGCTGGTCGAACGGGGGGAGATCGGGGAGGCCGGGCCTTGGCTGGAACGGGCCAGGGTCGAGGGCAACCTGAATTTCCTGCGCAGTGCGCTGGTGACGTTGCAGGGGGCGGGGCCGGCGCTGATGGCCCATGCGGCGCGCTATGCCGAGGAGATCGAACTGCGCGGCACTTGAGTATGTCTGTTCCGGTCATATTGCGGGGCAAGCCCGCTCCCGCGGGTATTCACCACGGGCGTGGGAGCGGGCTTGCCCCGCGATAGAATTGAAAACGGGGCCTTGCGGCCCCGTTGTGCATTACAGGTAGTAGGCTTTCAGCGGCGGGAAGCCGTTGAACTCCACCGCGCTGTAGCTGGTGGTGTAGGCACCGGTGGACAGCCAGTACAGGCGGTCGCCGATCGCCAGGTTCAGCGGCAGGCCGTACTTGTAGTTCTCGTACATGATGTCGGCGCTGTCGCAGGTCGGGCCGGCGATCACCACTTCCTCGGTCTCGCCTTTCTTCTCGGTCCAGATCGGGAACTTGATCGCCTCGTCCATGGTTTCGATCAGGCCGGAGAACTTGCCCACGTCTGTGTAGATCCAGCGCTCGACCGCGGTGCGCGACTTGCGCGCCACCAGCACCACTTCACTGACCAGGATGCCGGCGTTGGCGATCAGCGAGCGGCCAGGCTCGAGGATGATTTCCGGCAGGTCGTCGCCGAAGTCTTCCTTGAGGAAGCGGATGATCTCCTCGGCGTAGGTCTCGAGGCTGTTGGTGCGGGTGATGTAGTTGGCCGGGAAGCCACCGCCCATGTTGATCAGCTTCAGCTCGATGCCGTCTTCTTCCTTCAGGCGCTCGAAGATCACCTTGACCTTGGCGATGGCCGCGTCCCACACGCTGATGTCGCGCTGCTGGGAGCCGACGTGGAAGGAGATGCCATAGGGCACCAGGCCCAGGTCGCGGGCGAGGATCAGCAGGTCCATGGCCATGTCGGTCTGGCAGCCGAATTTGCGCGAAAGCGGCCAGTCGGCGGTGGTGGAGCCTTCGGTGAGGATACGCACATAGACCTTCGAGCCCGGCGCGGCCTTGGCGATGTTGCGCAGGTCGGCTTCGGAGTCGGTGGCGTAAAGGCGCACGCCTTTCTCGAAGAAGTAGCGGATGTCCTTGGACTTCTTGATGGTGTTGCCGTAGCTGATGCGGTCGGGGCTGACGCCACGGCCCAGCACCTTGTCCAGCTCGTAGATCGAGGCGATGTCGAAGCTCGAGCCTTTCTCCTTGAGCAGGTCGATGATCTCGACCGCCGGGTTGGCCTTGACCGCGTAGTAGACCTTGGCGAACTCGAAACCGGCGCGCAGGTCGTCATAGGCCTGGCTGATCATCTGGGTATCGATGAGTACGAACGGGGTTTCCTGCTTGTCGGCGAACGCCTTCATCTTCTGGAAGGTGTCACGCGCAAAGTAGTCTTCGACCTGGATCGACATGCTCAAGGGCTCCATGGGCAAACTGAAAAGATAAGTGGCAGCAAACTGAACGTCCTCCGTATCCCCACTTTGGTTCGCCTACTTCCCAAGGCATGTCGCCGAAAGCAAAAAGGTCAACCGTGCCGGGAAAGGGCGGCGGGTGACCTTGCTGTCTCGTCGTCAGTACTTGAGCCGGATGGATCGTTTCCAGCATGGACGTTCGGCGCGCACTTTAGGACGTGAAAACCGCAAGATCAACAGGCAGGTCCGGGGTGTTCGTCGTGTATCGATGCCCCACCGCTGCAATAACCGACCGATGCGTGGCGTGGATGTTCCGGAAAAGGCCACAAGCGTTAAAAATTGTGGAATAGGTGGCGATCTGGTCGCGAACGGCTGATAGCTGGGTTCTTTGCATGTTGGCTGGCTTTCGCCGCGAAAGAGCCGAAGAATCGGCAGAAGACCGTTTGTCGGAGTTGTGTGGTGAACGGGGTTTTTCCGGAGAGTGTTCATATTTATGGCCACGGCGCGACGCCCGTCATTTTTTTCGAAATCGCCATAAATTTTTTGTTACCGACACTGGAAACCACCCTTGGTCGGCTCAAGAATGGGCCGATTGCCGTCCTTGATGAGAAACATTACTATTCGCGACCTCATCTGCCTCCCTGACGACCCCGAACGTGTCCGGACACAAAGGCTTCCTCGACCACTACCATGAGCTGATCGGCACCTGGACGCGCAAGTTGCGCAGTCGTCAGCAGGCCGAGGACCTCACCCACGACGCCTTTGTCCGGGTTCTGGAAAACCCGAACGAGCAGGTCGAGCAGCCGCGTGCCTACCTGCACCAGACCGCCCGCAACATCGCCGTCGATGGCTTTCGCCGCGAGGACCGTCGCCAGGCACTCGAACTTGAGGCGTTCGCCGACGGCGCCGCCAATGGCAGCGATCCGGAGGCCTATGTGCATGCCCTGGAACTGGCCGACAGCGTCGAGCGGGCGCTGGCCGAGCTGCCGCTCAACTGCCGCCGGGTGTTCATCTGGCAGAAGCTCGAGGGCCTGACCCAGGCCGAGATCGCCGAGCGCATGGGTTTGACCAAGAACATGGTCGAAAAGTATATGATCCGCACGCTCCGACATCTGCGTGAGCACCTGGATGTGTCGGCCAGATGAGTCAGGAGACCCCATTGATCAGACAGCACGCGCCCGACCCCGTGGGCGAGCAGGCGGCCAGCTGGTTCGCCCGGGCCCAGGAGGCGCCGCATGACAGCGCCGTGCAGCAGGCCTTGCAGGCATGGCTGGCGCAGCACCCACGCCATCGCGAGGAGTACCAGCGCCTGGTACAGCTGTGGCGCGCCGCCGATTTCATCCCCCGACAACGCCTCGAAGCGCTGTGCCAGCCCGAACCGGTGCGCCAGCTTCCACGCCGCCGTCTGCTGCGTCAGGCCTTGGCGGCCGGCGTGGCGGTGGTCGCGCTGGGGCTGGGCTGGACAGGTTGGCAGTACCAGCAGCTCAACCATCAGGACACGTTGACTACGGCCCTGGGCGAGCGGCGTCAGGTCGAACTGCCGGACGGATCACGGTTGGAACTCAACAGTGCCACCCAGGTGCAGGTGATGTTCTCTTCGGGGCAACGCCTTGTGCGCCTGGGGGCGGGCGAGGCGATGTTCATCGTTGCCCACGACAGTGGCCGGCCTTTCGTGGTGAGCACCGCACAGGGTGAAGTCACCGTCACCGGCACCCGTTTCGATGTACGCCAGGAGCCGACCAGCACCCGCGTGGCCGTGGAGCAGGGTTCAGTGAAGGTGCAGGGCGCGGCCGAGTCGCTGGCGCTGCTCGGTGCCGGGCAGGGTTCGCATATCGACGCCCAGGGCAAGGTCGCCGCACCCTATGCCATCGATGCCAACGCCGTGACCGCCTGGCGCCAGGGCAAGCTGGTGTTCGACAACGCGCCGTTGAGCGAAGTGGTGGCGGAAGTCTCCCGCTATCGCGCCCAGCCGCTGCATGTGGCACCCGGCAAGGCCGCTGCGCTGCGCCTGTCGAGCACCTTCAGCACTGACGACCCGAACGCGCTGCTGCGGGCGCTGCCGAGCATCCTGCCGGTGCAGGTGAAGACCCGTCCGGATGGCTCCAGCGAAATTGTTCTGAAATAAATTCAGGTTTTTTTCCGTTCGTTCGTCTTCCCCGCCAGCTGCAACTGCCAAGCATTTCCATTTGCATGCAGTTGGCGTTTATCCCGACTCTCAGGACCCCTCGAAGACGTGAACAACAATAAGCCCCTTCTCCAGCTGCGCCGCCTGGCGCTGGCCCTGGCGGTCAGCGCCGCCGCCGGCAACAGCTACGCCGACAGCATCCAGATCCAGGCCCAGCCATTGGCGGGCGCACTCAAGCAGCTGGGTCAGCAGACCCACCTGCAGCTGTTCTTCAGCCCCGAACTGGTGGACGGCAAGCAGGCCCCGGCGGTGTCCGGCAACCTGGCGCCGGAGCAGGCCCTGCAGCAACTGCTGCAGGGCAGCGGGCTGACCTTCGAGCAGTCTGCGGACACCGTGGTGGTCAAGCCGGTCCAGGCCGCCGGAAGCCTGACCACCGGCAGCCTGGAGCTGGCGCCCACCGATGTGAAGGTGGTCGGTGACTGGTTGGGCGACGCCCAGCAGAGCGTGGTGCAGAACCATCCCGGCGCGCGCACTGTGGTGCGCCGCGAAGCGATGGTGGAAAAGGGCACGATGAACGTGCGCGATGCCCTGCGCGGCATCCCCGGCGTGCAGGTGCAGGACTCCAACGGCACCGGCGGCAGCGACCTGTCGCTGAACGTCGGCGTGCGCGGCCTTACCTCGCGCCTGTCGCCGCGCTCGACCGTGCTGATCGACGGCATCCCGGCGGCCTTCGCCCCTTACGGCCAGCCGCAGCTGTCGATGGCGCCAATCTCCTCGGGCAACCTCGACAGTATCGATGTGGTGCGCGGCGCCGGTTCCGTGCGCTATGGCCCGCAGAACGTCGGCGGGGTGATCAACTTCGTGACCCGAGCGATTCCCGAGAAGGCCACCGGCGAGTTGTCCACCACCCTGGAGACTTCCCGCCATGGCGGCTGGAAGCACACCGAGTCGGCCTTCGTCGGCGGCACCGCCGACAACGGCATGGGCGTGGCGCTGCTGTACACCGGCGTGAACGGTGACGGCTATCGCAGCAGCAACAACGACAACGATATCGACGATGTGATGCTCAAGACCCACTGGGCGCCGACCGATGTCGACGAGTTCTGGCTCAACTTCCACTACTACGACGGCCGTGCCGACATGCCCGGCGGCCTGACCCAGGCCCAGTACGACCACGATCCCTACCAGTCGGTGCGTGACTACGACTACTTCAGTGGCCGGCGCAAGGATGTTTCGTTCAAGTGGCTGCGGCAGATCGACGACGCCACCCAGTTCGAGGTGCTGACCTACTACACCGACAGCTTCCGTGGCAGCGCCATCGCTGCACGCGACATGAAGACCCTGTCGTCGTACCCGCGCAACTACCACACCTTTGCCATCGAGCCACGCCTGTCGCGGATCTTCTTCGTCGGCCCGACCACCCAGGAAGTCAGTGTCGGCTATCGCTACCTCAAGGAAGCCATGCGCGAGCAGTCCACGCGCCTGGCCCTGGTCGACAACGTGCCCACGGTCACCCCGACCTCCGACGGCCATGTGTTCCAGGACCGCAGCGGCGGCACCGAGGCCAGCGCCTACTACATCGATGACAAGATCGACGTCGGCAACTGGACCATCACCCCGGGCATCCGCTTCGAGCACATCAACACCGACTGGCGCGATCGCCCGGTGATGGACGCCAACTATCGCCCGGTGCCGGAGAAGAACCGCAGCATCACCAGCAACGAACCGCTGCCGGCGCTGAGCGTGATGTACCACATGTCCGACGCCTGGAAGCTGTTCGCCAACTACGAGACCTCGTTCGGCAGCCTGCAGTACTTCCAGCTGGGCCAGGGCGGTACCGGCAACAGCACGGCCAATGGCCTTGAGCCCGAGAAAGCCAAGACCTACGAAGTGGGTACGCGCTACGACAACGGCGGTTTTGCCGGTGAGCTGACCGCGTTCTACATCGACTTCGACGACGAGCTGCAGTACATCAGCAACGATGTCGGCTGGACCAACCTGGGGGCGACCAAGCACCAGGGTATCGAGGCCTCCGTGCGCTACGACCTGGCCGGGCTCGACCCGCGCCTGGAAGGCCTGTCGGTCAATGGTGGCTACACCTATACCCGCGCTACCTATGAAGGGGAGATTCCCGGCTTCAAGGGCCGCGACCTGCCGTTCTACTCGCGCCAGGTGGCCACTGCCGGGCTGCGTTACGCCGTCAATCGCTGGACCTGGAACCTGGATGCCTACGCCCAATCCAAGCAGCGTGCGCCGGGGACCGGGATCAATGCCAACGGCAGTTTCAACGGTGACTACATCACCGAGCCGAGTGCTGACGGTCAGTATGGCGATATTCCGGGGTACGTGACCTGGCATGCCCGTGGCGGGTATGACTTCGGGCCGCAGCTGTCGAACCTGAAGCTGGCGGCGGGGGTGAAGAACCTCTTCGACAAGCAGTACTTCACCCGTTCCAGCGACAACAACGCCGGGATCTATGTGGGTGAGCCGCGCACGTTTTATGTGCAGGCCAGTGTAGGGTTCTGATTCGAGATCGCCGAGGCTGCTTTGCAGCCTTTTCGCCGGCAAGCCGGCTCCCACAGGAACCGCGCAGCTCATTGTGGGAGCCGGCTTTCCATCAGGAGGTCACTGCCTCGGCCGGCGACACGATACTGGTCTTCGCCCCCCGCGAGCGCCCAGAACTCAGGTACGCGGCAATCGACTCCTGCGTCACCTCCCCCAAAAACATCCCTTCGGCATCCAGCACCGGCAACCACGCCCGATTGAACTCGTACATCCGCGACAGCAGGATGCGCAGGTGCTCGTCATGCGCCGCGGTGGCATTGAACGGCCGCAGGAAATCCCCGCACGTCCCCTGCTGGCGGTGCATGTCGCGCCGACGCACATAGCCCAGCGCCTTGTTCTGCTCATCGGTGACCACCACGTAGCGGCGGTCATGCTCGTCCAGCAGTTCCAGCGCGTCGCTCACTGGCGTTTGCGGGCTCACCGATGGCGCGTTGTCCGCGGCATCCTCGGCGCGGACCAGCAGCAGGCGCTTGAGCGTGCTGTCCTGGCCGACGAAGTTACTGACGAAATCGTCCACCGGATGGGCCAGCAAGGTGTCCGGGTGATCCAGCTGCAGCAACTTGCCGGCGCGGAAGATGGCGATCTTGTCGCCCAGCTTGATGGCCTCGTCGATGTCATGGCTGACCATGATCACCGTCTTGTTCAGCGCCCGCTGCATCTCGAAGAACTCGTTCTGGATCATCTCGCGGTTGATCGGGTCGACCGCGCCGAACGGCTCGTCCATCAGCAGCACCGGCGCCTCGGCGGCCAGGGCGCGGATCACGCCGATGCGCTGTTGCTGGCCGCCGGAGAGCTCGCGCGGGTAGCGCTGCAGGTACTGCTTGGGCTCGAGCTTGATCATGTGCATCAGCTCGCGGGCGCGGTCGTGGCATTTCTGCTTGTCCCAGCCAAGCAGGCGCGGGACCACGGTGATGTTCTCCTCGATGGTCATGTTGGGGAACAGGCCGATCTGCTGGATCACATAGCCGATATGACGACGCAGGCTCACTTCGTCCAGCGCGATGGTGTCCTCGCCATTGATGAACACCTGGCCGCAGGTCGGGGTGATCAGACGGTTGATCATCTTCAGCGTGGTGCTCTTGCCGCAGCCCGACGGGCCGAGGAACACGCAGATTTCGCCTTCGTTGACGGTGAGGCTGACCGCGTCGACGGCTTTGACGTCCTTGCCGTTGACGTTGAAGGTCTTGCTGAGGTTCTTCAGTTCGATCATGGGCGCAGTCCTTCCGGAGTCAGGGCACGTTGCAGGGTTTGCAGGAGCAGGTCGGCGATGATCGCCAGCAGGCTGACCAGCACGGCGCCGACCAGCAGCATCGACATGTCGCTGCGGCTGATGGCGGTGAGGATGAGCACGCCCAGGCCGCCGGCGCCGATGGTCGCGGCGATGGTCATCACGCCGATGTTCATCACCATGGCGGTGCGCACGCCGGCCAGGATCACCGGCACGGCGATGGGCAGCTCGACCATGCGCAGGCGCTGGCCAAAGGTCATGCCGATGCCGCGGGCGGCCTCGCGGATGCCTGGCTCGACGTTGGTCAGGGCCAGGTAGGTGTTGCGCAGGATCGGCAGCAGTGAATAGAGGAACACGGCGGTGATCGCCGGTAGCGGTCCCAGGCCCTGGCCGAGCTTCGAGTAGAACGGCAGCAGCAGGCCGAACAGGGCGATCGAGGGGATGGTCAGCAGCACCGTGGCGCTGGCCTGCAGGGGGCCGGCGAATACCGGGAAGCGGGTCATCAGGATGCCCAGCGGCACGCCGACGACGATGGCCAGGCCCACGGCGATGCCGACCAGGGTGATGTGCTGCCCGGTCAGTTGCAGGACCTGGGTCCAGTCGAGGTGGGCAAAGGTGTCGAGCAGGTTCATGGCTGTACCTCGCCGAGTGAGTGCTCACGCAGGAATGCCGCGGCGACCACGGTCGGGCTCTGGTGTTCGACATCGACCTGGGCGTTGAGCTTGCGCATGGTCTGGTCGTCGAGCTGATTGGCCAGCGGCTCGAGCAGGGTGGCCAGTCGTGGGTGGGCGTCGAGCACCGCCTTGCGCAGCACGGGCGCCGCGGTGTAGTCGGGGAAGTAGTGCTTGTCGTCCTCCAGCAACTTGAGGTCGAAGGCGTCCAGGCGCCCGTCGGTGGTGTAGACCAGGCCGGCGAACACCTGGTTGTTGCGCATCGCCGTGTAGACCAGGCCGCCATCCATCTGACGGATGTTGCGCCGGTCCAGGGGCAGCCCGTACATCTCGCGCAGGCCGACCAGGCCATCGGGGCGATTGGCGAACTCGGTGTCCAGGGCCACCAGGTGGTTACGGCCTTGCTCGTCACGCAGCACCTGGTTGAGATCGCTGATGGTGTTGACCTGCGGGTAGGCCGCGGCGACCTGCCTGGGCAGCCCCAGTGCGTAGGTGTTGCTGAACTTCGACGGAGCCAGCCAGACCAGTCCTTTCTTCGCATCGAGTGCCTTGACCCGGGCGTAGGTGGCTTCGGCGCTGGGCATGCGTTCGTCGATATGGTTGTAGGACACCAGCGAGACACCGGTGTATTCCCACATCAGGTCGAGCTGACCGGTTTCCTGGGCCTGGCGGGCGATGTTGCTGCCAAGGCCGGCGGTCACCCGCACGTCGAAGCCGTTGGCGCGCAGGTACTGGGCGGTGATTTCGGCGAGCACGGTCTGTTCGGTGAACACCCGGGCGCCGATGCGGATCAGCGGCTTTTCCGCTGCCTGGGCAAAGCCTGCGCATAGCAGGGCCGCGCCCAGCAACAGGGCGATTGTCTTCTTCATGGTATCCCTCTCGTTATCGGGCCAGGCCACGTTCCAGCCAGCGCTTGCTGGAGAAACTCACCAGCGCGTCGAGCACCAGGGCCAGCAGCGCGGTGCACGCGGCGCCCAGCAACAGCTGCGGCTGGTTGTTCAGGGCGATGCCGGGGAAGATCAGGCTGCCCAAGCTGTTGGCGCCGATCAGGAACGCCAGCGGCGCGGTACCCACGTTCAGCGCCAGGGCCACGCGCACCCCGCCGACGATGATCGGCACGGCATTGGGCAGTTCCACCTGCCACAGCTGCTGGCGCGGGGTCATGCCGATGCCGGTGGCGGCTTCCTTGAGCGAGGCGGGGACGTTTTTCAGGCCCTCGTAGGTATTGCGCACGATGGGCAGCAGGGAGGCGAGGAACAGCGCGAAGATCGCGGGACCTGCGCCGATGCCCAGGATACTCAGGGCGATGGCCAGGACGGCCAGGGGAGGGATGGTGTTGCCAACGTTGAAGAACTGCATGAAGCGCTCTGCCTTGTCGACCCGGTGCGGTCGACTCAAGGCAATGCCGGCGGGGATGCCCACGGCCAGCGCCGCCGCCATCGAAGCCAGCACCAGGACCAGGTGCGCTTGCAGGTAGAACCCAAGATCGTCGCGGTAGCGGTCGATCGTGTCGATGCCGATCCAGTGGACCAGCAGGGCCAGGATGACGAGCACGGCGGCCCATCCCAACAGCCCTTTTCCGTAGCGTGCAACCACAGGCGGACTCCTTTTTTATAGTCGGCGATCACACCCCCGTGCGGCCGGCCATTCCTGGCGGCGGGCAGCGTGGTCGCGAGCAGCAGCCCGATGCGCGGCATCAGGCCATGAGCCGAACCCCGTCGGGCTCGTGAAGCAGGTGAAACCAGCCCAGAACCGAAGCGGGTTGCAGGGGAGTGGACGTCTCCGTGGAGGGAAAGGTTCCCATCTGGGGCGGCGTTTGGCCAGTGTTAATAACTGGTTGCTTATGAACATGACGAGAAAAAACGGCGTGTTGGAGTGCTGAAGGCGTTGAAGTAACTGCCCTGTGGCCATTTGTCGTGATAAAGCGATTGTCCGGTAGATTGGTTGTGCTTGTTCCGGCACTTTCGCGGGCAAGCCCGCTCCCACGAGTGCCCGTTTGGGGGCGCCTTTCGTATCTTCGGTTTTGGCCCGCGCCCCGACTTCAGGTATGATATCGCCCCTTTTTGAATCCCCAGTCAGGCGATTTCCCATGACCAACCAGGCCGCCGAAGTCGCGAAGCGCCGCACTTTCGCAATCATTTCCCACCCCGACGCCGGTAAGACCACCATCACCGAGAAGCTCCTGCTGATGGGCAAGGCGATCTCCGTCGCGGGTACCGTGAAGTCGCGCAAGTCCGACCGCCACGCCACCTCCGACTGGATGGAAATGGAGAAGCAGCGCGGCATCTCCATCACCACCTCGGTGATGCAGTTCCCCTACCGCGAGCACATGATCAACCTGCTCGACACCCCCGGTCACGAGGACTTCTCGGAAGATACCTACCGCACCCTGACCGCGGTGGACTCGGCGCTGATGGTGCTCGACGGTGGTAAGGGTGTAGAGCCGCGCACCATCGCCCTGATGGATGTTTGCCGCCTGCGCGACACGCCGATCGTCAGCTTCATCAACAAACTCGACCGTGACATCCGCGACCCGATCGAACTGCTCGACGAGATCGAGGCAGTCCTGAAGATCAAGGCCGCGCCGATCACCTGGCCGATCGGTTGCTACCGCGACTTCAAGGGCGTGTACCACCTCACCGGCGACTACATCGTCGTCTACACCCCGGGCCACGGCCACGAGCGCACCGAAGCCAAGATCATCCAGAACCTGGATTCCGACGAGGCCCGCGCGCACCTGGGCGACCAGTATGATTCGTTCGTCGAGCAACTGGAGCTGGTGCAGGGTGCCTGCCACGAGTTCAACCAGGACGAGTTCATCAACGGCCAGCTGACCCCGGTGTTCTTCGGTACCGCCCTGGGCAACTTCGGTGTCGACCATGTGCTCGACGCGGTCGTCGACTGGGCGCCGCGCCCGCTGGGCCGGGTGGCCCACGAGCGTACCGTGGAGCCCGTGGAAGAGAAATTCACCGGCTTCGTGTTCAAGATCCAGGCGAACATGGACCCGAAACACCGCGACCGCATCGCCTTCATGCGCATCTGCTCGGGCAAGTACGAGAAGGGCATGAAGATGCGTCATGTGCGGATCAACAAGGACCTGCGCATCGGTGATGCGCTGACCTTCTTCTCCTCCGAGCGCGAGCAGCTGGAAGAGGCCTATGCCGGCGACATCATCGGCCTGCACAACCACGGCACCATCCAGATCGGCGACACCTTCACCGAAGGCGAGGCCCTGGGCTTCACCGGTATCCCGCACTTCGCCCCGGAGCTGTTCCGCCGCGTGCGCCTGAAGGACCCGCTGAAATCCAAGCAGCTGCGCCAGGGCCTGCAGCAGCTGGCCGAAGAGGGCGCCACCCAGGTGTTCTTCCCCGAGCGCAGTAACGACATCATCCTCGGCGCGGTCGGTGTGCTGCAGTTCGATGTGGTCGCCAGCCGCCTGAAGGAAGAGTACAAGGTCGAGTGCGCCTATGAGCCGATCACCGTCTGGTCGGCGCGCTGGATCAGCTGCGACGACAAGAAGAAGCTTGAGGAATTCCAGAACAAGGCCATGGAGAACCTGGCCATCGACGGTGGCGGTCACCTGACCTACCTGGCCCCGACCCGGGTCAACCTGTCGCTGATGGAAGAGCGCTGGCCGGACATCAAGTTCCGCGCGACCCGCGAGCATCACTGATTCTGAAGGCCCGAGCCTGACTCTGTAGGAGCGGGCTTGCCCCGCGATAGCGCCAATCCAGGCAGAGGTAATGCCTGATCGGACGCTATCGCGGGGCAAGCCCGCTCCCACGAATGTTTCTAGTTCCCCGCTTTTATACTGGTCCAGATCCGCGTCCTGATCCGGTCGATCTTCGCCGGCATCGCCTCCAGGGCATACAACTTGCCCATCACATCCGCGCTCGGGTAGATCATCGTGTTGCCCTTCATCGCTGGGTCCACCAGTGCGTCCGCCTGCTGGTTGCCATTGGCGTACTGCACGAAGTTGCTGATGTTCGCCATCACTTCCGGCTGCAACAGATAGTTCATGTAGGCGTACCCCGCTTTCTCGTTGGGCGCATCGGCCGGCATGGCGACCATGTCGAACCACATCGGCGCGCCTTCCTTCGGGATCGAGTAGCCCACCTTCACCCCGTTCTTCGCCTCCTCGGCGCGGTTCTTCGCCTGCAGCACGTCACCCGAGAAGCCCACCACCAGGCACACGTCGCCATTGGCCAGGTCGCCGGTGTACTTCGAGGAGTGGAAGTAGCTGATGTACGGTCGCACCTTCATCAGCAACGCCTTGGCCTTGTCGTAGTCCGCCGGGTTCTGGCTGTGGTGCGGCAGGCCCAGGTAGTGCAGGGCGATCGGCAGCAGCTCGGGGCCGTTGTCCAGCACCGCCACGCCGCAGCTCTTGAGTTTGGAAAGATATTCGGGCTTGAAGAACAGGTCCCACGAATCGATGGGCGCGTTGTCGCCGAGCACCGCCTTGACCTTGTCGATGTTGTAGCCGATGCCGGTGCTGCCCCACAGGTAGGGGAAGCCGTACTGGTTGCCTGGGTCGTTCACCTCCAGCGCCTTGAGCAGCACCGGGTTGAGATTCTTCCAGTTCGGCAGCTGCGACTTGTCCAATTTTTTCAGGGCCTTGCCCTGAATCTGCCGGGCCATGAAGTGGTTGGAAGGGAACACCACGTCGTAGCCGGAGTTGCCGGTCATCAGCTTGCCGTCGAGGGTCTCGTTGCTGTCGAACACATCGTAGGTGGGCACGATACCGGTGGTTTGCTGGAAGCTCTTCAGGGTGTCCGGGGCGATGTAGCTCGACCAGTTGTAGATCTTCACCGAGTCGGCGGCGCCGGCAACGCTTGCGGCCAGCATCAGGGGAGCGAGAAGGAGCGTGCGCATGTCGGGGTTACCTTGCTTTGTCTGTTGTTATCGAAGGCAGGCGATCAGCGGATCAGAAAATCAGTACGTAGGTCTTGCGCACGGTCTCCTGGATATCCCAGGTGCCGAGGCTGTTGGCCGGTAGCATCAGGGCGTCTCCGGCTTCTATGAGTAGCGGCTCGCCACCGTCCGGGGTGAAGGTGCAGCGGCCCTTGATGAAGTGGCAGAACTCCTGTTGCACGATCTGCCGCCGCCAGCGCCCCGGGGTGCATTCCCAGATCCCGGTCTCGACGCCGTCATTGCGTTCGATGCAAGTGACCGAGGTGACCGCGACCGGCTCGCCGAGGGGCACGGCGACCGGGATGGAGCTGTCCAGGATGGCGCTGTCGGTGTGCTTGAACTGGGTGATGCTCATGACCGGTGGATCCTGTGTGGTGATGAAGGGAAGTCAGTGCATGAAGCCTTCCATGAAGTCGGCCAGCCCGCTGGCCAGGCGCCGCCGCCAGGGGGCGCTGGCCGGGTTGGCGAGGGTCCGGTCCTCGTGGACGAAACTCTGGATGATCGCGTTGTAGCCCAGCCAGCGGCAGGGCTCCGGTGGCCAGCTGGCCAGGCTCGACAAGGGACGGTTGTCGTGCACCCAGGGCTGGGCGGTGAGCGCGTTGTGCTGGCCAAGGATCAGTGCCGCCAGGGTGCGTCCGCCCAGGTTGGTGGCGCCGACGCCTTCGCCGCCGTAGCCGCCGGACAGGGCGATGCCGCGTTGGCGATCGCACAGCATGTGCGGGCGGAAGCGCCGGGCCATGCCCAGGTTGCCGCCCCACGAGTGGGTGATGCGTACATGCTTGAGCTGCGGGAACAGTTCGCCGAACAGGTAGCGGCGCAGCTCGATCTCGTTGCTGGTGAGGGTGAAGTCCTCACGCAGGCGACCGCCGAAGCGGTAGCCGCCACGGGCGCCGAACACCAGGCGGTTGTCGGCGCTGCGCTGGCCATAGGTGACCTGGCGGCTGTTTTCGCTGAAGGCCTGGCCCTGGCTCAGGCCGATCTGTTCCCAGGTCGACTCGGGCAGCGGTTCGGTGGCCACCAGCAGGCTCTGCACCGGCAACTGGTGCCGCCCGAGCGGTGGCAGGCTGGCGGCGTAGCCTTCGACGGCCGGCACCACCCAGTGGCTGCGGATGCGTGCCAGCGGGGTGCGCACTTCGCCGGTCTGCCAGTCGATGGCCGGGGTGTTTTCGTAGATCGGCACGCCCATGGCCTCGACCGTCCGCGCCAGGCCGCGCACCAATCTGGCCGGTTGGATCGTGGCCACATGCGGGCTGTAGAGGGCGCCGTAGGGGTTGCTGACCTTCAACTGGGCATCCAGCTGTTCGGGGCGCAGCCAGCGGTAGTCGTCCTCGTTCATGCCCTGGCGGTAGAGGTCATCGAGCCAGGCGCGCAGGCTGCGCTCCTGTTCCGGGTAGCGAGCGGCGCAGTACAGCACCCCGCCCTTGCGGTAGTCGCAGGCGATGCCTTCGCGCAGCAGCACGTCGTGGACTTCGTCGGGGATGCCGTGCAGCAGGTCGATGCTTTCACGTCGCTGCTGCGGGGAGAGCGTGGCGAGCAGGCGATCCTCGCCCAGCAGGTTGCCCATCAGCCAGCCACCGTTGCGCCCGGAGGCACCGAAGCCGGCGATGTTGGCCTCGATCACGGCGATGTTCAGCTGCGGTGCCTGGCGCTTGAGGTAGTAGGCGGTCCACAGGCCGGTGTAGCCGGCACCGATGATGCACACATCGACATCGAGGTCCTGGCGCAGGGCCGGGCGCGCGCACAGGGGCTCGTCGAGCTGGTCCATCCACAGGCTGATCGTGCGCAGGGGTTGCATCGGGTCGGGCTCCACATCCGGTCAAGGTCTGTGGACGATCCTAGTGAAGCGCGAGGTGGGCTGTCTTACGTGCGTGCACGCAGGGAAATTTGCTTGACGTAGGCCTTGGGCGACAGGCCGGTGTGCTCGCGAAAGCACTTGTAGAAGGCCGACAGCGAGTTGAAGCCTGCGTTGAACGCCAGTTCGTCGATGGGTGTGCGGGCACTGCCGGCGCCGAGGCTGGCCATCAGGTGTTGCAGGCGTGCCTGGTTGACGTAGCGGTAGAAGCTCTGGCCGAGCACCTGGTTGAGCAGGTAGGAGATCTGGTTGCGGCTGTAGCCGCTTTCGTCGGCGACCTGCTGCAGGTCGAGTTCCGGGTCGAGATAGGGGCGTTGGGCCTGGAAGTAATGCTCCAGGTCCTGGGCCATGGTCGACAGCTGGCGCGGTGACAGGCCCAAGCGGCTGGTGGCCGGACGCGGGCCGCCCGGCAGCCTGGCGTTGCCGCCCTGGCGTACCAGGGTGGCGTATTCGTTGACCCGCCAGATCAGCCCGTCTTTGACCGTGATCGCTTCGCTGGACTGGAACGCCACCAATCCCTCGCCCCCCTGGACCGTGACCTGGTACTGGATGAACGCGGTGCAGCCGTCGACGCGGATGCGGTCGCTGTGGACGATGTCCTCGCCGGCTTCATGGGGTAGGCAGGCGCGCACGTAGTCACGCAGCTCGTCGAAGCCGAGCACGCGGTTCTGGAAGAAATCGTGGTAGTGGATGTCCGGGTGGTAGAGCGCCATCACCCCGTCCAGGTCGCGATGCTTCCAGCACAGGTGGTAGCGCATGACGGTGTCGGCGGTGAGCGGGGTCTGCCCGGGGCCGTCTGGGAGGGGAGTGGCGGTCATGGGCTCGATAGTGCATTGCAGAAAACCCAGGCGCAAGGCCACGGATCCGGCATTTTGCACGGTTTTCCCGAGCAGTTACCGGCTAAGGGCTTGATTCGTATGGATGTAATTTTTTGATACAGCTGGCATGGGCGCTGCACCTCCTTTGTTCAACACCGAACGAGGAGAACGGCCATGCGCTCGATACTGCTGTGGATGATTGGGGTGCCGATTCCGGTGATCATCCTGATCTGGTTCTTCATGCATTGAAGCAATCGCGGGGCAAGCCACCTGCCGCGTACTCACCTGTCGCAACGCCGGCACTTCCTTGGCGCAACGCTCGGTGGCATGCGGGCAACGCTTGTGGAACGCGCAACCATCCGGCGGATTCAACGGGTTGGGCAGTTCACCGGCAATGCGGATCTTCGGCTTCAGCGGATCCGGATGGATCGCCGGGGTCGCCGACAACAGCGCCTGGGTGTACGGGTGCAGCGGCTTCTCGTAGATATCTTCCTTCGGCCCCATCTCCGCCGGTCGCCCCAGGTACATTACCAGCACCTGGTCGGCCACATGACGCACTACAGCCAGGTTGTGGGAGATGAATACGTAGGCGGTGTTGAACTCCTTCTGCAGGTCCATGAACAGGTTCAGCACCTGAGCCTGGATCGACACGTCGAGGGCCGAGGTCGGCTCGTCGGCCACCAGCACCTTGGGTTGCAGCATCATCGCCCGGGCCAGGGCGATCCGCTGGCGCTGGCCACCGGAGAACATGTGCGGATAACGCTGGTAGTGCTCGGGGCGCAGGCCCACCTGCTCCATCATCTTCTGCACTTTCTCGCGGCGTTCGGTCTTGCTCAGCGAGGTGTTGATCAGCAGCGGCTCGGCGAGCTGGTCGCCAATCTTCTGCCGTGGGTTGAGCGAGGCGTAGGGGCTCTGGAACACCATCTGCACGTCGCGGCGCAGTTGCTTGCGCTGGTCCTTGCTGGCGCCCTTGACCTCGTGGCCGGCGATCTGCAGCGAGCCTGAGGAGGGCTCCTCGATCAGAGTCAGGGCCCGGGCCAGGGTCGACTTGCCGCAGCCGGACTCACCGACCACGGCCAGGGTCTTGCCGGCCTCCAGTTCGAACGACACGCCATTGAGCGCGCGGACCAGCGCATGGCCCTTGAACATGCCGCGGGAGACTTCGTAGTGGCGGGTCAGCTCACGAGCGGAAAGAACGACGGCCATCACGCCACCTCCTGGTTCAGCGGATAGAAGCAACGCACCAGGCTATGGGCCTGGGGATCGAGGGCCGGGCGCTGCCGGCGGCAGTTTTCCTGGACATAGGGGCAGCGCGGCGACAGCAGGCAGCCCTGCGGACGGTCATAGCGGCCAGGGACGATGCCGGGCAGGGTGGCCAGGCGCTCAGCGCCGATGCTGTGCTCGGGGATGGCCGCCAGCAGCGCTTCGCTGTACGGGTGGGCGGGGATGTCGAACAGCTCCGGCACCTGGCCGACTTCGACGGCCTGGCCTGCGTACATCACGCACACGCGCTTGGCAGTCTCGGCGACCACGGCCAGGTCGTGGGTGATGAGAATGAGCGCCATGTTGCGCTCTTTCTGCAGGTTGACCAGCAGCTCCATGATCTGCGCCTGGATGGTCACGTCCAGGGCTGTGGTCGGTTCGTCGGCGATCAGCAGCTTCGGTTCGCCGGCGATGGCCATGGCGATCGCCACGCGCTGGCTCATGCCGCCGGACAGCTGGTGCGGGTAGGCGTCCAGGCGGCTTTCGGCGGCCGGGATCTCGACCTTCTTCAGCAGTTCCAGGGCACGCTGGCGCGCGGCCTTGCCTTTCAGGCCGAGGTGCTGGCGCAGCACTTCCTCGATCTGGTAGCCCACGGTGTAGCTGGGGTTGAGCGCGGTCATCGGGTCCTGGAAGACCATGGCGATGTCCTTGCCCACCACCTTGCGGCGCTGGCGGCCGCTGAGCTTGAGCATGTCGATGCCGTCGAAGTTGAGCACGTCGGCGGTGATGCGCCCGGGGGCGTCAATCAGGCCCATCAGGGCCATCATGGTGACCGACTTGCCGGAGCCGGACTCGCCGACGATGGCGAGGATCTCGCCGGCGTCGACGCTCAGTTCGAGGCCGTCCACCACGGGCACGGCATTGGCGTCGCCGAAGCGCACGTTCAGGTTGTTGATCTGCAACAGTGACATGGCGTTCTCCTCAGGCGGCGTTCTTGAGTTTCGGGTCCAGCGCATCGCGCAGGCCGTCGCCCATCAGGTTGATTGCCAGCACACTGAGCAGGATGGTCAGGCCGGGCAGGCTCACCACCCACCAGGCGCGCTCGATGTAGTCGCGGGCCGAGGCCAGCATGGTGCCCCATTCGGGGGTCGGCGGCTGGACGCCGAGGCCAAGGAAGCCCAGGGCGGCGGCGTCGAGGATCGCCGAGGAGAAGCTCAGGGTGGCCTGGACGATCAGCGGCGCCATGCAGTTGGGCAGCACGGTGACGAACATCAGGCGTGGCAGGCCGGCACCGGCCAGGCGCGCGGCGGTGACATAGTCGCGGTTCAGCTCGCCCATCACCGCGGCGCGGGTCAGGCGCACGTAGGAGGGCAGCGAGACGATGGCGATGGCGATCACCGTGTTGATCAGGCCAGGGCCGAGGATGGCGACGATGGCCACGGCCAGCAGCAGCGACGGCAGGGCCAGCATCACGTCCATCAGGCGCATGATCGAGGGGCCGAGGATCTGCGGGAAGAAGCCGGCCAGCAGGCCCAGCAGGATGCCCGGGATCAGCGACATCACCACCGACGACAGGCCGATCAGCAGCGACAGGCGGGCGCCCTGGATCAGGCGCGAGAGCAGGTCGCGGCCCAGTTCGTCGGTGCCGAGGATGAACTGCCAGGTGCCGCCTTCGAGCCACACCGGCGGAGTGAGCAGGAAGTCGCGGTACTGCTCGCTGGGGTTGTGCGGCGCGACCCAGGGGGCGAACAGGGCGCAGAACACCACCAGGGTCATGAAGGCCAGGCCGGCCACCGCGCCCTTGTTGCGCGAGAAGGCCTGCCAGAACTCTTTGTACGGCGAGGGGTAGAGCAAGCTTTGGTCAACCACGCTGGGCGGGGTGACGGATTTCGGAATCGGGCTGGTCATGGCGGAGTCCTCAGCGCTGATGACGGATGCGTGGGTTGGCCAGGCCGTAGAGGATGTCCACGACGAAGTTGACCAGGATCACCAGGCAGGCGATCAACAGGATGCCGTTCTGGACCACGGGGTAGTCACGGGCACCGATGGCTTCGATCAGCCATTTGCCGATGCCCGGCCAGGAGAAGATGGTTTCGGTGAGCACGGCGCCGGCCAGCAGCGTGCCGACCTGCAGGCCGAACACGGTCAATACCGGGATCAGCGCGTTGCGCAGGCCGTGGATGAACACCACGCGCGACGGCGACAGGCCCTTGGCGCGGGCGGTACGGATGTAGTCCTCGCGCAGCACTTCGAGCATCGACGAACGGGTCATGCGGGCGATCACCGCCAGTGGGATGGTGCCCAGCACGATGGCCGGCAGGATCAGGTGCATCACCGCGTCCTTGAACGCGCCTTCCTCGTCGCTGAGCAGGGTGTCGATGAGCATGAAGCCGGTTTTCGGCTCGATGTCGTAGAGCAGGTCGATGCGCCCGGAGACCGGCGTCCAGCCCAGGCTTACCGAGAAGAACATGATCAGGATCAGGCCCCACCAGAAGATCGGCATCGAGTAGCCGGCCAGCGAGATACCCATCACCCCGTGGTCGAACAGCGAGCCGCGCTTGAGCGCGGCGATCACCCCGGCCAGCAGGCCGATGACCCCGGCGAACAGCAGGGCGGCCATGGCCAGCTCCAGCGTTGCCGGGAACAGGGTGAGGAATTCGTTCCATACGCTCTCACGGGTGCGCAGGGATTCGCCGAGGTCGCCCTGGGCGAGCTTGCCGACGTAGTCCAGGTACTGGGCCGGCAGCGGTTTGTTCAGGCCCAGGCGCTCCATGGCCTGGGCGTGCATTTCGGGGTCGACCCGGCGTTCGCCCATCATCACTTCGACCGGGTCGCCGGGGATCAGGCGTATGAGCGCGAAGGTCAGCAGGGTGATACCGAAGAACGTCGGGATCAGCAGACCCAGGCGTCGGGCAATAAAACTCAACATTGTCAGGGGTACCTCATCAGCCGGTAACGGCAGTGCCGCCGGGGCCTCTTGCACAAGGTCCGGCGGCTGTTGTTGTTCTACTTCACCTTGGTGGTGGCGAAGTTGTTGTTGGTCAGTGGGTTGATCACATAGCCTTCGACGTTCTCGCGCATGGCGGTGAACATTTTCGGATGGGCCATGCTGATCCACGGCTGGTCTTCATCGTACACCGCCAAAGCCTCGTTATAGAGCCTGGCGCGTTCGTCGTTGTCGATCACTTCGCGGGCGCGGGTGATCAGGTCCTGGAATTTCTGGTTGCACCAGCGCGCATAGTTCTCGCCGCTCTTGACCGCATCACAGCTGAGCATCGGCGTGAGGAAGTTGTCCGGGTCGCCGTTGTCGCCGGCCCAGCCCGCCGACACCAGGTCGGCCTCGCCCTTCTTGGCGCGACGCAGCATCTCGGCCCATTCCATCACGCGGATGTCGAGCTTGATGCCGATCTTGGCCAGGTCGGACTGGAGCATTTCGGCCGACAGACGCGGGTTGGGGTTGGTCGGGCCGCCACCGTTGCGGGTGAACAGGGTGATCACCGTGCCTTCCGGCACGCCGGCTTCCTTGAGCAGGGCGCGGGCCTTGTCGAGGTCGTGGGGCGGGTTCTTGTTGTCGGTGTTGTAGCCGATCATGGTCGGCGGGTACGGGTTGACACCCGGCAGCGCGTTGCCCTTGCCGAACAGCTGGTCGACGTGGGTCTGGCGGTCGAAGGCCATGTTGATCGCCTTGCGCACGCGCACGTCGCTCAGGTACTTGTGCTGGGTGTTCATCGAGATGTAGCCGGTGACCAGCGCCTCGATCTCGGCGACCTTGAGTTTTGGATCGGTCTTGATGCCCGGCACGTCGTCAGGCTTGGGATACAGGGCGATCTGGCACTCGTTGGCGCGTAGTTTCTGCAGCCGCACGTTGCTGTCGGTGGCGATGGCGAAGATCAGCCCGTCGGCCGGTGGCTTGCCGCGGAAGTAGTCCGGGTTGGCCTTGTAGCGAACCTGGGCATCCTTGCTGTAGCGCTGGAACACGAACGGGCCGGTGCCGACCGGCTTGCTGTTGAGGTCGGAGGTCTTGCCGGCCTTGAGCAGCTGGTCGCCGTACTCGGCGGAGTAGATCGAGGTGAAGGCCATGGCCAGGTCGCGCAGGAAGGGCGCTTCCGGGCGGGTCAGGGTGATCACCACGGTGTGGTCGTCGGTCTTTTCCACCGACTTGAGCAGGTCCTTGAAGGCCATGCTCTCGAAATAGGGGTAGCCGACGCTGGTCTTGTCGTGCCACGGGTGGTCTTTCTTCAGCTGGCGGTTCAGGCTCCACAGCACGTCATCGGCGTTGAAGTCGCGGGTCGGCTTGAAGTAATCGGTGGTGTGGAACTTGACGCCTTCGCGCAAGTGGAAGGTATACACCAGCCCGTCGGGGCTGACTTCCCAGCTCGTGGCCAGGGCCGGCTGGATCTCGGTGGTGCCGGGCTTGAAGTCGACCAGGCGGTTGAAGATGGCCTCGGCCGTGGCGTCGGCGGTGACGGCGGTGGTGTACTGGACGATGTCGAAGCCTTCCGGGCTGGCTTCGGTGCACACCACCAGCGGCTTGGCCGCCAGATTCGATGCGGCGCCCAGGATGACGGCTGCCAAGGCAGCACGTAGCGGTAGCATTTTCATGGAACCTCCCTGCAGTGCTAGTTCCAGCGTAGCCGCCACGGCCCGTGGGGAGTCGGGCCGTGGCGCCAACGGTCAGAGGATGTTGAACGGAATGGTGGTGACGACGCGGAACTCGTCGAGGCTGCCGTCGCTCTGTGCCTTGCTCGCACGGTGGGCGGTATAGGTGGCGCGGATGGTGGTGTCCTTCAGCATGCCGCTCTGTACCGCGTAGCTGGTGCCGATGCCCCACTCGTAGTGGTTCTCGCCGTCCTGGCCACGGACGTCATAGGCGGTGCCCTTGTAGTGGGTACCGTCGATGTCCCAGCCGCGGGCGTTGTAGACGTTGAACTTCAGGCCCGGCACGCCATACGGCGCCATGTTCAGCACATAGCTGATCTGCAGGGATTTTTCGTTCGGGCCGTTGAAGTCCGACAGCAGGGAGTTGGCCAGGTAGATGCCGTTGGTTTCGTGCAGGTAGTCGAAGTACTCGTTGCCGTTGACCTGCTGCCAGGAGGCGGTGAGGGTGTGGGCCTGGTGGGTCAGGCCGAACGACAGGCTGTAGGTGTCGTTGTCGATCTCGCCCATCTTCTTGCTGCCTTCGTCCACGGTCTTGTAGTAGTTCAGACCGGTGGTCAGGCTCAGCACCGCGCTGTCGCCCAGCACGTGGTTGGCGCCGAAGTAGTACTGGTTCCAGAAGTCCTCGACCTTGGTGGCGTAGAGGCTGGTGGTCAGGCTCTTGAGCGGCTGGTAGTTGATGCCGACGGTGCTGGCGCGGTCGGTTTCCCGGCCGTTGCCGTATTCGCTGCGGAACTTGCTCAGGCTCTGCTCGGTACGCGGCGAGACGCGGTCGAAGGTGCCCAGGTCGAACGACAGGTTCTCGAACTCGGCGCTGTGCAGGAACGCGCCCTGGAAGCTCGAAGGCAGCGCACGGTTGCCGATATAGGCGATCATCGGCGTGTCCACCGACTGGCGGCCCACGGTCAGCGTGGTATTGGAAATGCGCGCCTTGACGTTGCCCAGGCCCATCTTGCTCCACTGGCCGATCGGATCGCCGTCGCTGTGGGTCAGCGTACGGTTGTTCGGGCCGGCCACGGCGGCGCGGCCCTGCTCGAGGGCGATGGCGTTGTAGGCCGCAGCCTCGACGGCGAAGCCCACGGTACCTTCGGTGAAGCCCGAGCTGTAGTTGAGGATGGTGCCCTGGACCCAGTTGTCGCGGCTGTGGGTGTCGTGGCGGCTGCCGTCGCTCTTGGTGTACTTCCACAGCGGCGCGCGGGTGGCGCGTTCGCGGGCGTACCAGTTGCGGGTGCTGCCGGACAGGCTCTGGCCATCGATGAAGCCCTTGGCTTCGGCCTGCTCGCTGCTGGACTTGAGCGCGATCGGCACGAAGTCCTGGCTCACGGGTTCGGCCTGGGCGAGGGCGCAGAAGGCGCCCACGGACAAGGCCAGTGCGGTGGTGGTGGTACGAATCAACATGAAAGCTCCCTGATATTTTTTTAGTTATCACCCGACCTCGTGGACCGGGCTTGTCACGGTGACGCGGTACTGCAGTGTCTGCCTTGGGGTTGCCAGGCAAATCCGGGCTGCACGCGGGCGCGGGAGTGGGTCGTACTCCCGGCCGGGCGATGCAGGGTCAATCGATGCTGACGCCGGAAAAAACGTTGCGTCCGAAGGGGCTGACCTTGAAGTCTTTCACGCTGATGCTCAGCGGCTGGTTGACCGTGGAGTGCGCGACCGGGGTGATCGGCACCTGTTGCTTGAGGCGTTGCTGGGCTTGTTCGTAGAGGCTGGTGCGCTGGTCGCGGTCGGTGACCTGCTTGGCTTTCTTGACCAGGGCGTCGTACTGCGTGTCGCACCACAGCGAGTAGTTGTTGCTGCCGATGGCGTCGCAACTGAACAGCGTGCCCAGCCAGTTGTCCGGGTCGCCGTTGTCGCCGGTCCAGCCGATCAGGGCGATGTCGTGCTCGCCGTTCTTCATGCGCTTGAGGTATTCACCCCACTCGTAGCTGACGATGCGCACCTTGAAGCCGAGCTTGCTCCAGTCGGACTGGAGCATTTCGGCCATCAGCTTGGCATTGGGGTTGTAGGGGCGCTGCACCGGCATGGCCCACAGGGTGATTTCGGTACCTTCCTTGACCCCGGCCTGCTTGAGCAGCTGCTTGGCCTTTTCCGGGTCGAAGGGCGCGTCCTTGATCGACTTGTCGTAGGACCATTGAGTTGGCGGCATGGCGTTCGACGCGGCCTGGCCGGCGTCCTGGTAGACCGCCTCGATGATCGCTTTCTTGTTCACCGCCATGTCCATGGCCTGACGCACCTCCAGCCGGTCGAACGGCGGGTGTTGGGTGTTGTAGGCGATGTAGCCGAGGTTGAAGCCGGGCTGGGTCATCACCTGCAGCTTGCCGTCCTGCTTGAGCGCCGGCAGGTCGGCCGGACGTGGGTGCAGGGTGATCTGGCACTCGTTGCGGCGCAGCTTCTGAATGCGCACCGACGGGTCGACGTTGATCGAGAACACCAGGTTGTCGATCTTCACCCGGTCTGGCGCCCAGTAATCCTTGTTGCCCTTGAAGCGGATCTGCGAATCCTTCTGGTAGCGCTGGAACACGAACGGGCCGGTGCCGATCGGCTTCTGGTTGATGTCGCTGGCCTTGCCGCCGGCCAGCAGGTGCTCGGCGTACTCGGCGGAGAGAATCGAGGCGAAGGCCATGGCGATGTTCTGCAGGAACGCGGCGTCGACCTTGTTGAGGGTAAAGACCACGGTCAGCGGGTCGGTCTTCTCGACGCTGGCGATGTTCTTGTCCAGGCCCATGCTGATGAAGTACGGGAACTCGGTGGGGTAGGCCTGGCGGAAGGGGTGGTTCTTGTCGAGCATGCGGTTGAAGGTGAACAGCACGTCGTCGGCGTTGAAGTCGCGGGTGGGCTTGAAGTCCTTGTTGGCATGGAACTTCACCCCGGGGCGCAGGTGGAAGGTGTATTTCAGGCCGTCCTCGGACACCTGCCAGTCGGTGGCCAGGCCCGGCTGCACGGCGGTGCCGCCACGCTCGAACTCGACCAGGCGGTTGTAGATCGGCTCGGCGGCGTCGTTGTCGGTGGCCGCGGTGTACTGGGCGGTGTCGAAGCCCGCCGGGCTGCCCTCGGAGCAGAACACCAGGTTGTTGGCGAGGCTCGCCGGGGCCTGGCTGAGCAGGCCGAGGGCAAGCAGGGTGGAACACAGTGTGGTCAGGCGCATGGCAGATCCTTTGTCCGTCTTTTTCGGGCCGCGACAGGCAAAACGCGGCTGCAACATCCCGGTCCTGACGATAGGTGCGCCAGAATGTGGGAGCCAGGGTTCGCTACTGATTTGGGTGCGGGAGCGTTCCGGCGAGCGTGAGGGAATTGCCCTACGTATCGCCCGGTCGTGTCATCGTCCCCCCGGAAAAAACGGCGGGGCGATGTTTGGCGCTACTTGCTCACGCTGACCCCGTAGAAGGAGTTCAGGCCGAAGGGGCTGATCTTGAAGTCCTTCACGGACGTGCTCATTGGCTGATACACGGTGGAGTGGGCGATCGGGGTGATCGGCACCTGCTCCTTGAGGATGTGTTGCGCCTGCTGGTACAGCTCGGTGCGCTTGGCCTGGTCGGGGGTGGCCTTGGCCTGCTTGATCAGGTCGTCGTAGGGCTTGAAGCACCACTTGGAGAAGTTGTTGCCGCTCATGGCGTCGCAGCTGTACAGGGTGCCGAGCCAGTTGTCCGGGTCACCGTTGTCGCCGCTCCAGCCGATCAGCATGGCGCCTTGTTCGCCGCCCTTGGAACGCTTGATGTACTCGCCCCATTCGTAGCTGACGATCTTGGCCTTGATGCCGACCTTGGCCCAGTCGGACTGGAGCATTTCGGCCATCAGCTTGGCGTTGGGGTTGTAGGGGCGCTGCACCGGCATGGCCCACAGGGTGATTTCGGTGCCTTCCTTGACGCCGGCTTCCTTGAGCAGCTGCTTGGCTTTCTCAGGATCGTACTTGGCGTCCTTGATGGTGGTGTCGTAGGACCACTGGGTAGGCGGCATGGCGTTGACCGCCAGCTGGCCGGCGCCCTGGTACACCGACTCGATGATCTGCTGCTTGTTGACGGCCATGTCCAGCGCTTCGCGCACCTTGAGTTGCGACAGCGGGTTGGCGTCGTTGCTGCCCTTGACCTTGTCCATCACGTTGTAGGCGATGTAGCCGAGGTTGAAGCCGGCCTGTTCAGGCATCTGCAGCTTCTTGTCTTCCTGCAGCGGCTTGATGTCGGCCGGACGCGGGAACAGGGTGACCTGGCATTCGTTCTTCTTGAGCTTCTGCATGCGCACCGAGGCGTCGGTGCTGATGGCGAAGATCAGGTTGTCGATCTTGACGTCTTCGGGCTTCCAGTAGTCCTTGTTGCCCTTGTAGCGGATCTGCGCGTCCTTCTGGTACTTGCTGAACACGAACGGGCCGGTGCCGATCGGCTTCTGGTTGATATCGGCGGCCTTGCCCTGCTTGAGCAGCTGATCGGCGTATTCGGCGGACTGGATCGAGGCGAAGCTCATGGCCAGGTTCTGGATGAACGCGGCGTCGACGTCGTTGAGGGTGAACTTCACGGTGTGCTCGTCGACCTTCTCGAGCTTGGCGATGTTCTTGTCCATGCCCATGTCGGTGAAGTACGGGAACTCGGTGGGGTAGGCCTTGCGGAAGGGGTGGTCCTTGTCGAGCATGCGGTTGAAGGTGAACAGCACGTCGTCGGCGTTGAACGCACGGGTTGGCTTGAAGTACTCGGTGGTATGGAACTTCACGCCTTCGCGCAGGTGGAAGGTGTAGGTCTTGCCGTCATCGGAAACCTCCCACTGGGTGGCCAGGCCCGGAATGACCTTGGTACCGCCGCGCTCGAACTGGGTCAGGCGGTTGAACATGGTTTCGGCGGAGGCGTCAAAGTCGGTCCCGGTGGTGTACTGGCCAGGGTCGAAACCGGCCGGGCTGCCTTCGGAGCAGAACACCAGATTGGTCGCGGCGTGGGCGAACGGTGCGCCGGCTAGCAAGCCTGCGCCAACCAGGAACGGAATGACTGCGTGTTTGAGCATGGTGGCCTCATTGTTGTCATTTTTCGAATTGAGGCGGCCTCGTGAGCCGACCTGCGGATACTTATGCAGGGGGTGTTCCCAATGCAACACTCAGCGGGATGGTTGGCGCCAAAATAGTGGTACGGACGTACATGGATGTCGCATCCATATAACTTTGGCGAATGTTGATCGTTTGCGCGGGAGAAAAGGGCGGAAATTACAAGATATTTCGCACTTTATGTGACAAGCAGACGCACCCGTTTGGTGCGTAGGAAAGGTCTGAAACTGCTGTCCGAGACGCTTTACGCGACCCGGACATCCAGTTGGAGGGGTCAGGGGACCTGGACTTCGATCAGGCCATCGGCACTCATGCTGACTTCGCTGGTGCCCGCCTCGATATCCGGTGCCGGCGCGGCCTCGTCGGCGGCGCCCTTGGCCATCATCGCCATCGGTGCGCTGCGCAGGTACGGACGTGGGTAGCCGCTGCTGTTGAGGTTCAGGTTGACCACCTTGTAGCCTTTGCCGCCGAGGGCCTCGGTGGCCAGCTGGGCGCGGGCCTTGAAGGCGGCGACGGCGTCCTTGAGCAGCTCGTCCTCATTGGACTTGCGTGTGGCCGGGGCGATGGAGAAGTCCATGCCGCCCATTTTCAGGTCCTGCAGCAGCTCGCCGGTGAGCTTGGACAGGGCCGGGAAATCGGCGCCTTCCAGGCGCAGCTCGGCGCGCTCGCGCCAGCCGGTGATCTTCTGGCCCTTGGTGTCGTAGATCGGGTAGCTGTTGCGGCTGCCCTGGCTGATCTTCACGTCCTTGACCTGGCGGGCCTGCTGCACGGCCTTGTTCATGGTCTCGGTGATCTCTTTGGCGAGCTTGCCCGGGTCGCTGTTCTGGGCTTCGCTGTACAGCGTCACGACCATCAGGTCGCGCGCCACTTCCTTGCTGACTTCGGCGCGCAGCGACACCTGGTTGTAGCGAGGCTCATCGGCCGCCAGGGTCGGCAGGCTGGCGAGCATGCCGCAGGACAGGGCAACGGCGGCGGCGCCGCGACGGGAAATGTGCATGTGGAGCTCCTTGGCAAGGTAAGGCGTGGATGAGGACATCCGTTCCACGCATGGCCGATCAGACCGGCAACAGTGTAGTGGGTTCAAAAATGCCATCATGAGTCTGTGACAAAGTGTGGCGCTTTGCCGCATCGCTGCAGCGAGGCGCCCGGCTTCGGTATACTCCAGCCGATTTTCCTGGAGCACTCATTGGGAGAGCTCATGCTCGCCGTCGCACAACCGTTGTCCGCTACACGCCAGAACCTCTGGCGCCTGACCTTCATCCGCATTCTCGTGCTGGCGGCCCAGGCCGGCTCCGTGGGCGTGGCCTACTGGACCGAGCTGCTGCCGCTGCCGTGGTTCTCGCTGGCGGTGACGCTGGCGCTGTCGTCGCTGCTGTGCGCGTTCACCGCCCTGCGCCTGCGCCTGTCGCTGCCGGTCACCGAGCTCGAATACGCCCTGCAACTGGCCTGCGATCTGCTGATCCACAGTGCCCTGCTTTATTACTCGGGCGGCTCGACCAACCCCTTCGTCTCTTATTACCTGGTGCCGCTGGCGATCGCCGCAGTGACGCTGCCATGGATCTACTCGCTGGTGCTCTCGGGCATTGCCCTGGTGGCCTACAGCTTGCTGCTGGTGCAGTACTACCCGCTGGAAACGCTGCCGCTGGCCCGCGACACCATGCAGGTCTACGGCATGTGGCTGAGCATTGCCCTGGCTGCGGGGGTGATCACCTTCTTCGCCGCGCGCATGGCCGAGGAGCTGCGTCGGCAGGAGAACCTGCGCGCTGAACGCCGTGAAGAAAGCCTGCGCGACGAGCAGCTGCTGGCCGTGGCCACCCAGGCCGCTGGCGCCGCCCATGAGCTGGGCACGCCGCTGGCGACCATGAGCGTGCTGCTCAACGAGATGCGTCAGGATCATGCCGACCCCCTGTTGCAAGAAGACCTGCAGATCCTTCAGGACCAGGTCAAACTGTGCAAGGAGACCCTGCAGCAGCTGGTGCGCGCCGCCGAGGCCAACCGGCGCCTGGCGATCGTCGAGCAGGACGTCACCGCCTGGCTGGACGAGGCGCTCAACCGCTGGCACCTGATGCGCCCGGAGGCCAGCTATCGCTTCCAGCGCCTGCGCGATGGCGTGGTGCCGCGGCTGACACCGCCGCCGGACCTGACCCAGGCGCTGCTGAACCTGTTGAACAACGCCGCCGATGCCTGCCCGGACTACCTGGAGGTGCGCCTGGACTGGGACGCCCAGGACATCGTCATCAGCATCCGCGACCATGGCCCCGGCGTGCCGCCGGCCATCGCCGAGGCGATCGGCAAACCCTTCATTACCACCAAGGGCAAAGGCTTCGGCCTGGGCCTGTTCTTGAGCAAGGCCAGCGTGACGCGTGCGGGCGGTTCGGTGAAACTCTATAGTCATGAGCAGGGTGGCACCCTGACCGAATTGCGCCTGCCCCATGGCAAGCGAGGAGATGCAAGATGAGCGAAGAAAACCAGGTCGAAGGCGAAGAACTGCCGCACCTGCTGCTGGTGGATGACGACGCCACCTTTACCCGGGTGATGGCCCGGGCCATGGCCCGTCGCGGGTTCCGCGTGAGCACTGCGGGTTCCGCCGAGGAAGGCCTCAAGCTGGCTGAGCAGGACCTGCCGGACTACGCCACGCTGGACCTGAAGATGGAAGGCGACTCTGGCCTGGTGCTGCTGCCCAAGCTGCTGGAGCTGGACCCGGAGATGCGCGTGGTGATCCTGACCGGCTACTCAAGCATCGCCACGGCGGTCGAGGCGGTCAAGCGCGGAGCCTGCAACTACCTGTGCAAGCCGGCGGACGCCGATGATGTGCTGGCGGCGCTGCTCTCGGAGCACACCGACCTGGACACCCTGGTGCCGGAAAACCCGATGTCGGTGGATCGCCTGCAGTGGGAGCACATCCAGCGGGTGCTGAGCGAGCACGAAGGCAACATCTCCGCCACGGCGCGCGCGCTGGGCATGCACCGGCGCACGCTGCAGCGCAAGTTGCAGAAGCGCCCGGTGCGGCGCTAAGCAAGCATCGCGGGGCAAGCCCGCTCCCACAGTCCGAACACAGGCTGTGGGAGCGGGCTTGCCCCGCGATGGCATTCTATTGGCTTTAGGAAGCTTTCACCCCCGAGCGGTCAACCCGCACCGCCAGCTGCCCAGTCCCCGATGGCGCCTCGAACGCCACCTGTCCCCCTGCCGGCACTTTCGCCCGGCCAATCACCTTGCCGGCACGCAGCAACTCCAGCGGCATACCTTCCATCGACTGGCCCGAAGCCAGTTCCAGTTTGACCTTGATATTCATCGGTGACCTCCTTGTCACGCGTTGCGATCGATATAGAGCGTGGTCTTGCTGTCCAGGCTGGCGATCAGTTCCGGTGAACCGCCGCGGAACTGGCGGAACAGGTTGCGCCCGCGTTGCTTGCTGTCCGCCGGCACCTGCACGCTCGGGTGGAACTGGTCGGTCAACTCGACATAGGCGCTCCACGGGCCGATGTACGACTCGTTGAGCAGGTCGGTGACGCTGAAGGCGTAGCGCACCGCGTTGCCCCGCTGCCAGTTCAGGCCATTGGGCTCGCGGCGCTCCCAGCCGGTGATCGCCGGCGTGGTGGCCGGGGCATCAATGAAGCCGGTGGGCTTGTTCGGCTTGTAGTCCTTGAGCAGCAGGTAGGTGCTCCATCCCCACCAGTCGCCGATGCGGTTGCGGTCGTTGAGGTCGTTGACATCCTTGCGCCGCAGCACGGTCTTGCCGTCCTGGAAGTACAGCGGGGCGAAGTTGCCGGGCACCAGATCCTGCTCGGCGGCCCGCAGGTCGGGCGCCAGGCGCAGCGCCGCGAAGTCCTTCGCCGCCGGCGCGCGACCTTCGGCGAAGGCCTGGAACACCTCGTCGGCCGAACGTTGCACGGCGCGGCCCACCTGGCGACGGTTGGCCACGTCGACGCTGTCGAAGTAGCGCTTGTCGCCGTAGGCGCGCCATTGCTCGCCTTCGGCATTGCGCACGGCCAGGCCGTACTTGCTGTCCTCGTCGTGCATGAAGCGCGAGATCAGCGAGCCGACGTCACTTGGCGTGACGGTGTCAGCCAGGGCCTTGCGCGGCACCCGCAGGTGGCCGGCGGAGAACAGGTCGGTGAGGAAGTGGTCGGCGAAGGCGTTCATCGCGTAGGCCAGTTGCAGGTCGCGTTCTTCGCCGCTGGCGCGGGCTTTCAACGCCTGCTGCAGGGCGGCGGCGTGGCCGGCCTGGTAGGCCGCCAGCGCCCAGGGGCCGAAGTGGTCCCAGTTGCTGGCGGCCAGTTTCAGGTAGCGGCCCAGGGGGAACAGGTCGGAGGCGAAGCTGCCGCCCCCGGTGATGCGGTTCCAGCGCGCCGACAGGCTGTCACCCAGCGCGTCATAGGCCTCGTGGGGCTGGCGGCCGTCCTTGATGGCCTGGTTGGCGGCGCCGATTTCTTCCTGCATGACCGCAAGGATCTGTTCGGCTTCCGCCTTGGCCGCTGGCAGGCGCGCCAGGGAATCGAAGGCCTGGGTGAAGCGATCGACCCGTTCGGCGTCGTTGACGCCATCGGCGATCGGGCGATCGGGCAAACCGTAGAAGTCGCCGCCCAGGGCGATCACCTGGCCATAGGTCAGGCTCAGGCCGTTGGGCAACGGCAGTGGCGACTGGTGGGCGGGGATACCCGGTTGACCCGCCTCAAAGCGCAGCAGAGTGTTGTCGCCGATGGCGGTGTGTTCGCCGCCTTCGAAGAACAGCTCCGGTCCGCGCCGTGCGGATGGGCCGCGCGCCGGTGGCGGCGCAAGGCGGTGGTACTTGACGGTGTGGTGGCCATGCATGACCAGCACCAGATGGCTGTCGCTGCCGGGCAGGGCGACGCCCTGTTCCTCGAACAGTTGCTCGAGGTCGGCGACCACCAGCGTTGCCTGGGCCTTCGCGGCCGCAGGCATTGTGTGCATTCCTGACATGATTTGCTCCTTGCAATGTCCGGATAATCCATTTTTATACTGTATGCATATACAGTAATCCGTACTATATTCAGGAAAATTCCTACGTCAAGGCCTCTTTGTGCGGGTATCTGGCTGCTGTGGCGGGCGCAACTCCCCCGGCACTCACGTATGATTGCGCCCCTGACGGTATTTCCCGGGAACACGTTGCATGCTTGCCCTTCTCATTCAGACACTGAACATCACGGCCCCTGTGTTCGCCATGCTGTTCATGGGCGTGCTGCTCAAGCGCATCCGTTTGATCGACGACAACTTCAACCGGGTCGCCTCGAAGCTGGTGTTCAACGTGTGCATGCCGGCGCTGCTGTTCCTCGGCATCTACCACGCCGACCTGGCGGCGGCGGTGAAACCGGGGGTGATCCTCTACTTCGTGGTCGCGACGCTGGCGTGTTTCGGCCTGGCCTGGGGCCTGGCGATCTGGCGCTGTCCGCGGGCGGACCGGGGCGTCTACACGCAGGGCGCGTTTCGCGGCAACAACGGCGTGATCGGCCTGGCACTGGCGGCCAGCCTGTATGGCGACTACGGTATATCCCTCGGCGCGGTGCTGGCCGGGCTGGTGATCCTGCTGTACAACTCGTTGTCGGCGGTGGTCCTGGCGGTGTACAGCCCGGACCTGAAATCCGACCCGTGGAGTATCTGCAAGAGCATCCTCAGCAACCCGTTGATCATCAGCGTGCTGCTGGCCACGCCCATGGCCTATGGCCAGGTGCCGCTGCCTAACTGGCTGCTTACCTCGGGGGACTACCTGGCACAGATGACCTTGCCGCTGGCGCTGATCTGCATCGGCGGCACCCTGTCACTGGCGGCGCTGCGCGACAGTGGCCGGTTGGCCATCGACGTCAGCCTGGTGAAGATGGTCTGGCTGCCGGTGCTGGGAACGCTTGGCGCCTGGTTGTGCGGTTTTCGCGGCGCGGAGCTGGGCATCCTGTTCCTCTACATCGGCAGCCCCACCGCGGCGGCCAGTTATGTGATGGCGCGGGAAGCCAACGGCAACCATGAGCTGGCGGCGTCGATCATCGTGATCACCACGCTGATGGCCGCCGTCACCACGAACATCGGGATTTTCTTCTTGCAATGGGGTGGATGGATCTAGTCCATTGCAAGCAAAACCAATAACACTGCCTCACCTAAAGGACACTTCATGCAAGACCAGAGCACGCCCGAGCGCTTGCAGCGCGGGCTGAAGAATCGCCATATCCAGCTGATCGCGCTGGGCGGGGCCATCGGCACCGGGCTGTTCCTGGGCATCGCCCAGACCATCCAGCTGGCCGGCCCGTCGGTGTTGCTGGGCTACGCCATCGCCGGCCTGATGGCCTTCCTGATCATGCGCCAGCTGGGCGAGATGGTGGTTGAGGAGCCGGTCGCCGGCAGCTTCAGCCACTTCGCGCACCAGTACTGGAGCGAGTTCGCCGGTTTCGTCTCGGGCTGGAACTACTGGGTGGTCTACGTGCTGGTCGGCATGGCCGAGCTCACCGCGGTGGGTATCTATGTGCAGTACTGGTGGCCGGACTTCCCCACCTGGGCCACGGCGGCGATCTTCTTCGTGGTGATCAACGCGATCAACCTGACCCAGGTGAAGGTGTACGGCGAAATGGAGTTCTGGTTCGCCCTGGTCAAGGTGGTGGCGATCGTCAGCATGATCGGTTTCGGCGCCTGGCTGCTGACCAGTGGCCACGGTGGGCCGGATGCCAGCGTCGCCAACCTGTGGCAGTACGGCGGCTTCTTCCCCAATGGCGTCACCGGGCTGATCATGGCCCTGGCGGTGATCATGTTCTCCTTTGGTGGCCTGGAGCTGGTGGGCATCACCGCCGCCGAGGCGGCCAACCCGCGTGAAAGTATTCCGAAGGCGACCAATCAGGTGGTCTATCGCATCCTGATCTTCTACATCGGCGCGCTGGCCGTGCTGCTGTCGCTGTATCCGTGGCAGAAGGTGGTGCAGGGCGGCAGCCCGTTCGTGATGATCTTCCACGAGCTGGACAGCGACCTGGTTGCGACCATCCTCAACGTTGTGGTGCTGACCGCCGCGCTGTCGGTCTACAACAGCTGCGTGTACGCCAACAGCCGCATGCTGTTCGGGTTGGCCACGCAGGGTGACGCGCCGCGCCAGCTGCTCAAGGTCAGCCGTCGTGGCGTGCCGCTCACCGCGCTGGGCGTGTCGGCCTTCGCCACTGGTCTGTGCGTGGTGATCAACTACCTGATGCCGGGCGAGGCCTTCGGTCTGCTCATGGCTCTGGCGGTGTCGGCGCTGGTGATCAACTGGGCGAGCATCAGCATTACCCACCTGAAGTTCCGCAAGGCCAAGCTGGCGGCGGGTATCCAGCCGTTCTACCGGAGTCTGGGGCATCCGCTGACCAACTACCTGTGCCTGGCGTTCATCGTGCTGATCCTCGTGGTGATGTACCTGACGCCGCCGATTCGTATTTCGGTGATGTTGATTCCGGCGTGGATTGCTGTGTTGTGGGTGGCGTTCCGGATCAAGAAGGCGCGGCAGGCCTGATTTTATCTAGTTCGGTTTCGGGATGCTTATGGTGTCCTGAAACCGAGCAGGCTTGGATGGCGTATTATGGTCATTCAAGTTTGTTTTAAATCTCTCGGTTGCCATCGCAGGCAGTCAACACATTGCCAATTATCTAACCTCCAACTTCGCATCTCTTGATCTTGATCTTGATCTTGATCTTGATCTTGCTGTTGCTTCTAAGTGCGCGATAGTTCAGGCGACGCCAATTGCGACTTCAGGAGGCCGAGCGGAGTTCTTGCGGAGGGAGGTGACGGGCATGGATGCCCGTCAAGCGCT